>JBDZUW010000073.1:0-10605 GCA_040255375.1 Luteimonas sp. | reverse complement strand
TCGCCACCGTCCTCGCCGCGTCGCTCGCCGTCGCCGCGACCTCGGCGTTCGCGCAGTCCGCGCCCGCCGCGGCCCCGGCCGCGCCGGCCGCCAAGACCGCCCCGGCCAAGCCGGCGATGAAAAAGGTCTGGAAGCACAAGGCCGCCAAGCCGGCCGCGAAGACCGACGCCGCCGCCAAGGACGCGTCCAAGCCCGCCGGCTGATCCGTCGCCGAAACCCCCGGCGCGCGGCCGTGACCGGAGCCTGCCGCCCGCCGTCCATGCCCCCGCCGTCCACATCGGCGGGGGTATCCTTTCGCGGGTCCACGGAGCCGGCATGCGCATCCTGCTCGTCGAAGACGACCCGCATACCGCCGCCTTCATCGCCAAGGGCCTGAAGGAGGACGGCCACGCCGTCGACCAGGCCGACAACGGCCGCGACGGCCTGTTCATGGCGACGACCGAGCGCTACGACGCGATCGTCCTCGACCGGATGCTGCCCCAGGTCGATGGCATCGCGATGCTGCGCACGCTGCGCGGCGCGGGCAACCGCACGCCGGTGCTGATGCTCACCGCGCTGGGCGAAGTCGACCATCGCGTCGAGGGCCTGCGCGCCGGCGCGGACGATTACCTCGCCAAGCCCTTCGCCTACGCCGAACTCAGCGCGCGCCTCGACAGCCTCGCGCGCCGCGGCGCGGGCGGCGGCGCCGAGCCGGTGCGCCTGCGCGTCGCCGACCTCGAGCTCGACCTGCTGCGCCGCGAAGCCGTGCGCGCCGGGCGCCGCATCGAGCTGCAGCCGCGCGAATTCCGCCTGCTCGAATACCTGATGCGCCAGGCCGACCGCGTGGTCACGCGCACGATGCTGCTCGAAGCCGTGTGGGACTACCACTTCGACCCGCAGACCAACGTGATCGACGTGCACATCAGCCGGTTGCGGCAGAAGATCGACCAGGATTTCGCCACGCCGCTGCTGCATACGGTACGCGGCGCCGGCTACCGGCTCGGCGCATGACGCCGCTGCTGCGTTCGACCAGCGCGCGGCTCGCCCTGTCGGTGGCGGCCGCGTTCCTCGTCGCGTTCGCACTGCTCGGCGGCGGCGTGTACTTCGCCGTCTCGGCGCTGCTCGCCGGCGACGCGCGCCAGGTGGTCAGCGCCGACGGTGCGGGCCTGGTCGAGCTGTATCGCGACGATGGTGCCGGCGCGCTCGCGGCGGAGCTGCGCGCGCGCCTGGCGCATCCGAACGATGCCGATGCCGTGTATGCGTTGTTCGACCCGGGCGGCGCCGCGATCGTCGGGGCGCCGGCACGCCTGCCGCCGCGCCACGACAAGGCGGCGGGCGACGGGACGCTGCATGGCCGTTGGCTCGAGTTCCGGATGCCGGCCGTCGACGGCGGCGGCCGCGTCGTCGCCTGGATGCAGCCCCTGCCGGACGGCAGTGTGCTGATGGCCGGGCTGAAGATGCGTTCGACCGACCGCTTCCTGGCGGTCATGCAGCGCACGGCGCTGGCGGCGCTGCTGGTCGCGGCCGCGCTGGGCGCGCTGGTCGGGTTCTCGGCGGCGCGCTGGGTGTCGCGCCGGCTGCGCGGGCTCGACGAGGCGGCGGGAAGGGTCGCGGCAGGCGAGCTCGGCCTGCGCGCAAGCATCGACGGCAGCGACGACGCGTTCGACCGCGTTTCGCTGCGCTTCAACACCATGCTCGACCGCATCGAGGACCTGCTCGATGGCGTGCGCCACGCAACCGACCACATCGCCCACGACCTGCGCACGCCGCTGACGCGCCTGCGCAACCGCCTGGAGCTGTTGCGCGAGGGCGACGGCCGGGGAGCGGCGACGCCGGCGCTCGACGCCGCCATCGCGGAAACCGACCAGCTGCTGCAGTCGTTCGCCGCGTTGCTGCGCCTCGCACGCATCGAGGCGCAGACGCCCGCCGACGACCAGCCCGAAGTCGACCTGCATGCCGTGGCCCGCGACGCGCTCGAGCTGTACGTGCCGATCGCCGCGGAGCGCGGCATCGCCCTGCGCGACGCGACCGGCCCCGCACGCGTGCGGGGCGATGCCGACCAGCTCTTCCAGCTGGCGACCAACCTGCTCGACAACGCCATCAAGTTCAGCGACGCCGGCGGGGAGGTGGTGCTCGGCCTCGCCGCCGAGGGCGACGAGGTCCGCCTCGAGGTCGCCGACCGCGGCCCCGGCATCGCGCCCGGGGACCGGATGCGGGTGCTGGACCGGTTCGTGCGGCTGGAAGCGCATCGCGGCACGCCGGGCACCGGTCTGGGCCTGAGCCTGGCCCGCGCGATCGTCCTGCACCACCGGGGCGCGCTCGAGCTGGCCGACAACGCGCCCGGGCTGCGGGTGATCGTCCGGCTGCCTTCGGCCTGATCGAACGCGTGCCCGCCCGGATCGTTCCGGGCACGGTTTGCCACTGCCCGCG
The DNA here is from genome assembly GCA_040255375.1 of Luteimonas sp. Classification (GTDB taxonomy): domain Bacteria; phylum Pseudomonadota; class Gammaproteobacteria; order Xanthomonadales; family Xanthomonadaceae; genus Cognatiluteimonas. The sequence goes on along the minus strand of JBDZUW010000073.1, from coordinate 8,196 downwards.
CGCCCGGCCAGAATGCCCGTTCCCCCTCCGCGGCCGCGCCGCGCCGGAGCCATCGTGCTGCTGGTGATCGACAACTACGACAGCTTCACCTTCAACCTCGTGCAGTACCTGCAGGCACTGGGCGCCGAGGTGGAGGTGGCGCGCAACGACGCGCTCACCGTGGCGGACATCGCCGCACGCGCACCGGAACGCATCGTGATCTCGCCGGGGCCGTGCACGCCGGACGAGGCGGGCATCTCGCTCGAGGTCGTGCGCGAGCTGGGACCGCGCATCCCGATCCTCGGCGTGTGCCTCGGCCACCAGGCGATCGGCCAGGCTTACGGCGGCAGGGTCATCCGCGCGGGGCGGATCATGCACGGCAAGACCTCGCCGATCCGGCATCGTGGCGAGGGCGTGTTCGCGGGCCTGCCGGACGGTTACGAGGCGACGCGCTACCACTCGCTGGTGGTGGACAAGGCCGCGCTGCCCGAATGCCTCGAGGCGACGGCGTGGACCGAGAACGAGGACGGCAGCGTGGAGGAGATCATGGGCCTGCGCCATCGCGAACATCCGGTGGAGGGCGTGCAGTTCCATCCCGAATCGATCCTCACCGAGCACGGGCACGCGTTGCTGGAGAACTTCCTGAAGGCCGGGAGCGTGGCGCGATGAACGCGGCGGAGGCCGGTATGTCGATCGACCCGCGCGAGGCCCTGCAGCGCACGATCGAGCACCGCGAGATCTTCCACGACGAGATGGTCGGCCTGATGCGCGCGATCATGCGCGGCGAGGTCCCGCCCGCGCTGACCGCGGCGATCCTCACCGGCCTGCGGGTGAAGAAGGAAACCGTCGGCGAGATCGCCGCCGCCGCGTCGGTGCTGCGCGAATTCGCGCGCCCGGTCGAAATCGCCGACCGCACCCACCTCGTCGACATCGTCGGCACCGGCGGCGACGGCGCGCATACGTTCAACATTTCGACCGCGTCGATGTTCGTCGCCGCCGCGGCCGGCGCGCGCGTGGCCAAGCACGGCGGGCGCAGCGTGTCGTCGAAGTCCGGCGCGGCCGACGTGCTGGAGGCGCTCGGTGCGGACATCGAGCTGCCGCCGGAGCGGGTCGCGCGCTGCCTCGCCGAGACCGGCGTCGCCTTCATGTACGCGCCGCTGCACCATCCGGCGATGAAGGCCGTCGCCGCGATAAGGCGCGAGCTCGGCGTGCGCACGCTGTTCAACATCCTCGGCCCGCTCGCCAACCCCGCGGGCGCGCCGTCCACGCTGATGGGCGTGTTCCACCCCGACCTGGTCGGCATCCAGGTGCGCGTGCTGCAGGCGCTGGGTGCCGAGCGCGCGCTGGTGGTGTGGGGCCGCGACGGCATGGACGAGCTGTCGCTGGGCGCGGCCACGCTGGTCGGCGAGCTGCGCGACGGCGTGGTGCGCGAATACGACGTGCACCCGGAGGATTTCGGCATCTCCATGGCGCACACGCGCAACCTGCGCGTGGCCGACGCCGCCGAGTCGAAGGCGATGTTGCTGGCGGCGCTGGACGGCGCGCCGGGCCTGCCGCTCGAGATCGTGGCGCTCAATTCGGGCGCGGCGCTGTACGCGGCCGGGGTCGCCGATTCCATCGCCGACGGCATCGCGCGCGCGCGCGCCGCCATCGCCCGCGGCGCGGCGCGCGCGCGCCTCGATGCCTTCGTCGCGGCGACGCGGCGCCCGCTGGATGCGGGGACCACCGCATGAGCACGATCCTGGACAGTATCCTCGCGCGCAAGCACGAGGAGGTCGCCGGGCGGCGTGCCCGTGTGCCGCAGGCCGAGCTCGAAGCGCGTGGCGCGGCGATGCCGCCCGCGCGCGGATTCGCCGCGGCGCTCGCGGCGCGCATCGCGGCCGGCAAGCCTGCCGTGATCGCGGAGGTGAAGAAGGCGAGCCCCTCGAAGGGAGTGATCCGCGCCGACTTCGACCCGGCCGCCATCGCCCGCAGCTACGAGGCGGGCGGCGCGGCCTGCCTGTCGGTGCTCACCGACGCCGACTTCTTCCAGGGCAGCGAGGCGTTCCTGCAGCAGGCGCGCGCGGCCTGCGCGCTGCCGGTGCTGCGCAAGGACTTCACGGTCGATCCGTACCAGGTGGCGGAAGCGCGTGCGATCGGCGCCGACTGCATCCTGCTCATCGTGGCCGCGCTCGACGACGCGCGCATGCATGAGCTCGCCGCGCAGGCGATGGGCCTGGGCATGGACGTGCTGGTCGAGTCGCACGACGCCGGCGAGCTGGAGCGCGCGCTGCGCCTCCCCGCCGTCGCCGGCCGCCAACCGCTGCTGGGCGTGAACAACCGCGACCTGCGCACGTTCGATGTCTCGCTCGACACCTCCATCGCGCTCCAGGCGATGTTGCCGCAAGGCCGCCTGCTGGTCTCCGAAAGCGGCATCGCCGCCCCCGCCGACGTGCGGCGGCTGCGCGATGCCGGCATCGGCGCGTTCCTGGTCGGCGAGGCGTTCATGCGCGAGGCCGACCCGGGCGCGGCGCTGCAGCGGCTGTTCGCGGCCGGCGAGAACGCAACGATGGCGGCGGGCGCAGCGTGAGCGCGTTCGCGGAAGCCTCGCTGCCGTACCGGCAGCTGGTCGTGTTCGACTTCGACCACACGCTCTACGACGGCGACTCCGGCTCGCACCTCGTCGCCTGGCTGGCCAGGCGCACCTGGTGGCGCCGCGCGCTGGCGGTGCTCGCCGCGCCGGTGCTGCTGCCGCTGGTGGCGTGGATGCCCACGCGGCGCCTCGGCATCTCCGGCTTCCTGTGGATCGCCACGGTCGGCGAAACGCGCGCGATCGAAACGCTCATCGACGCCTACGTCGCCGCGAACGCCGCCTCGATCCGTGCCCGCCTGCTGCCGAAGGCGCTGGAAGTACTGCACCGGCACCGCCGCGACGGCGATCGCGTGCTCGTCGCCACCGGCGCGCCGCCCGAGCTCGCGCGCGCGATCCTGGATTTCGTCGCCCACCAGGACCTGCCGATCGTCGGCAGCCTCGGCGAGCGCTTCCTCGGCGGTTACGTCACTACCCAGCACTGCCACGCGCGCAACAAGATGCGCATGATCTGGGATCGCGGCTACGACCGCATCGGCATCGCCTACTCGGACAGCGTGGCCGACCTGCCGCTGCTGCAGGCCGCGGCCAAGCCGGTGGTCGTGAACCCGAAGCCGTCGCGCGTGGCGATGTTCAGGCGCGTGCTGCCGGAAGGGACGCCGATCCTGAACTGGGGTTGCTGGTCGCGCGGCGGGGATCGCGGCTGACGCCGGTCGCGCGGGACGCGCGCGGTGCGTGCCGTCAGTCGCAGAGCATCTTCACGAAGCGGCGCGAATCGTCGCTGTAGCCGCAACCTCGATAGAAGGCGTGCGCATCCACGCGGCGCGCGTTGCTCGTCACCTCGATGCGGTGGATGCCGTGGCGGCGCGAGAGCTGCTCGACCTCGCGCAGCAGCAGCCGGCCGATGCCGGCGCGCGCGCGCTCCGGCGCCACCACCAGCGCGGTGATGCGCGCCAGCTCGCTGCCGTGGGCGAGCGAATACAGCGTGTACAGCGCGACCAGCCCGCAGGCGTCGCCGTCCACTTCGGCCAGCAGCAGGTGCTGGCGGCGGTCGGCGATGACGGTGGCGATGCGTTCGGCGGCCTCCGCGTCCTCGCACGGGTAGCCGAGGTGGCCGAGCAGCCGCGCGACGTCGCTCGCGTCGCCCGTGGCCGCAGGGCGGACCCGGGCGTTGCCGGTGGCGCCGGGTGCGGCAGCCGGCGCCATCGCTCAGCGCGTGCCGTAGAGCACGATGGTCTTGCCGTGCGCGTGCAGCACGCCGTCCGCCTCGAGCTTCTTCAGCACGCGGCCGGCCATCTCGCGCGAGCAGCCGACCAGGCGCGACAGCTCCTGGCGCGAGATGCGCAGCTGCGTGCCCTGCGGGTGGGTCATCGCCTCGGGCTCGCGGGTCAGGTCGTGCAGCGTGCGCACGATGCGGTCGGTGACGTCGAGGAAGGCGAGGCGCCCGGCCTTGCGGCTGGTGTCGAGCAGGCGCCGCGACAGCTGCGCGCCGATCGCCCACAGCAGTTTCGGCGCGTCGGCCGCCAGCGGGCCGGCGAACAGCTGGTACAGCTTGTCGTAGCCGATCTCGGCCAGCTCGCAGGGCACGCGCGTGCGCAGGATCACCTCGCGGCGGTCGGACTCGATGAACAGGCCCATCTCGCCGACGAATTCGCCGGCGCCGAAGTAGCCGAGCGCGAGTTCGCGGCCGTCGTCCTCCTCGGTGATGATGCTGGTCGAGCCGCTGATCACGTAGTAGAGCGTGCCGGCGGGATCGCCCGGGCGGAATACCTCCGTCCGCGGCGGATACCGGCGGCGGTGGCAATAGCCGAGGAAGCGCTCGATCGTCGCCGTATCGGGCGCGAGCGGATTGTTGCCGTTCTGGCGAAGGCCCTGCAGGGCGGGGGACATGGGCATCCGATCCATGCGTTGTCGTGGTGCGAGGGTAGTGCCTTGCCCGCTCCACGGCAAACCCCGCGCGGATGCAGGGGGGCGCCCCCGGGCGTTTTGCCCCATAATCCGCCCCTTGCCTCGCCCCCGGAATGCCGATGTCCATGGTCAAGCCGCTGCCCCGCCTGAAACTGCAGGGTTTCAACAACCTGACCAAGGCGCTGTCGTTCAACATCTACGACGTGTGCTACGCCGTGTCCGAGGACCAGCGCCGGCGCTACATCGAGTACATCGACGAGGAGTACAACGCCGACCGGCTCACCCAGATCCTCACGGACGTGGCCGAGATCATCGGCGCGAACATCCTGAACGTGGCCCGCCAGGACTACGACCCGCAGGGCGCGTCGGTGACGATCCTGATCTCCGAGCAGCCGGTGGTCGACAAGTCGCAGGCCAAGGGCGTGATCTCGGACGCCGTGGTCGCGCACCTGGACAAGTCGCACATCACGGTCCACACCTATCCGGAGACGCATCCGGACAACGGCATCGCGACCTTCCGCGCCGACATCGACGTGGCCACCTGCGGCGTGATCTCGCCGCTGAAGGCCCTGAACTACCTGATCGAGTCGCTGGAGTCCGACATCGTGGTGATGGACTACCGCGTGCGCGGCTTCACCCGCGACATCAAGGGCCGCAAGCACTACATCGACCACAAGATCAACTCGATCCAGGACTACCTGGCCAAGAACGTGCGCTCGCGCTACGAGATGCTCGACGTGAACGTGTACCAGGAAAACATCTTCCACACGAAGATGCACCTGAAGGACTTCGACCTCGACAACTACCTGTTCGAGGAAAAGGCGAAGAACCTGTCGTTCAAGGAGCGGATGAAGATCGAGGCGCGGCTGAAGCGCGAGATCGAGGAGCTCTACCACGGCCGCAACCTGGTCGAGTGACCCTTTACAGGCGGTAGGCGACGGTCTTCATCAGCTTCGAGGCGGCCGCCATCAGCGACGGGATCGGCGGCGGCAGCACGCGCGCGCCGGCGGCCTCGGCGTTCGCCGCGTGCCGCGACTCGTCGGCCTTCATGGTTTCCAGGATCGCGCGGCTGCGCAGGTCGGCCTGCGGCAGCGACTGCAGGTGCTCGTCGAGGTGCGCCTCGACCTGGCGCTCCGTCTCGACCACGAAGCCCAGGTTCCAGCCGTCGCCGCGCAGGCCCGCGACTACGCCGATCGCGTGGCTGCCGGCGTACCACAACGGGTTGAGCAGGCTCGGGCGGCTGTCCAGCTCGCGCAGGCGGTCGGCGCACCAGGCGAGGTGGTCGGTTTCCTCCTGCGCCGCGTGCAGCAACTGCGCGCGTGTCGCGGCGTCGCGCGCCACCAGCGCCTGGCCGACGTAGAGCGCCTGCGCGCAGACCTCGCCGACGTGGTTGATGCGCATCAGGCCGGCGGCGTGCCGGCGCTCGGCATCGTCGAGCACGACGTCGGCGCGGTCGCCGGCGGGATTCGGGCGTTCTGCGCGGGCGCTGCCGAACACCGTCCCGAGGGCGTTCTGGGCCCCGTCGAGCAGGCGGTCCAGCGGGGTCAGCATGCGTTCCATGGGTCCATTGTCCACCCTACGGGATGAGGGTGGCGAGGAATTCGATCGGATGCTGGACGGGTACCGCGGCGGCGTTGGCGAAGTGCAGCCGGCAGCCGATGTTGGCGCTGAGCAGCCGGCTCGCCCCGCTTGCGGCGAGCTGGTCCAGCAGCGGCGCGCGGAACAGGGCCGCGCGCGCGGGATCCGTCGCCATCTGCGTGCCGGCGGCGCCGCAGCAGCCGAGGCCGGCGTCGAGCTCGACGACCTCCAGGCCAGGCACGCGCGCCAGCAGCGCGCGCATCGCGGCGGCGCTGCGCACGACGTTGCGCTGGGTGCACGGCACGTGCAGCGCCACGCGTTGGCGGCATTCGCGGAAGGCGAGGCGGTCGGCGCGGGACGCGAGGAAGGCGATCGCATCCGCCGCGTGCGTGCCATCCGGCATCGCGGTGGCGACGGCCTCGTGGCAACCGCTGGCCAGCGTCAGGACCTGCCGCGTGCCCGTGAACGCATCCCGGTTGCGGGCCGCCAGCCGTGCCGCCGTGGCGACATCGCCGGCATGCGCGTGCAGGGCGCCGCAGCAACCCTGTCCCGGCGGCTCGGCGAGTCCGATGCCGGCGGCCGCGCACAGGCGCGCGACCGCGCCGCGCAGCCCGGCCTCGTACGGTCCGGCGACGCAGCCACGGAACAGTGCGACCTCACCGGCAGGCGCTCGTCGCCCGGACGGATCGCCGCCCGCGCGGGCCCCCGGCGGCCGCGGCACGGTCCGCCACGCGGCCGGCAGCGCCGGATACAGCGTGCGGTAGACCCCCAGCGCCATCGCCATCAGGCGCGGGCGCGCCGCCGCCATCTCGAGCAACCGCTGCCGCACCCCCGGGGCGCGGCGTTCGCGCTGCCGGGCCCGCGCCGCGACCAGCAGTGCGCCGTATTCCACGCCCGCGGGGCAGACGGCCTCGCAGCTGCGGCATCCCAGGCACTGGTCGAGGTGGGCCTCGCCAGCGGGGTCCGGCGCCACCACGCCCAGCGCCCAGCCCCGGGCCAGCGCGATCCGGCCGCGCGGGGACTCCAGTTCGAGGACATCGAGCCGGTACGTCGGGCAGGCGGGCAGGCACAGGCCGCACTGGACGCAACGGTCGGCCAGCGCCACCAGCGGATCGGCGGACGGCACGGAGGAGCGCGCGGCGCCGGGTGCGCCAGGTGGCGCCGGGTCGGCGGGCAGGGGGCCGGCAGGCAGGTTCACGGGCGGAAGTCTAAGCCGGGTTGCCCGTGGCCGCGGCACGGGCTATCATTCCGCCTCTTGTGTTTCCACAACGCGTGGCGACGTTCCGGCCGAGGCGTTCCGCAGCCTCCCCGCAACCAGCCCGACAAGGTACCCATCGCAGGACCGCCATGAAGACTTTCACTGCCAAGAACGAGACCGTCCAGCGCGACTGGTACCTCGTCGATGCCGAGGGCAAGACCCTGGGCCGCCTCGCCTCCGAGCTCGCCCGCCGCCTCCGCGGCAAGCACAAGCCCGTGTTCACCCCGCACGTCGATACCGGCGACTACATCGTCGTGATCAACGCCGAGAAGGTCGCGGTCACCGGCAAGAAGCTGCAGGACAAGATGTACCACCGGTTCACCGGCTACATCGGCAACCTGAAGTCCGAGAACCTCGCCCAGGCGCTGGAGCGCCACCCGGAGCGCGTGATCGAGACCGCGGTGAAGGGCATGCTGCCGAAGAACCCGCTCGGCCGCGCGATGTACCGCAAGCTCAAGGTGTACAAGGGTGCCGAGCACCCGCACGCCGCCCAGCAGCCGCAGCCGCTCGAGATCTAAGGCAAACACATGGCAACCACGAACCAGAATTACGGCACCGGCCGTCGCAAGTCCTCCACCGCGCGCGTGTTCCTGCGCAAGGGCAGCGGCGCCATCACCATCAACGACCGCTCGATCGAGGACTTCTTCGGCCGCGAGACGGCGCGCATGATCGTGCGCCAGCCGCTCGAGCTGACCAAGTCGATGGACAAGTTCGACGTCAAGGTCACGGTCGAGGGCGGCGGCATCACCGGCCAGGCCGGCGCGATCCGCCTCGGCATCGCCCGCGCGCTGGTCGAGTACGACGAGACGCTGAAGACCGAACTGCGCAAGGCCGGGTTCATGACCCGCGACGCGCGCGAGGTCGAGCGCAAGAAGGTCGGCCTGCACAAGGCCCGCCGCGCCAC
>JBDZUW010000072.1:0-10619 GCA_040255375.1 Luteimonas sp. | reverse complement strand
TGGCGCACGGTGCTGCGCCACCGCGCCCCGCTGCGCTGGATGCACTGGATCAACGCCCTCTGCCTGCTGGCCCTCGCCGGCAGCGGCCTGCAGGTCTTCAACGCCCATCCCGCGCTGTACTGGGGGCAGGTCTCGGACTTCGCGCGGCCGCTGCTCGCCCTTCCCGGCGGCATGCCCGACTGGGCGACGATCCCCGGCTACCAGTCGCTGGCGTTGGGCCGGCGCTGGCACTTCTTCTTCGCGTGGCTGTGGGCGATCAACGGCGCCTGCTACCTGGGCTGGTCGCTGGCGAGCCGGCACCTGCGCGACGACCTGGCGATGCGACGTGCCGACTGGCGCGCCCTCGGGCGCTCGGTGGCCGACCACCTTCGCTTCCGCCATCCCGTCGGCGAAGCGGCGCTGCGCTACAACCCGCTGCAGAAGCTCGCCTACCTGGGCGCGGTCTTCGTGCTCGCGCCGCTGGCGATCCTGACCGGACTGTCGATGTCGCCGCAGATGGACAGCCTGCTCGGCGGCTGGCTGTCGCTGGTCGGCGGCCGGCAGTCGGCGCGCACGCTGCACTTCGTCGCGATGTCGCTGTTCGTGCTGTTCTTCGCCGTGCACGTGCTGATGGTCGTGTACGCGGGGCCGGTGAACCACGTGCGCTCGATGCTCACCGGTCGCTTCCGGGTGCGCTGGCCGCGCGGGGAGGGCGGAGATGGCTGAAGTGCTCGTCGCCAGGCGGCGCTTGCTGCGCGGGCTGGTGGCCGGCGCGGGCGCGGGGCTGCTCTCGGGCTGCGACGCGCTGTCGCGCGACCCGCGCTTCGTGTCCGTGCTGGGTGCGGCGGAGCCGCTGTCCATGCGCGTGCAGCGTGCGCTCACGGGGGATCGCTTGGCCGCCGAGTTCCCGGAATCGATGATCTCGCCCGTGTTCCGGCCCAACGGTTCGATCGATCCGCGCACGCCGGAATACCTCGCGCTGAAGGCGGGCGGGTTCGCCGGCTACCGGTTGCGGGTGGACGGGCTGGTGCGCCGGCCGCTCGAATTCTCGCTGGAGGCCCTGCGCGCGCTGCCGCAGCGCACGCAGGTGACGCGCCACGACTGCGTCGAGGGCTGGAGCGTGATCGGCAAGTGGCAGGGCGTCCCGCTGGCCCACCTGCTGGACCTGGCGGGCCTGCGCCCCGGCGCGCGCTACGTGGTGTTCCACTGCTTCGACGACCTCGCGGGCAACGGCTCGCGCTACTACGAGAGCATCGACCTCGAGGACGCATACCACCCGCAGACGATCGCGGCCCACCGCCTCAACGATGCGCCGCTCGGCGTGGCCAACGGCGCGCCCGTGCGGATGCGCATCGAGCGCAAGCTGGGCTACAAGCACGCCAAGTACGTTCACGCGATCCGCATCGTCGACGGCTACGCTGGCATCCATGGCGGGAAGGGCGGCTTCTGGGAAGACCGGAAGTACGACTGGTACGCCGGCATCTAGGCGATGCGGCCGCGCGCGGCGCGCATCGGCGACCCTTTCGATGGAGGAGGCATGCGCAAGCTGGGCTGGTTCACCCGCATCACAAAAGCGGCATCGCGCTTCACCGGGCGCCCATTGTGCTTCGCGCTGGCCGCCGGGATCGTCCTGGCGTGGGCGATCACGGGCCCGCTGTTCAAGTTCAGCAACACCTGGCAGCTGGTGATCAACACCGGCACCACCATCATCACCTTCCTCATGGTGTTCCTGATCCAGGCGACGCAGAACCGCGACACGCAGGCGCTGCAGATCAAGCTCGACGAGCTGATCCGCGCCACCGAGGGCGCGCACAACAAGCTGCTGGACCTGGAGGAACTCGAGGAAGCGGACCTCCTGGATTTCCAGACGCGCTACCAGTCGCTCGCGAAGGATGCGCGCGACTGCGCGCCGCGCGACCAGCGCGTCAACGGCGTCCCCGACATCGACCTGGACGATCAGTTCCCGGAATCGTAGTCCACCGCGACGATCGCGAAGCGCGCGGCGCCGGCGGGCAGCTCGGCCTCGAACTCGTCGTCGGGCCGCTTCTTCAGCATGGCGCGCGCCAGCGGCGAGTCGATGCTGATGTGGCCGAGGGCGGCGTCGGTCTCGTCCGGGCCGACGATGCGGTAGCGCGCGGTCTCGCCGGTATCGAGGCGTTCGACCTCGACGTTGGCGCCGAAGTACACCGCCTCCCGGTCCGCGGGCACGGTGTCCACCACGCGCAACGACTCGAGGCGCTTGCCGAGGTAGCGCACGCGCCGGTCGATTTCGCCGAGCTGCTTCTTGCGGTAGGTGTACTCCGCGTTCTCCGAGCGGTCGCCCTCGGCGGCGGCCGCGGCGAGCGCGCGCACCACCTCGGGGCGGCGCACGCGCCAGAGCTCGTCGAGCTCCGCCTTCAGCCGCGCATGGCCCTGCGGCGTGACCAGCGCGGTGGATTGCGCCGCGGGCGGGCGCCAGCGACCCATCGCGTCAGGCGTCTTTGGCCAGGCGATCGGGCAGGCCGTTGCCGATGCGCTTGCCGTCGCCGTCGAGCACGCGCAGGCCGTCGCCGTCGACTTCGTAGAGCTTGTCGGCCGCATCCTTGCTGCCGGGATCCAGGCGGATGCGCGTGCCGCCCGCCTCGAGCGACCAGCTGCCCTGCACGACGTTGGCAGCGCCGGGCCGCTCGCGGTACGTATCGGTGAGGACGAAGCCGCCATCGGCGGAGAGCACCAGCGTTTCGTCGATGCCGGGGCAATCGGCGCAGGGCAGGGCGCCGGAGTAGGTGCCCGCGAACGCGCGTGCATCGGCGGACGCGCCGGCGGGCTGCACGCCCGGTTCGGCCATCGTGGGGGCTGCAGCGTCCTCCACCGCGGCCACCGGTTGCGACGCGGTTGCCGCCGGCGTGGCCGCGGGTGGCGTCGCGGCATCGGGAGCCTCGCGCGAACAGGCGCAGGCCAGCAGTGCCAGCGCGACGGCAGCGATCCGGGTGGCGGGCGTGTTGCGTTCCATCGTGGTGTTCTCCTGTTGGTGGTTCGTCGACATCAGCGCCGGCCGCCGAGCATGCCGCCCAGCACGCCGCGCAGGATCTGGCGCCCGACCTGGTTGCCGACGGTACGCGCGGCCTGCTTGGCCATGGTCTCGACCATGCCCTGGCGGCGGCGCGTGCCGAACAGCACGTCGCGGACGGCCTGGCCGAAGCCGCCGCCCGCCGCGTCGCCGCCGGCAGCGGTTCCGCTGCCGCCACCGGCGCGGCCGGGCAGGGCATCGCGCTGCGCGGGCGGCGCATCGTTGCGGGCGCCGGCCTGTTCCGCCTTGCGCGCGAGCAGCTCCGCGGCGGATTCGCGGTCGATCGCGTTGTCGTACTTCGCGCCGACCGGGCTGCCCGCGCGCACCTGCGCGCGCTCGGCGTCGGTGATCGCACCCATGCGGCAGCGCGGCGGCGCCACCAGCGTGCGTTCGACCGGCGCGGGGATGCCGCGGCCGCCGCCGGCGGGATCGGCCAGCATCGAGCACAGCGCCTCGCCCACGCCGAGCTGGCCGATCGCCGCGGCCACGTCCAGCGGCGGGTTCGGCACGAAGGTCTCGGCGGCCGTCCTCACCGCCTTCTGGTCGCGCGGCGTGAAGGCGCGCAGCGCGTGCTGCACGCGGTTGCCGAGCTGGCCGAGGATCTCGTCCGGCACGTCGTCCGGGAACTGCGAGCAGAAATACACGCCCACGCCCTTGGAACGGATCAGCCGCACGGCCTGTTCGACGCGCTGGCGCAGCGCGGCCGGCGCATCGTCGAACAGCAGGTGCGCCTCGTCGAACACGAACACCAGCTTCGGCTTCTCGAGGTCGCCGACCTCGGGCAGCTGTTCGAAGAGCTCCGACAGCAGCCACAGCAGGAAGGTCGAATACAGGCGCGGCTTGAGCACCAGCCGGTCCGCGGCGAGGATGCCGACGACGCCACGGCCGTCGGTGGTGGTGCGCATCAGGTCGGCGAGCTCCAGCGCCGGCTCGCCGAAGAATTGCGCGCCGTCTTCCTGCTCCAGGCGCAGCAGGCTGCGCTGGATCGCCGCCACCGACTGCGCGCTGACGAGCCCGTACTGCGTCGAGACGTCCTTGCGTTCGTCGGCGACGAGGTTCAGCAGCGCCCGCAGGTCCTGCAGGTCGAGCAGCAGCAGGCCGCGGTCGTCGGCGAGCTTGAACACGATGTCGAGCACGCCTGCCTGGGTGTCGTTGAGCTCCAGGATCCGCGCGAGCAGCAGCGGGCCCATCTCGCTGGCGGTCGTGCGCACCGGGTGGCCGAGCTTGCCGTAGAGGTCCCAGAAGATCGCCGGCACGCCCTCGTTGCGGTAGTCGGCGACGCCGATGCGCTCGAGGCGCGCCTGCAGCTTCTCGTTCGTGCTGCCGGGCACGGCGAGGCCGGCGACGTCGCCCTTCACGTCGGCGATGAACACGGGCACGCCGATGCGCGAAAAGCCTTCGGCGATCGTCATCAGCGTCACCGTCTTGCCGGTACCGGTGGCGCCGGCCACGAGCCCGTGGCGGTTGCCGTACCTCGGCAGCAGCACGACGTTGCCGGATGCCGGCGTGGTGACCGCCTTGCCGATGAGGATCGGGTCCATGTGCCGGGTTCCGTGAAGACCATCGGGATTCTATCCGCGACGGGTTGCCCGCGGTCGCGGGCGGGGGCTACCCTGCCGTTTTCGCACGACATCCACGCACCATGGCATCGAGCCTGTCTTTCACGGGCGCTTTCCGCGTCCTTTTCCGCACCGCCATGCCGGCGGCGCTCGTCGCCGCGATGCTGGGCAGCACCGGCGCGGCCGAGGCCGCCTCGCGCCGCGCGCAGGCCGCCATCGACGCGGTGTCCGCGCGGATGTCCGCGGCCGAGGCGCGCTACCGGGACGCCGTGGTCCGCATCGCCGACGCGGATCCGCTGGCGCAGGGCCAGGCCGACGCGGCGCTGGCCGACATGGAGGACGCCGTCGCCGAATGCACCCGCACCGCGGGCTGCCCGGTGTCCACGCTGCTCGCGACCTACGCGCGCTTGCTGAAGGAAGCCGCCGACGCCGGAGGCGGAATCGTCGAAGGCGACGGCATCGACCCCGACGACGCCGATCCCGACCATGCCGGCCAGGATGCGATGGCGCCGGCGCAGGCCGGGCTGCTCGCCGCCGACGTGCCGGAGGCGGCGGGTGCCGCAAGCCTGCTCGACAACCGCTCGCACCGCTTCGACGACATGGTGCAGTACAACCCCGCGGTGCAGGCCGCGATCCGCCGCTGGCTCACCGACATGCGCGGCCAGCTGCTCGACACCTACGAGAACTACGAGTACCTGCGCCCGCTGATGTGGCCCTCGTTCCAGCGCGCCGGGCTGCCCGAGGCGCTGCTGTTCGGGATCATGGCCAAGGAGTCGAACGGCAAGGTGCACGCCGGCTCGCGCGTCGGCGCGGCCGGCCCGATGCAGTTCATGTACGCGACCGGCAAGCGCTTCGGCCTCGGCCAGGACGCCACCGGCTTCGATACCCGCTACGACCCGCGCGCGGCGGCCGAGGCGAGCGCCGCCTACCTCAACGAGCGGATGGCCGAGCTCGACGGCAACCTCGAGCTCGCGCTCGCCGCCTACAACGGCGGCGAGGGCCGCGCCCGGCGCGTCTACCAGGCCAGCGGCGGCCGCGGCTTCTGGGACGCGCCGGTCTACGCGCAGTTCCCGGCGGAAACCCGCGATTACGTGCCGATGGTGATCGCGGCCGCGTGGCTGTTCCTGCATCCGAAGCGCTACGGCCTGTCGTTCCACGACGTCGACCCGCGCTCCGCGGCGCTGGTGCTGCAGAAGCCCGACTCGCTCTACGGCCTGACCATCTGCCTCGGCGACTACGGCACCCGCGACGGCTACCTGCGCACGCTGCGCAACCTCAATCCGCGCCTGCAGGCCTCGGCGATGCTGCCGGCAGGAACGCAGGTGAACGCCAGCGCGCGCATCGCCGGCCTCTACGAGCGCTACTGCGTGCGCGGCCCGCGCGCGACGCTCGCGCAGACGCTGCTGGCGAGCGATGCGAAGGCCGCGGTCGTGCAGGTCGCCTCGGCCGCTCCCGCGCCTGCACCGGCGGCGACGGCGAAGGCGCAGGAACGCCCGAAGCACTACCAGGTGCAGCGCGGCGAAACGCTCAGCTCCATCGCGCGCAAGTTCCAGTGCGCCGCCGGCGACCTGGCGAAGGGCAACCGCATCAAGGCGCCGGCCTACCGCATCAAGCCCGGCCAGCGGCTGTCGCTCGAATCTTGCCGCCAGTAAGCGGCCGGCGATCGTTGGGGGGCCTAGTCGTCAGCCCAGCGTCGCGAGGCGCTGGCCGAGGCGCACCGGAGATTCCGCGGCCAGCCCCGGCGCGAGCGCGGCCACGCCCGGCGGCAGCAGCACGATCACCGTCGAGCCGTAGTTGAACCGCGCCATTTCGGCGAAGCGCTCCAGCACCACCGCCTGGTTGCGATAATCCTTCGCGGTGACGGCCTTGCCGTAGCGCGGGATCTCGATGCCGCTCCAGACGGTCTCGACGCCCGACACCAGCAGCGCGCCGACCATCACCACCGCCATCGGGCCGAAGTCGCAATCGAAGTGGCACACGAGGCGCTCGTTGCGCGCGAACAGCCGCGGCACCTCGCGCACGGCCGCCGGCCCCACCGAGAACAGCCGGCCGGGAACGTGCACGGTGCGGCGCAGGCGCCCGGTCCACGGCATGTGCACGCGGTGGTAGTCGCGCGGCGAGAGGTACACCGTCGCGAACAGGCCGTCGGCATAGGGCGCCGCGGCCTGCGGATCGGCGAGGAGTTCCGCGGCGGTGAAGGACTGGCCCTTGGCCTGGAAGATGCGCCCGCCCTCGATCGCGCCGCACTGGCTGATGCGGCCGTCCGCGGGCATCAGCAGCGCGCGCGGGTCGGGATCGGGCTGGCGCGCGCCGGGCTTCAGCGCACGGGTGAAGAAGGCGTTGAAGCTTTCGTAGGCGCGCGGGTCGGATTCCAGCGCCTCCGACAGGTCCACGTCGAAGCGGCGCGTCACCGCGTCGATCAGCCGCCGGCGCACCCGCGGGTGGCGCGAATACGCCAGTCGCCGCGCCAGCGAGGACAGCACGCGGTGCGGGAGGACGTGGGTGAGGGCGGTCAAAGGATCCACGGTCCGGGCGGCTCAGCGGCGCGTGCGCGAGAGCGCGGCGAGGTCGGCGGCGATCGCGCGCGCATCCAGCGCGCCTTCGCCGCCCGGCTGCACGACGCCGGCCATCCGCGCCTGCGGATCGAGCACGGCCAGCGCCGCCGAATGGTCGACGCTGTACTGGTCGGCCGGCGCGCCCGCGGGCGCCGGCGCCTTCATGAACACCAGCGACAGCGAGCGCGCGAAGGCCTCGAGCGCCGGGATGTCCGCGGTCGCCGCCAGCGTGTCCTTGTGGAACGCGTGCGCGTACTCGCCGACGCGGTCGGGCGTGTCGCGCTCCGGGTCCACCGAGACGAACAGTACCCGCGGGCGCGTCGCCTCCGGCAGCGACGCCCACTGCTGCTGCGCCTGCGCGAGCTGCGCCAGCGTGGTCGGGCAGACGTCCGGGCAATGGGTGAAGCCGAGGAACACCAGCGTCCAGTGGCCCTGCAGCTCACCCGGGACCAGCGGCGTGCCGTCGGACTGCTGCAGCGAGAACGCCGGCAGCGTGCGCGGCTGGTCGAACAGGCGCACCGCCTGCAGCTGCGGGCCCGCCGCGTCGGCGGCGAAGCGATGCTGCGCCGCCCAGAACCCGAAGGCGGCAGCCAAGGCGGCGACCAGGACGACCAGGGTGGTGCGGTTGAACATGGGCTCGACTTCAGCAGGTACTTGAACTTCGGCCATGATAGCCGCGCCATCGCTATAATTCGCGGTCCGGCGCCAACCCGAGGCCGCCTTCCATGGCCGACGAGATGCCTGCCGACCCCATGACCGACGAGCTCCAGACCATCATCGACCTGATCCGCTACGGCGCCAGCCGGTTCAGCGCGGCGGGGCTGACCTTCGGCCACAGCTACGACAACGCCCTGGACGAGGCGACCCAGCTCACCCTCCACGCCCTGCACCTGCCGCACGACCTGCCGCCGGCCTACGGCCAGGCCCGGGTCACGCTGGCCGAGAAGGAGGACGTGCTGGCGCTGTTCCTGCGCCGCATCGAGGAGCGGGTCCCGGCCGCCTATCTCGCCGGCGAGGCCTGGTTCGCCGGCCTGTCGTTCAAGTCCGATCCGCGCGCGCTGGTGCCGCGTTCGCCGATCGCCGAGCTGATCGAATCCGGCTTCGAGCCCTGGCTCGGCGGCCGCGAGGTGCGCCGCGCGCTCGATCTGTGCACGGGCTCGGGCTGCATCGCCATCGCGATGGCGCACTACAACCCGGACTGGCACGTCGACGGCGTCGACCTCTCGGACGACGCGCTGTCGCTCGCGCGGGAAAACGAAGCGCGGCTGCACGTGAGCAACCTGCGGCTGCTGAAGTCCGACCTGTTCTCCGCGCTGTCGGGCGAGCACTACGATCTCATCGTCACCAATCCGCCCTACGTCACCGACGACGAGACCGACGCGCTGCCGCCGGAATACGCGCACGAGCCCGAGCTCGGCCTGCGCGCCGGCCACGACGGCCTCGACCTGGCGTTGCGCATCCTCCGCGACGCGCCGCTGCACCTCACCGAGGACGGCCTGCTGGTCTGCGAGGTCGGCGAGGCCGAGCAGGCGCTGGCGAAGCTGCTGCCGGAACTGCCGCTGGCCTGGGTCGAGTTCAAGGTCGGGCAGATGGGCGTGTTCGTCGCCGAGCGCCACGACCTGGTCGCGCACCATGCGCGGATCCGCCAGCTCGCCGACGCGCGCGACGCGAACGCGGGCGCCCGGCCGGAAGCGGGCGCGGCAGCCGCGCCCGGGCTGTTCTAGGCGCACGCACGCCGCGATGGACACCTTCGGCCGCCTGCTGCGAGTCACCACCTTCGGCGAATCGCACGGGCCGGCGATCGGCTGCGTCGTCGACGGCTGCCCGCCGGGGCTCGAGCTCGCGCCGGAGGATTTCGTCGAGGACCTCGCGCGGCGCGCCACCGGCCGCAGCCGGCACACGTCGCAGCGCCGCGAGGCGGACGAGGTCGAGATCCTCTCCGGCGTCCACGAGGGCCTGACCACCGGCACGCCGATCGCGCTGCTGGTGCGCAACACCGATGCGCGCAGCAAGGACTACGACGCGATCGCGGAGCAGTTCCGTCCCGGCCACGCCGACTACACCTACTGGCAGAAGTACGGCATCCGCGATCCGCGCGGCGGCGGCCGCGCGTCCGCGCGCGAGACGACGATGCGCGTCGCCGCCGGCGTCGTCGCCAGGAAGTGGCTGGCCCGGCGCCACGGCGTGATGGTGCGCGGCTGGCTGGCGCAGCTGGGCAGCGTGGTCCCGCGCAGCGCCGATCTCGCCGCCGTCGACGGCAATCCGTTCTTCTGGCCCGACGCCGCGCAGGTGCCGGAGCTGGAGGCCTACATGGATGCGCTGCGCAAGTCCGGCGATTCGGTCGGCGCGCGTGTCACCGCCGTCGCCACCGGCGTGCCGCCGGGCTGGGGCGAGCCGGTGTACGGCAAGCTCGACGCGGAACTCGCGGCGGCGATGATGTCCATCAACGCGGCCAAGGGCGTCGAGATCGGCGACGGCTTCGCCAGCGTCGCGCAGAAGGGCACGCAGCACCGCGACGAAGCGACGGCCGCGGGTTTCCTCTCCAACCACGCGGGCGGCATCCTCGGCGGCATCTCCAGCGGGCAGCCGGTCGTGGTGTCCGTCGCGTTCAAGCCGACCTCGAGCCTGCGCCTGCCGGGACGCAGCCTCGACGTGCACGGCAACGAGGTCGAAGTGGTCACGACGGGCCGGCACGACCCGTGCGTGGGCATCCGCGCGGTGCCGGTCTGCGAGGCGATGCTCGCGCTGGTGCTGATGGACCAGGCGCTGCGGCACCGCGCGCAATGCGGCGACGTGGGCGACGTTTTCCCCAGGATTCCAGGATGACGATGCAGGGCAGGGCGATGAAGGGCAGGATGCTGAAGGTGGCGGTCGTGGGCGCGACGGGCGCCGTCGGCGAGACGATGCTGTCGGTGCTCGCGGAGCGGAAATTCCCCGTCGGCGAACTGGTTGCGCTCGCGAGCGAGCGTTCGGCCGGCGGCGAGGTGGCGTTCGGCGACGACGAAGTGATGGTGCGCGACCTCGCGACCTTCGATCCGGCAGGCGTGGACATCGCGCTGTTCTCGGCGGGCGGCGACGTCTCGCGCGAGTACGCGCCGAAGTTCGCCGCGGCCGGCGCGGTGGTGATCGACAATTCGTCCGCGTTCCGCCGCGACGACGACGTGCCGCTGGTCGTGGCCGAGGTCAATCCGGAAGCGTTGAAGCACCGCCCGCGCGGCATCATCGCCAACCCCAACTGCTCGACCATGCAGATGCTGGTCGCGCTGGCGCCGCTGCACCGCGCCGCGGGCATCGAGCGCATCAACGTCGCGACCTACCAGTCGGTGTCCGGCACCGGGCGCCGCGCGCTCGAGGAGCTGGGGCGGCAGACGGCGGCGCTGCTGAACTTCCAGCCGGCCGAGGCGGAGGTGTATCCGGTGCAGATCGCGTTCAACGTGATCCCGCACGGCGGCGACTTCCTCGACAACGGCTACACCA
>JBDZUW010000005.1:0-52303 GCA_040255375.1 Luteimonas sp. | reverse complement strand
TCTTCATCAGCTTGATGTTGACGATGTCGGCGGCGCGCATGCGGATCAGCTCGATCACTTCCATCGGGCCGAACACGCTCTCGTCCGCCATCACCGGAGTATGCACGCGCTCGGTGACGTAGCGCAGGCCCTCCAGGTCGTAGGCCTTGACCGGCTGCTCGACCAGCTCGAGCTTGACCCCGGCGTCCTCGAGCGTCTGCAGCGCGTAGACCGCCTGCTTGGCGGTCCAGCCCTGGTTGGCGTCCAGGCGAAGCAGGGCGCGGCCCTCGACCGCGGCGTGGATCGCCTTGGTCCGCTCGATGTCCACGCCGATGTCCTTGCCGACCTTGATCTTCAGCGACTCGAAGCCGCGGTCCACCGCCGCCAGCGAGTCGGCCACCATCTTGTCGATGTAGTCGACGCTGATGGTGATGTCGGTGGTGATCGCCGGCTCGCCGCCGCCCAGCAGCTTGTACAGCGGCGCGCCGTAGAGCTGGCCCCACAGGTCGTGCACCGCGATCTCGACCGCGGCCTTGGCGCTGGAGTTCTTCTCCATCGCGCCCTGCACGAGGTGGGTGATGCGGTTGAGGTTGGCGATGTCCTGGCCGACCAGGCGCGGCGAGATGTAGTGGCGCACGGCGTCCACGATCGAGCCGTGGGTGTCGCCGGTGATCACCGCGGTGGCCGGCGCGCTGCCGTAGCCGACGTGGCCGGTGTCGGTGTGGATCATCACCACGACGTCCTCGACCTGCTCGACGGTGCGCAGCGCGGTCTTGAACGGCGTCTTCAGCGGGACCCGCAGCATGCCGAAGCGGATGTCGGTGATCTTCATTTGTCTTGGGCCACCCGGACGATGTTGGTGATGCGGTCCACGTAGTCGTGGTCCTTGCCGAAACGCAGCGGCAGCAGCGGCGTGAGCGAGACGCCGTTGAGGTGCAGGGAATGCGGTTCGCCGTCGGCGCCCAGGAAGCTGCCGCCGTTCGTGTCGTGGATCACGTAGGGCCGGCCGTCGATGCGCCCGGCGAACATCATCACGTGGCCGGGGATGTAGATCAGGTCGCCCACGTCGAGCGCGGCGATGGCCGCCATGCGCTTGTCGCGGCTGTCGCCCGGCTCGAAGTGCGTGCGCGCGAACGCCGGGCTCACCGACTGGTCGCTGGTGTTGCGCGGCATCTGCACGCCCATGCTGTGGTAGACGTCGGAGACGAAGCCGCTGCAGTCGCGCCCGTTGTACGAATGGCCCCAGCCGTAGCGCTCGCCCAGGAACTTGAAGGCCTGGCGCAGGATGTTCGCGCGCGTCAGCGGCAGGAAATCGCCGGCGCTGTCGGCGTTGCGCTGCAGGAGGGCGGGGGCGAAGCCGAGGCTGCCGTCGGCGTTGCGCACCGGCAGCTCGAGCACCCACGAGGTGTACGGATACTGGCCGTTGACCGGCTGGTCATGCGGCGGGGCCGCGAGCGGGACGCGCACGCCCATGTCGAGCTGCAGCTCGGAGACGCGCGGCTCCTCGCGGGTGAACACCGTGCGCGGCTTGGCGCCGGTGATCACGCGGTAGGGCGCCTTCGCGCCGTAGCCGAGCACCGCGTCGCGGCTGCCGGCGGCGATCGCATCCGCCTCCACCCACGCCGCGTAGCGCTCGCTGACCACGAACAGCCACATGCCGTCGGCGCTCTGGTGGACGATGGCCACCGGCGCGCCCGGGAACAGTCCGCTTTCCTGGAAGCGGTCGATGTCGGTGTCGTCGTCGCTGCTGAACACGCGCAGCGCGGTCGGGAACGTGCGCAGCATGGCGCGATGGACGGCCATGCCGTAACGCGCGGGCTGGCTGGCGGGGATCGCATCCATCGCCCGGTTGGCGACGATCGCGTCCAGCGTCGCCTTCGGCACGGGCTTGCCGTCCTCGTCCCACAGCGGGCGGGAGGGCGGATCGGCCAGGCCCTCGATCCAGCCGGCGACCTGCGCGCGCGACAGCGTCGCGGGCAACGCGGCGAGGTCGTGCATGGAATCGTCGACCTGGAACAGGCGCGCGTTGCGCGCCTCGATGGCCGCGGGCGCCATCAGCACCGCGTCGGGATCCTTCGCGCGCGCCACCCAGAATTCGGGCGAGAAGTACGCGGCTTCGACGCCGGGCACGCCGGTGGAGGACGAGGCGGGCGCCGCCTGGTCGCGCGCCGCGCCGGGCGCGGCGACGAACGCGAGCGGGAGCGCCAGCGCGAGCGCCAGCGCGGTGAGGGTGGGAGTCCGGAATCGCATGCGCAGCACCTCGAAGGGCTTCAGGCGGGAGCCAGGGAAGAGAGCACCGTGGCGATCAGGATGCCGAAGCCGGTGCCAAGGATATAGCCGAGCAGCGCCAGCAGCACCGCCACGGGAACGAGCGCGGCGGAATAGGTCGCCGCCAGCACCGGGCAGGCGGCGACGCCGCCCACGTGGGCCAGCGACGAGATCCCGCACAGGTACAGGTCGAAATGGAACAGGCGCGCGGCGCCGAGCATGACCGCCGCGTGGATCGCCAGGATCGTGACCCCGCACAGCAGGTACAGCGGCGCGGTCGCGATGCCCTCGAAGTTGCTCTGCGAGGCCATCACCGCGACGACGGTCATCAGCAGCGCGCTGGAGATCGGGCTCGCGCCCGGATA
Organism: Luteimonas sp.; assembly: GCA_040255375.1. Classification (GTDB taxonomy): domain Bacteria; phylum Pseudomonadota; class Gammaproteobacteria; order Xanthomonadales; family Xanthomonadaceae; genus Cognatiluteimonas. Next base: position 49,691 of record JBDZUW010000005.1, on the reverse strand, counting down.
CCGCGCGAGCGGCGTGTGCGCGACGACCAGGCCGGCGATGGTCGCGAACATGATCGACCACGTCGTCGCGCTGATCATCCCCGACGCCGGCATGCGCGCGCCGAGCCACGCCGCGCCGGCCGCGACCAGCACCGCCATGCCCAGCCACAGCAGCACGCCGTCGCCGGTGACGGGCCCCTGCGCGCGCGCGGTGGCCGTCACGTACTCGGCGCTCGAACGCGCGCGCGTCCAGCGGTTGAACGCCGGTGCGAGCTTCGCGAGCGAGAACAGGATCGCGACCCACATCGAGTAGCACACCGCGTCGGTCAGCAGCGCCAGCGCGAGCGCGTCGTCCGGCATGCCGATCGCTTCCTTCACCGCGATGAGGTTGGCGCTGCCGCCCATCCAGCTGCCGCTCAGCGCGGCCAGCGGCTGCCAGCCGTCGGGCACCGGCAGCGCGTGCCGGAACAGCAGGTAGGTCGCGATGAAGGCGATGAACAGGCTGATCGACGTGCAGAAGAACACGGCGAGCACGCGCGGGCCGAGCGCGAAGATCGCGCGCAGGTCGCAGTTGATCATCAGCAGGAACAGCAGCGCCGGCACGAGCTGGCGGATCAGCAGGCCCTGCGCCGCCTTGATCTCCGGCGTGACCTGCCAGAGGCCGGCCACGGCGAGCGCGGTGACCGACAGGTACACGAGCACGATCGGCGGGAACACCGAGAAGAACTTCCACCCGGTGCGCCGCTCGAGGAAGGTGTAGATGCCGGCCGCCAGCAGCATCACTGCCAGGTAAGGCCAGACCGTCTGGATCATCGGAGCCCCTTTTTTCCGCGCTGCAACATGACGCGCGCCGAAGAATTATTGTGCAGTGCGGAATAGCTGATTCTTAAAACTTATACGCCAAGAATAATTTATTGACCAGCCCTTGGACGCGTGCTACACAGGCACGGGTTTGCCGATCGTTGGGGAACGTTTCGGGTGCGAGCAGGTCCGATCAATGCTGCAACTGCCAAGGCGACGCCGGTGCGGCAGCGCCGTCTTCGCCGCTGGGCACCGGTGGTGCTGGTGCTGCTGGCAGGCCGCGGCCTCGCCGTGCCGGCGGAGATGACGGATGCGGGCACGCGCGGGGTCGCGGCGGGAGCCGCCGTCTCGGCGAGCCACGCGGTAGCGGACGTCGTCGCGCGCATCGACCGCGGCGATTTCGCCGGCGCGAACGCGGCCATCGATGCGGCGTTGCCCACCGCGACGGTGCAGGACCGGGAGGTGTTCGGGTTCCAGCGCGAGCGCATGCGCCGCATCCGCCTCGACTTCACCCAGGACGCCGCGCAGGTGCAGGCGCGCCTGCGCAGGGAAATCCCCGATCTCACCGACGCCGAGTTCGCGCGCTGGGACGCGCAGGGCCTGCTCGAGCGCATGGACATCGACGGCAGGCGGCTGTATTTCAACCGCACCGCCTCGAACCTGTTCCGGATCAGCGCCGAGGCGCGCGCCCGGCGCGCGGATCCGAAGCCGTTCGGCGGAAGCCCGCTGGAATCGACCCATCCCCACCATCGCGAGGCGGTCGCGGCCGCGCGCGCCGCGCATTCGGACAGCGTGCTGCCGCGGCGGCTGCGCATCGTGCAGTCGCTGGTCGTGGACGCCGACGCGGTGCCGGCGGGCGAGACCGTGCGCGCCTGGATCCCGTATCCGCGCGCCATCCCCGGCCAGCAGGAAGACATCGCCTACGTCGCCAGCGAGCCCGCCGCGCATCGCATCGCGCCCGAGAGCGCGCTGCAGCGCACGGTGTACTTCGAGAAGCCGGCGGTGGCGGGGAAGAAGACCGAATTCTCCGTGACCTACGACGTGACCGTCAGCGCACGCCACTTCGACGTCGACCCGGACAAGGTCGTGCCGGCGGAGATCACGCCGGAGCTCGCCCCGTTCGTGGCCGAGCGCGCGCCGCACGTCGTGTTCACCGACGACCTGCGCGCGTTCTCGCGCGAGGTGGTCGGCGACGAGACCAACCCCTGGCGCATCGCGCAGAAGCTCTTCGCCGCCGTCGACCGCATCCCCTGGGCCGGCGCGCGCGAGTATTCGACGATCTCCAACATCAGCGACTACGCGCTGCACGCCGGCCATGCCGACTGCGGCCAGCAGACCCTGCTGCTGATCGCGCTGCTCCGGCTCAACGGCATCCCGGCGCGATGGCAGTCGGGGATGATGTTCGCCGACGACGGAGCGCAGCAGACCTACTGGAACCTGCACGACTGGGGCCAGCTGTACATCGCCCCCTACGGCTGGATGCCGATGGACGTCACCTTCGGCCGCCTCGACGACGCCGACCCGGCCGTGGCCGGGTTCTACCTCGGCGGACTCGACGGCTACCGCATCGCCTTCAACGACGACTACAGCCGGCCGTTCGAGCCGGCCAAGCAGCATTTCCGTTCCGAAACCGTCGACCTGCAACGCGGGGAAGCGGAGTGGAGCGGCGGCAACCTGTACTTCGACCAGTGGGACTACGACTTCGTAGCCACGCCACGGCCCAATCCACAGCAACCATAAGCACCGACCCGGGGAGAGGATATGAGCAGCACCCGCAATTTGCGCAAGTCCGTACTTTGCATGGCGATGGGCGTGTGCCTGTCGTCCCTGGCCGCAGGCCCCGTGATGGCGCAGGCCGTCACCGGCGCCGTGGCGGGCCGCGCCCAGGCGGGCACGCAGATCACGATCACCAATCCCGCGACGGGCCAGAGCCGCACCGTGACGGCCGACGCGGACGGCACCTATCGCGTCGGCCAGCTGGCCCCGGGCCAGTACAGCCTGACCGCGGGTTCCGGCGCGCCGATCTCCGTCGTCGTTTCGCTGGGCGGCACGACGAACGTCAACCTGACCAGCGAAGGCGCGGTCAACATGAACGCCGTGCAGGTGATGGGCTCGAGCGTGGTCAACCGCGTCGACGTCTATTCCACCGAGTCGGCGACCAACCTGACCCGGCAGGAACTCGCCCGCCTCCCGGTCGACCAGAGCCTGGGCTCGGTCGCGCTGCTGGCGCCGGGCGTCGTCGCTTCCGGCGCGACGTTCGGCGGCCTGACCTTCGGCGGCTCCTCGGTGGCCGAGAACGTGGTCTACATCAACGGCCTGGACGTCACGGATCCGTACCGTCGCCAGGGCTATTCCTCGGTTCCCTACAACTTCTACGAGGAAGTCCAGGTCAAGACCGGCGGCTATTCCGCCGAGTTCGGCCGCAGCACGGGCGGCGTCATCAATGCCGTGACGCGTTCCGGCTCGAACGAGTTCCACGCCGGTGCCGAGGTCACGATGGAACCGTCGGCCTGGGCGGCCCCGAAGAAGGACCATTTCCACAAGGACGGCACGATCGACGAGCGCGACCGCACCAGCCGCGATGCCAGCCCGTTCTACAAGGCGAACATCTGGGCGTCCGGCGCCCTCGTCAAGGACAAGCTGTTCTTCTTCGGCATGTACGAGCGTCGCGACAGCAAGCCGCGCGACATCGATACCACCGAGGCCTGGTACAGCAAGAGCAGCAACGACTTCTGGGGCGGCAAGCTCGACTGGCACATCAACGACGACCACATGGTCGAGTTCCTCGCCTTCTCGGACAAGGCCGACGCCACGACCGACAACTACGCCTACGACTGGGATTCCGCGACCCGCGGCGACTGGCAGGGCAGCAGCAACGCCGGCACGGGCGGCGACAACTGGTCCCTCACCTACACCGGCCATTTCGGCGACAACTTCGTCGCCAAGGCCATGCATGGCGTGAACAAGCGCAGCACCCTCAGCGGCACGCCGCTCGACGGCGACTGCAGCATCGTCACCCGGTCCAGCACGTACACCAAGAAGTTCGGCCCGGCCACCACGGCCGAGGGTTGCCACCCGAGCAACAGCAGCATCAGCAGCCGCTACGACAAGCGGACCGCTTCCCGCCTCGATTTCGAATGGACGCTGGGCGACCATCTCCTGCGCTTCGGCTTCGACCGGGAAGTCATGGACTCCGACAGCTCGGTCGTGTATCCGGGCGATGGCGTCAGCTACCAGGTCCAGGCGGCCACGCCGGGCGGCGTGCTTCCCAATGGCGCGACCGTGCCGACGGGCGTCGAAGCGATCGTCGACGCGCGCCACTACATCACCGGCGCGCCGGTCAGCACCGAGGCCGAAGCGGTCTACATCGAGGACAACTGGAACATCACGCCGAACCTGCTGCTGAACATCGGCGTGCGCGGCGACAAGTTCCACAACACCCTCGCGTCCGGCGCGACCTTCGCCAAGGCCGACTTCTCGGACATGATCTCCCCGCGCCTCGGCTTCAGCTGGGACGTGAAGGGCGACGGCACGACCAAGGTCTTCGGCAACGCCGGCCGTTACTACATCCCGCTCACCAACAAGCTCACCGACTACTTCGGCGGCGGCACCACCGACGAGCACACGTACTACGTGCTCGACGGCTGGACCACGAAGAGCAACCCGGTGACCGGGACGCCGTACGTCGTTCCCGATCTCGGCGCCCAGATCGGCTCGGTCAACACCGACGGCAACGTGACCGCTCCGGACGACGTCCGCACCGCGGTGTCGCGCGACCTGAAGCAGGTCTTCCAGGACGAATTCATCCTGGGCTTCCAGCGCGCGATCAACCAGGAATGGTCGTATGGCGTGAACGCGACCTACCGGAAGGTCACGCGGGCGGTGGAAGACGTCCGCACCAACCATGTCGAGGGTTGCGACTGGTACTCCGGCGACTGGCCGATCCTGAACCCCGGCGAGACCAACACCCTGTGGTGCCCGGATACCGAGAGCTGGGTGACCTTCGACAATTCGAAGGACGGCTACAAGGCGCTCGGCAGCGGCGCGATCATGGGCTACAAGAAGCCGCGGCGCACCTACAAGGCCGTCGAGTTCCAGCTCGATCGCGCGTGGGACGACAAGTGGGCCTTCAACGCCAGCTACCTGTGGTCGAAGTCCGAGGGCAACATCGAAGGCCCGGTGAACTCCGACACCGGTTACGCCGACACCAACCTGGTGCAGTACTACGACCACCCGGCGGTCAACGAGCGCTACGGCGTGCTGTTCAACGACCATCGCCACCAGGTCAAGCTGCGCGGCAGCTACAAGCTCAACGACATGTGGCTCTTCGGCGCGACGTTCTCGGCGGTTTCGGGCGGCCCGATCAGCGCCTACGGCGTGCGCTGGCCGAACGACAACCGCAGCGCGGGCGGCCCGGGCGAGTTCAGCGGCGGCGGCTCCGGCTGGATCTGCGTGTCCGGCTGCTCCGACTACACCACGCGCGAGCTGGTCTACTCGCCGCTCGGCGCGTTCGGGCGGATGCCGTGGGTGAAGGACCTCAGCGCGAGCGTCACCTGGACGCTGCCGGTTGAGGACATCGACCTGAAGGCGCGCTTCTCCGTCTACAACCTGCTGAACAGCCAGGCGGTCGTGAACGTGCACACGCGCTACGAGAGCACGCCCGGCACGAAGATGCCGTACTTCGGCGAGGCCAAGGGCTGGCAGTCGCCGCGCTACATGCAGCTCGTGGTGACCTACAACTTCTGAGGATGTACCCCCTGGGCGGCCCGCATGTCGGGCCGCCCCTTTTTTGGGTGGCGAAATGCAGTACGGCAATGCCCGCGGCGACGCGGGAACCTGCGAGGGCGTCGACCTGGCGTCGCTCGCGCAACGCGAGGGCACTCCGCTCTACGTGTATTCCGCCGCGGCGATCCGCAGCCGCCTGCGGGCGCTGCAGGCCGCGCTGGCCGGGCTCGACGCGGGCGTCTGCTACGCGGTGAAGGCCAACAGCAACGGCGCGATCCTCGCGCTGATGGCGGAAGAAGGGGCCGGCGCGGACATCGTGTCCGGCGGCGAATTGTGGCGGTCGCTGCGCGCGGGCATCCCGGCGGAGCGGATCGTCTTCTCCGGCGTGGGCAAGTCCGCCGGCGAGATCGCGCAGGCGCTCGACGCGGGCGTCGCGCGCTTCAACATCGAATCGCGGGCGGAGCTCGAGCTGCTCGAGGCGATCGCCTCCGCGCGCGGCCAGGTGGCGCGCGCGGCGGTGCGGATCAACCCGGACGTGGATGCGCTGACCCACGCCAAGATCTCCACGGGGAAATCCGAGAACAAGTTCGGCGTATCCATCGCCGAGGCCCGCGGCTGGTTCGCGCAGGCCGACCGCTGGCCGGCGGTACGCCTGGACGGCCTGCACATGCACATCGGTTCGCAGATCCTCAGCCTGGAGCCGGTACGGCAGGCGTTGCAGCGCATGGCCGGATTCTGGCGCGAGCTCGACGCGGCCGGGCACCGCATCGCGAGCATCGACGTCGGCGGCGGCCTCGGCGTGCGTTACCGCGAGGGCGAGCGGCCGATCGACGCCGCCGACTACGTCGCCGAGATCCGCCGGGCGCTCGACGGGTTCCCCGGGCGCATCCTGCTCGAGCCGGGCCGCTACCTCGTCGCCGAAGCCGGCCTGCTGCTCAGCCGCGTGCTGCTGGAGAAGACCGGCGAGGCGCGCCGCTTCCTGGTGCTCGACGCGGCGATGAACGACCTGCTGCGGCCCAGCCTCTACGACGCCTGGCACGACATCGTGCCGCTGGGCGCGGCCGCCGCGCGCGCGCCGGTGGAATACGACGTGGTGGGGCCGGTCTGCGAGACCGGCGACACCTTCGCGCAGGGCAGGACGATGCCGCGCTGCGAGGCCGGCGACCTGGTCGCCATCCTCGGCGCCGGCGCCTACGGGGCCTCGATGGCCTCCACCTACAACTCGCGCCCGCTGGCGGCGGAAGTGCTGGTCGACGGCGACCGCTACGCGGTGGTCCGCCGCCGGCAGACCCTGGATGAGATGATCGCCGGCGAACAACCCGCCGCAGCCTGGAAAACGGCCTGAAGGAGGCTCCATGACGCACGGCCCCAAGACACACGTCCGCCCGCAGCACGCCATCCGCGCCCTGGGCCGGGCGGTCTGCGCGGCCCTGCTGGGTGCGGCGCTCGCAGGTTGCGCGGCAACGGCCACGCGCGGCGCGGCCCCCGCCGCGCCGCTCACGCTCGACACCCACGTCGACATCCCGCTCGACTACATGCGCGAGCCGCGCTTCGACGTCGGCCACGACACGCCGCTGCTGGTGGACCTGGGCAAGATGGAGCGCGGCGGCCTGGACGGCGCGTTCTTCGTCGTCTACGTGGGGCAGGGCCCGCTGACGCCGGAAGGCTACGCCGACGCCGTCGCCCAGGCCGACCGCAAGTTCTCCGCGATCGCGCTGATGCTCGGGAAGTATCCCGACCGGATCCGCGCCGCGCATACGCCGCAGGAGGTGCGCGACAACCACGCGCGCGGGCTGCTGTCGGCGATGATCGGCATCGAGAACAGCTATTCGCTGGGCCACGACCTCGGTCGCATCGACTCGTCGTTCGCGAAGGGTGCCCGTTACCTGGGCCTGGTGCACGTGGGCAACAACGACCTGTGCAGCAGCGCGAACCCGAACGCGAAGCGCGGCGAGCCGGCGCACAACAGCGCGGAGGACGCCGGCATGAGCGACTTCGGCCGCGCCGCGGTCGCCCGCGCCAACGCGCTCGGCATGATGGTCGACGTCTCGCACGCCTCGGACAAGTGCGTGCGCGACGCGATCGCCGCGTCGAAGGCGCCGGTCATCGCCTCGCATTCCTCCGCGCGCGCGCTGGTGGACGTGCCGCGCAACCTGCCCGACGAGCTGCTGCGCGCGATCGCCGCCGACGGCGGGGTCGTCCAGGCGGTCGCCTACAAGGAGTTCCTGAAGAGCGACCCGGCGCGGGCCGCGGCCGAGAAGGCGCTGCAGGAGGAAGTCGCGCGCCAGGCCGGCGACGCCGAATACGACAGCGACAAGCACGACTACCTGCCGGCGATGGCGGAAGGCATGGCGCGGATCGAGCGCGAGCACCCGCTGGCCAGCCTCGACCAGTACGTGGACCACATCCGGCACATGGTGGACGTCGCCGGCATCGACCACGTCGGCATCGCCTCGGACTTCGACGGCGGCGGCGGGATCACCGGCTGGATGGATGCCTCGCAGACGCCGAATGTGACCGCGGCGCTGCGCGCCCGTGGCTTCAGCGACGCCGACATCGCGAAGATCTGGGGCGGCAACCTGCTGCGCGTGTGGCAGGCGGCGATCGACGAAGCGGCGCGCGAGCGCGGGGCCGCGCAGTGACCGTGCGGCGCGCCTTTGCGCCGGCCATGGCGCTGGCCGTGGCGCTGCTGGCCGCCGGCGGCCCGGCCGCGGCGCACCAGGCTGCGCCGCACGCCGCCCCGGGCGCGACGCCGCCTGGTCCGACGGAACAGGCCATCGACGCCGCGGTGAAGGCCGCGATCGCGCGCTACCACCTGCCCGGCATCGCGGTGGGGGTGATCGAGGACGGCGAAGTCGTGTTCGCCCGCGGCTACGGCGAGACCGTTGCCGGCTCCGGCGATCCGGTCACCACGAAGACGCTGTTCAAGATCGCGTCCAACAGCAAGGCGATGACCGCGAGCGCGCTCGCGCGCCTGGTGCAGCAGGGGAAAATCGACTGGGACGACCCGGTGGTGAAACACCTGCCGGGCTTCGCGATGAACGATCCGTGGGTGACGCAGCACATGACGGTGCGCGACCTGCTCGTGCACAACAGCGGCCTGCCCGAGGGCGGCGGCGACCTGATGCTGTGGCCGGAGCCGAACCTGTTCACCCGCGACGACATCGTGCACGGCCTGCGCTACATCAAGCCGGCCTACGGTTTCCGCGCGGGGTATGCCTACGACAACCTGTTGTACGTGGTGGCCGGGCAGGTGGTCGCGTCGGCGGGGGGCGGCTCGTACGAGGACGTCGTGCGGCGCGAGCTGTTCCAGCCGCTCGGCCTCGCAGGCTGCCGCGTCGGCGAATTCCCGCTCGCCGACGCCGGCAGCGTCGCCCAGCCGCACATGCGCGACGGCGACGCGAACGTGCCGATGCGCGAGGATCCCGCGGTCGTGCCCGCGATCGCCTCGGCGCCCGCGGGCGGCATCCGCTGCGACCTCGACGACATGCTGGCGTGGGCCCGCAACTGGCTCGCGCCGACGCCCGCGCAGCTGCAGTGGCTCGGCCCGGCGCAGCGTGCGGAGATGTGGAAGGCGCGCACGCCCATGCCGATCTCCTCGCTGAGGAAGCGCTGGGACGACACGCACTACTACGCCTACGCGTTCGGCTTCCGCCTCGCGGACGCCGACGGCGAGTGGACCGTGTCGCACACCGGCACGCTCGGCGGCATGTACTCGATGATGATGCTGTTGCCGGACCGGCGCTCGGGCTTCGTGTTCATGATCAACGGCGAGGGCGGCACCGCGCGCACGGTGCTTGGCGAGGCGCTGCTCAAGCTGTTCACCGCGCCGGGGAAGTCGCTCGGCGTCGACGGCTACGCCGATGACCTGGAGCGCCCGGCTGCGCCCGCGACCGGCGCGACGCAGCCGGCGCCCCGGGCGCCCGCGCTCCCCGACGCCTCGAAGCGCGTGCCGGCGACGGCCGCGCAGTTGCAGCCATGGCTCGGCACCTGGCGCGACCCGTGGTTCGGCGACGTGCGCATCTGCCCCGTGGGCGACGGCGTCGAGTGGCGCTCGGCGAAGTCGCCGAAGATGCACGGCATGATCGGCCAGCTCGACGGGCGCTGGCTCCTGCACTGGGACGACATCGCGGTGGACCTGGACGCATGGCTGGATTTCGCCGGCAGCGGCGAGGCGAAGACGCTGCGCATGGCCAAGCTCGATCCGGACGGCGACTTCAGTTCCGACTACGAGGACCTCGCGTTCACGCGCGTGGGCGGCTGTGAGTAGCGCCCGCGCCGCCGCCGCGGCGTGGCTGCTCGCGCTCGCCTGCGCGTGGGGCGCGGCGCCCGTGGCCGCCGCAATCCCGCAGGCCACGCAGCAGGAGGCATCGCCGCCGGCCCCGACGCTGTCGCCGGCGAAGACGATGGACGAGGCGGGGATGGTCGACATCCGCAGCCTCGTGCCCGACATGTCGCAACAGATCGCCTACGCGGGCAGCGACAACTTCGTCGGCGCGCCGGTGGACGGCTACGACGCCCCGCGGTGCTGGCTGCAGCGGGAAGCGGCCGAAGCGCTGGCCCGCGTCGAGGCCTCGCTGCGCGCGCGCCACCAGCGCCTGCGGATCTTCGACTGCTACCGCCCCGCGCGGGCGGTCGCGCATTTCATGCGCTGGGTGGCCGACGCCGCCGACCAGCGCACGAAGGCCGCGCATTACCCCGACCTCGACAAGTCGCAGCTCACCGGCGGCTACATCGCGCCCGTGTCCGGCCACAGCCGCGGCGGCACCGTCGACCTGACCCTGCTGCAGTGCGACGACCGCGACGCGGATTGCCGGCCGCTCGACATGGGCACCGCCTTCGACTTCTTCGGCACGCGCGCCAACACCGATTCCCCCGAGGCGACCCCGGCGCAGCGTGCCAACCGCCAGCGCCTGCTCGAGGCGATGGCGGCGCAGGGCTTCCGCAACTATCCGATGGAGTGGTGGCACTACACGCTGCAGCCCGAGCCGACGCCACGCACGCTCTACGACGTTCCCGTGACCGCACCGGACCTGCCGATGCCGCAAGCCGCGATCGACCGCCTCATGCAGCGCTACGACGGCAATGTCCCCGGCGCCTCGCTGCTCGTGCTCAAGGATGGCGTGCCCGTCGTGCGCCGCGGCTACGGCCGCTCCGACCTCGAGGCCGGCGTCGAGTCCGGCCCGGTGACCGACTACCGCCTGGCCTCGGTCAGCAAGCAGTTCACGGCCGCGGCGGTGCTTCTGCTCCAGCAGGACGGCAGGCTCTCGGTCGACGACCCCGCGCGCCGGTGGCTGCCGGAGCTGCCGGCCGCGGCCGAGGGCATCACGTTGCGCCACCTGTTGACGCACACGTCGGGACTCGTCGATTACGAAGACCTGATGGGCGACGGCTGGCAGGGGCAGATCCGCGACGCCGGCGTGCTCGAACTCCTGTCGAAGGAAAACCGGCTCTATTTCCCGCCGGGCTCGGCGTACCGCTACAGCAACAGCGCCTACGCCCTGCTCGCGCTGGTGGTGGAACGCGCCTCGGGCATGGCGTACCCCGAGTTCCTGCGCACGCGCATCTTCACGCCGCTGGGCATGCACGACACGCTCGCCTACGTGGCGGGCGGGCGCGAGCCGCCGCACCGGGCCTGGGGCTATTCGCAGGCCGAGGGCAGCGCGCCGGACGCCGGCTGGACGCGCACCGACCAGAGCACGACCAGCGCGGTGCTCGGCGACGGCGGCATCTATTCGACCATCGACGACCTCGCGCGCTGGGATGCCGCGCTCTACGACGACCGGCTGCTCAGCGACGCCTCGCGCGCGCTCGCGTTCTCGCCGCATGTTGCGGTCACCGGCGAGGGATACGAGGCGCACTACGGCTTCGGCTGGCGCATCACCGGCGAGACGCTCTGGCATTCCGGCGAGACGATCGGTTTCCGCAACACGATCGTGCGCTGGCCGCAGCGGCACCTGACCGTCGTCCTGCTCAGCAACCGCAACGATCCCGAGCCGTACCGGACCGCGCTCGCCATCGGCGCGCTGTTCCTGCCGGGCGCGCCCGCCGCGGACCTGCCGGAGGCGGCCACGCCGCATTGACGCCGCCGGGAGTACTGCTGCCCGCATGGACGGCTTCCCGCTCCGCCGTCACGGGGGCGCCCTGTAGAATCGCCGGATGGCAGGAACCGACTCCACCCGCGCGATCTTCTTCGCCCTCGGCGCCAACCTCGCGATCGCGATGGCGAAGGGCGTGGCCGCCTGGTTCACCCACTCCAGCGCGATGCTCGCCGAGACGGTCCACTCGCTCGCGGACTGCGGCAACCAGCTGCTCCTGCTGCTGGGCATGCGCCAGGCCAGGAAGCCGGCCTCGCCGGACTACCCGCTGGGACACGGCAAGGCCGTGTACTTCTGGTCGTTCCTCGTCGCGGTGATGCTGTTCAGCGTCGGCGGCATGTTCTCGCTGTACGAAGGCGTCCACAAGCTGCAGGACCCGCAGCCGCTGGAGCAGTGGTGGTGGGCCGCCGGCGTGCTGGTCTTCGGCATCGTGGCCGAGGGCATCTCGATGCGCGCCTGCCTGCAGGAAGTGGCGAAGGTGCGCGGCGACCGCAGCCTGTGGCAGTGGTTCCGCGGCAGCCGCCAGAGCGAACTGGTGGTGATCTTCGGCGAGGACCTCGCCGCGCTGTTCGGCCTGTGCTTCGCGCTGGCCGCGGTGATGCTGACCGTGGCGACGGGCAATCCGATGTGGGATGCGCTCGGCACCGTCGCCATCGGCGTGCTGCTGGTAGTGGTGGCCGTGCTCGTCGCGATCGAGGTCAAGGCGATGCTGATCGGCCAGAGCATGGACCCGCATCGCCAGGCGCAGCTGCGCGCGTTCCTCGCGGCGCGGCCGGAAGTGGACCACGTGATCAGCCTGATCACGCTGCAGCTCGGCAGCGAGGTGATGGTGTCGGTGCAGGCGCGGATGCGCGAGTCGGGCGACACGCGGGTGCTGCTGGATTCCATCGACGAGGTGGAGCGCGCGCTCAAGCGCGAGTTCCCCGAGGTGCGCTGGAGCTTCTTCGAGCCCGAACAGTCCGTCGTCGCCGAACCCGAATAGCCCGCTGCGGCTAGAGGGGTGCGAGGAGGGGAGGCGGCGCGCTGGGGTCGGCGAGGACGGCGTGGAGCTGCGCGAGCGCGGGCGACAGCGCCGCTTCGACGCGCCACGGCGGGTTGAGCAGCAGCATCCCGCTGCCGTTCATGCGCAGCGGCGAATCGTCCGGCCGCACCAGCAGCTCGACCCGCAGCCCGCCGCCGGCCTTCGCCGCGAGCTTGCCCGCCTCGCGCAGGAAGGGGTGCAGCACGCGGCGCTGCTTCACCGGGTACCAGAGCGCGAACACGCCCTGCGGCCAGCGCGCGAGGCCCTCGCGCAGCGCTGCCAGCGCGAGGTCGAACTCGCCCAGCTGCGCCTCGTAGGGCGGGTCGACCAGCACCAGCCCGCGTGCGTAGCGGCGGCCGTCGACGGTCGGCGGCAGCAGGGCCTTCATCGCCGCATAGCCGTCGCGGCGGTGCACGGCCACGCGCGGGTCGGCGCGGAAGGCGGCGCGCAACGCGGCGGCTTCGTCTTCCTGCAGTTCGCAGCAGGCGATGCGGTCGTCGTCGCGCAAGGCCTGCGCGAGCAGCCAGGGCGACCCCGGGTACGCGTCGGCGCCATGGGCCGCGCGGCAGGCGGCGATCGCGGCGAGGTAGCGCTCGATCGGCGCGGCGAATCCGCCGCCGGGGCGCGACGCTTCGAGCCGGGCGACCCCGTCGTCGGCCTCGGCCGTGCGCCGTGCCGCCTCGCCTGCCAGGGCGTACAGGCCGCGTCCGGCGTGGGTGTCCAGGGCGAAGACGGGCGCCGGCTTGGCCAGCAGGGCGTCGCACAGCGCCAGCAGCACCACGTGCTTGAGTACGTCCGCGTGGTTGCCGGCGTGGAAGGCGTGGCGGTAGTTCATGCGTCCAGTCTAGCCGCCGGCCCGCCGCACGAGCGTCCGGACCATGACCGAATGCATGGGCGCGGGGCCGCGCCGCCTGCCAGACTCGGGGTTCCTGTGGAGTCCTTGGGGGACGAGCCTTGAAGCGATACCTGTTGGCGGCCTGCATGGCCATGGCGGCGGGGGCCGCCGCTGCGCAATCGATGGAACCGGTGGACCTGGACATGGTCGCCCGCATCCGGCAGGAAGCCTTCCAGCACTCGCAGGTCATGGCGACCCTGCGCGAACTCACCGAGGACATCGGTCCGCGCCTCACCGCGTCGCCGGCCGCCGACAAGGCGAACGAATGGGCGCGCGGGAAGCTCGCCGGCTGGGGCATGTCCAACGCGCACGACGAAGCGTTCGATTTCGGCCGCGGCTGGGAATTCAGCCACTCGCGCGTCGAGATGCTCGCACCGCACGCCACGCCGCTGTACGCGCTGCCGAAGGCCTGGACGCCCGGGACCAACGGGCCGGTCGAGGGCGAGGCCATGGCGGTCACGATCAAGTCGAAGGCCGACCTCGAGAAGTACAAGGGCAAGCTGCGCGGCAAGATCGCGTTCCTGAGCGACGCGCGCGAGTACAAGCCGGGCACGGAGCCGGACTTCCGCCGCCTCGACGCCGAAGGCCTGAAGAAGCTGCACGAATTCGACATCCCCGCCGATCGTAGCGCGGATGCCGGCGACCGCCTGAAGCGCTTCCGCGAGCGCATGGAACTCACGCCCCTCGTCAACCAGTTCCTCGTCGACGAAGGCGTGCTCGCCGCGGTCAGCATCAGCAGCCGCGACAACGGCATCATCGGCGTCAGCGGCGGCGGTTCGCGCAAGGCCGGCGAGTCGGCGGGCGTGCCCGAGGTCGCGATGATCGCCGAGCAGTACAACCAGGTCATGCGCGAGCTGAAGGACGGCGAGATCGTCCGCCTGCGCATCGACGTCGATTCGCGCTTCACCACCGACGCCGACCGCCCGGGCTACAACACCATCGCCGAGATTCCGGGCACCGGCCCGAAGGCCTCGGAAGTGGTGATGCTCGGCGCGCACATGGACTCCTGGCACGCCGGCACCGGCGCGTCGGACAACGGCGCGGGCGTGGCGGTGATGATGGAGGCGATGCGCATCCTCAAGGCCGTGGGCGCGCGCCCGGACCGCACCATCCGCATCGCGCTGTGGAGCGGCGAGGAACAGGGCCTGATCGGCTCCGCCGACTACGTGGCGAAGCACTTCGCGGCGTATCCGGAGCCGAAGGATCCCGAGGAGGCCAAGATCCCGGCGTTCTTCCGCCAGAACAAGGGCGCGCTGCAGCGCAAGCCGGCGTACGAGAAGCTGTCGGCCTACTTCAACCTCGACAACGGTTCGGGCAAGGTCCGCGGCGTGTACGCGCAGCAGAACATGGCGGCGATGCCGATCTTCGAGGCGTGGATCAAGCCGTTCAACGACGTCGGCGCGACGGATGTCGTCTCCGGCGACACCGGCAGCACCGACCACATCTCGTTCGACCGCGTGGGCCTGCCGGGCTTCCAGTTCGTGCAGGATGGGCTGGACTACTTCAGCAACGTCCACCACACCAACCTCGACACCTACGACCACGCGTCGGCGGAGGACCTGAAGCAGGCCGCCGCCGTCGTGGCCGCGGTGGTCTACGAGGCGGCGACGCGGCCGCAGCGCTTCCCGCGCAAGCCGCTGTCGCAGGACTGAATCCGGCAAGCGGGCGGCGCACGCCGCCGCCCGCGCTGCCCGCAGGTCCCATGGCGCCGCCGCATCGGGCGGCGCATCAGGCGGCGCATCAGGCGGCGCATCAGGCGAACAGGCTCGCGCCCGGAACGAGCCACAACGACACCGAAGCGAGCGCCGCGCCGATCAGGGTCGCGGCCGCGACGTCGCTCGGATAGTGCAGCCCCAGCACGACGCGCGACGCGCCGACGCTGGCGACGAACGGCACCAGCCCCCAGGCCAGCGCCGGGTAGTGCGCCATCGCCACCAGGCCGAAGGCCACCGCATGCAGCGTGTGCCCCGACGGGAAGCTGAACTCGTCCAGCGGCGCCACCCATGCGCGGATGCGCACGTCGCTGGCGAACGGCCGGCGGCGCTGCGTGCGCCGCTTGAGCGTCCGGTAGCAGGCGAGGGCGACGATGCCCGTGGCCGCCATGTGCACCGATGCGGCGAGTCCCTGCCAGCCGTCCGCCAGCACGAGCCCGGCCATCAGCGCGTACCAGGACACCCCGTCGCCGAGGCGGCTGACCGCGGCGAAGTAGCGGCGCACCGCCGCGCGCGCGCACCAGCCGTTGGCGCGCACGCACCAGCGCGCCTCGCCCGCGCGCAGGCGCTCATGCAGCGGCAGCGCGCGCATGGCGACCCTCCATGCACAGCTGCCGCAGCAGCGCGTCGAGGTCCGCGGCCACGCGCGCCGGCTCCAGCCGCGCCACCGCGTCCGGCGCGACCGCGGACAGGCGGGCGCGCGCCGCCGCATCGGTGCCGAGGCGCACGCAGGCGGCGACGAAGCCTGCCTCGTCGCCCGGCGCCGGCGCGGCGCCATGCACGCCGTCGCGCAGGTGCTCGCGCGCGGCGCCGTAGTCGAACGCGATCGCCGGCACGCCGCTGGCGAGGGCCTCGAGGGTGACGTTGCCGAAGGTCTCGCTCAGGCTCGGGAACAGGAACAGGTCGGCGCTGGCGAAATGCCGCGCCAGCGCGTGGCCGCGCTGCACGCCGCAGAACACGAAGTCCGGATTCTCGCCCGCGAGGCGCTCGCGTTCGGGGCCGTCGCCGACGAAGACGAAGCGCGCGTCGGGACGCGTCGCCTGCAGCGCGCGGAAGGCGCGCACGGCGAGGCCGAGGTTCTTCTCGGCCGCGATCCGGCCCACATGGATGGCGACCGGTGCGCCGTCCGTTGCGCCCCAGGCGGCGCGCAGCGACGGGTCGCGGTGCGCCGGCGAGAAGCGCGAGGCATCGACCGCGCGCGCCAGCGGCACGACGTTGCGGAAGCGCTCCCGCGCCAGCCAGGCCTGCAGTTCGCGCGTGGGCACGAGCGTGGCCTGGGCGCGGTTGTGGAAGCGGCGCATCCACGCGAGCGCGGCCGGGCCGAGGAACGGCGCGCCGTAGTCGCGCATGTAGGCGTCGAAACGGGTATGGAAGCCGGTGGCGGCGGGAATGCCCAGCCGGTTCGCGGCGCGCAGCGCGGACCATCCGAGCGGCCCCTCGGTCGCGATGTACACCGCGTCCGGCGGCGCGTTGCGCCACGCGGCCGCGATCGCGCGCGGCGCCGGCAGGCCGAATCGCAGGCCCGGGTAGCGCGGGATCGGCAGGCCGGGCAGCAGGGTTTCCCCCGCCGGCGACGCCGCGATGCCATCGGCGGCCTGGCGCGGCCGGATCAGCGGCACCTCGTGGCCGAGCGCCTGCAGGCCGCGGCGCATCGACTGCACCGTCAGCGCGACGCCGTTGACCTCGGGCGGCCAGGTTTCCGTGACGAAGGCATAACGCATCGTGCGCGGCGCTCGTTGGGGCACGCGCAAAGCCTGGCGGCGGCAGGTGAACCGGCGATGTCGGCGGCATGACCGCCGCGTGACGCCGTCAATGCGCGGCGAGGCGCAATTCGATCCCCAGTGCGGCGAAGGCCTCGGGCTCCAGCGCGAGGTCGGCGTGCAGCAACGGGCGCGCATCGAGCCAGCGCCGCGGCAGCGACAGCGCGAGGCGGCCGCCTTCCGCGTCCAGGCGCAGGTCGGGCAGTTCGCCGCCCTCGTGCGAGCGGTGCAGAAGCACCGCCAGCCGCAGCAGCGCGGCGAGGCGGCGGGTCGCCGGCAGCAGGCGGTCCGGGATCAGCTCGAACACCGACTTCGGCACCTTGCGGCGGTGCGCGCGCACCAGGGCGGCAAGCATGCGCTGCTCCGGCACCGAGAAGCCGGCGATGTCGGAATGCTGCAGCACGTAGGCGCCGTGGACCTGGTACTGGCTGTGCGCGATCGCGAGCCCGAGCTCGTGCAGCCGCGCGGCGCGCACCAGCATCCAGCGGTCGTCGGCCCCGAGCTGCCAGTCGCGGCTCACGCGCTCGAACAGCTGCGCGGCCGTGGCGGCCACGCGCTCGGCCTGCGCCGCATCGATGCCGTAGCGCTGCATCAGCGCGGCCACCGAGGCGTCGCGCGGATCGTCGGCGCCGCCGCGGCCGAGCATGTCGTACAGCACGCCCTCGCGCAGCGCGGCCCTGCTCACCCCCATGCGCTCGAGCCCGAGCACCGCGAACGCAGCCTCCAGCACCAGCAGGCCGCCGGCGATGACCGGGCGGCGCTCGTCGGAGAGGCCCGGCAGGTCGATGTCCCCGATGCGGCCGGCGCGGAGCAGGCGGTCGCGCACCAGCGGCAGGGCCGGCGCGGTGACGGCGCCCTTGGTCAGCTTCATCGCCGCGCAGATGTCGCCGATCGCCTTGATGGTGCCGGACGCGCCGAGCGTTTCCTGCCAGCCGAGGTGGCGGTACACGCCGGCGAACTGCTGGAACTGCGCGCCGACCTCGAGCAGCGCCTCCTCCCAGCGCTTCACCGTGAGCTTGCCGTCGCCGAAGAAGCGCGCGGTAGTCGCGACACAGCCCAGCTGCAGGCTTTCGCGCTCGATCGCATCGAGGCCGCTGCCGATGATGCATTCGGTCGAGCCGCCGCCGATGTCGATCACCAGGCGCAGCTCGCCCTGCCTCGGGGGCTGCGCCTGGGCGACGCCGAGGTAGATCAGGCGCGCCTCCTCGCGGCCCGAGATCACCTCGATGGCGTGCCCGAGCGCGGTTTCGGCGGGCATCAGGAACGCCTGCGGCGCCTTCAGCGCGCGCACCGTGTTGGTGGCCACGGCCCGCACCCGCTGCGAGGGGATGTCGCGCAGGCGCTGGCCGAAGCGCGACAGGCATTCGAGCGCGCGCGCCCGGACGTCGGGACGCAGCCCGCCCTCGCCGTCGAGGCCTTCGGCGAGGCGCACCATCTCGCGGATGCGGTCGACGGTGCGTAGCTGCCCGAGCACGTAGCGCGACACGACCATGTGGAAGCTGTTCGAGCCCAGGTCGATGGCCGCGAGCAGGTCGCCGTCCTGCAACGGCAGGGCGGCGGAACGCAGGCGCAGGTGCGGGGCGTCGTTCATGCGCCCTCGAGCTCCGCGAGCAGGCTGCCCTGCGCCGAGTGCGGCGCTTCGCCGGCGGCCGGCCGGAGGCGCCGGTAGCTGCCGTCGGGCAGCAGCTCCCACGCGTTGAGGTTGTCCGCCAGGTAGTTGTCGAGCGCCTCGCGCTTGGCCCGCGCCGCCAGCGCCGGATCGAGGATCGGGAAGCACACCTCCACGCGCCGCAGCAGGTTGCGCTCGAGCCAGTCGGCGCTCGCGCAGTACAGCTCCGGCTTGCCGTCGTTGGCGAACCAGTAGGCGCGCGCGTGCTCCAGGAAGCGGCCGACCACCGAGCGCACCCGGATGTTGTCGGACACGCCCGGGATGCCCGGCCGCAGCGTGCAGGCGCCGCGCACGATGAGGTCGATGGAGACGCCGGCCTGCGAGGCGGCGTAGAGCGCACGCACGACCTGCGGCTCGTTGAGCGCGTTCATGCGCGCGACGATCCGCGCCGGGCGCCCGGCGCGGGCATGCGCGGCCTCGCGCCCGATCATGGCGAGGATGCCTTCGTGCAGCGTGAACGGCGACTGCAGCAGCTTGCGCAAGCCCACGTTCGGCGCCAGGCCCGAGAGCTGCTGGAACACCTGGTGCACGTCGGCGCCGATCGCCTCGTCCGCCGTGAACAGCCCCAGGTCGGTGTACGCGCGCGCGGTGCCGGCGTGGTAGTTGCCGGTGCCCAGGTGCACGTAGCGGCGCAGCTTGCGGCCTTCGCGGCGCACGACCAGCAGCATCTTCGCGTGCGTCTTGTAGCCGACCACGCCGTACACCACCTGCACCCCGGCTTCCTGCAGGCGGTCGGCGAAGCCCAGGTTGGCCTCCTCGTCGAAGCGCGCGCGCAGCTCGACCACCGCGGTCACGTCCTTGCCGTTGCGCGCCGCCTGCACCAGCGCCTCCACGATCGCCGAGCCCTTGCCGGTGCGGTACAGCGTCTGCTTGATCGCGAGGACGTTCGGGTCCTCGGCCGCCTGCTTCACCAGCTCGAGCACCGGCGCGAAGCCGTCGTAGGGATGGTGCAGCAGCACGTCCCCTTCTCGGATCCGGTCGAACATGGCGTCGCCGCCGCGCAGCTTGCGCGGCTGGAACGGCGGGTACTTCAGCTCCGGCCGCTGCACCAGGTCGTACACCTGCACGGCGCGGTTGAGGTTCACCGGCCCGTCGATGCGGTACACGGCGTTGCCGGGCAGGTCGAAGTTGTCGAGCAGCAGGCGCACGATCGGGGCCGGGCAGTCCTGCGCGATCTCCAGCCGCATCGCGCGCAGGTAGCCGCGGCCCGCCAGCTCGTCGCGCAGGGCCAGCGCCAGGTTCTCGACTTCCTCGCCGTCGACGATCAATTCCGAATTGCGCGTCACCCGGAACTGGTAGGCGCCCTTGACCTGCATGCCGGGGAAAAGCTCTTCGACGAAGCTCGACAGCATCGCCGAGAGGAACACGAAGTCGCTGTCGCCGCCGGAAACCTCCGGCGGCAGCTGGATGATGCGCGGCAGCGAGCGCGGCGCGCGCACGATCGCGAGGTTGCCGGCGCGGCCGAAGGCGTCGCGCCCCTCCAGCACCACGACGATGTTCAGCGACTTGTTGAGGATCTTCGGGAACGGGTGCGCCGGGTCCAGGCCCAGCGGCGACAGCACCGGCAGGATCTCGTCGCGGAAGTAGTCGCGCAGCCAGCGCGTCTGCGCCTCGTTCCAGTGCGCAGGCGCGAGCACCCGCACGCCGGCCTCGCCGAGCGCGGGCCGCAGCACCTGGTTCCAGCAGCGGTACTGCGCCTCGACCAGCTCGGCCGCGCGCTCGTGGATGCGGCGCAGCACCGTGGCCGGCGGCAGCGCGTCCGGCGCGAGCGGCGCGTCGAAGTCCTGCGCGTGGCGGACGGTGGCGGCGCGGATCTCGAAGAACTCGTCGAGGTTCGTGCACGAGATGCACAGGAATCGCAGCCGCTCCAGCAGCGGCACCGAAGGATCCTGCGCCTGCGCGAGCACGCGGAAGTTGAAGTCGAGCTGCGACAGTTCGCGGTTCGAGTACAGCGCCGGGTCGCGCAACGGGTCGTCGGCCACGACGGCGACGGCGGGATGGGGAACGGGATTCAATTGGCCTCCCAGGCGGCGGGTTCGCGCGGGCGCACGCGTTCGGCGCCGAACACGCAGGCGAAGGTGCTGCCGCGGCCGACCTCGCTCTCGATGGACAGGCGCGCCTGGTGCAGGCCCAGCACGTGCTTGACGATCGCCAGGCCCAGGCCGGTGCCGCCGGTCTCGCGCGAGCGGCTCGTCGAGACGCGGTAGAAGCGCTCGGTGAGGCGCGGCAGGTGCGCCGCGGGGATGCCGTAGCCGGTGTCGGCCACGGCGAGCACCGCGCCCCCGCCGGCGTCGCGGCGGAACTCGATGCGGATGCGGCCGCCGGCCGGCGTGTAGCGCACCGCGTTGCTCACCAGGTTCGAGAACGCGCTGTGCAGTTCGCGCATCGAGCCCCACAGGTCGACGCCCGCGGTGTCGGCGACGACGATCTCATGCCGGCCCTGGCTGAGGGCTTCGGCCTCGCGGCGCAGCGTCGCCAGCATGGATGTCATCGGCACCTGCTCCTCGTCGATCGAGTCGCGCGCCTCGAGCCGCGACAGCGTGAGCAGGTCCTCGACGAGCTGGGTCATGCGCTGCGACTGGCGCTGCATCTCGGCGAGCATCGGCGCCCATTCCGGCTGTTCGGCGGGGTCCAGCATCTCGAGGTAGCCGTGGACGACGGTCAGCGGCGTGCGCAGTTCGTGCGAGACATTGGCCACGAAATCGCGCCGCATCTGCTCGAGCCGGTTCAGCCGGCTGACGTCGCGCACGATCAGCAGCCACAGGTCCTCGGAATACGGCACCAGGCGCAGGCTCAGCCGCACCGAGGGGTCGAGCGGCGAGGGCACGTCCGCGAGCGGTTCCGCCATGCGCCCGGAGGCGAGCCAGCGCGCGACCGGCATCGGCTGCAGGCGCTCGCCCAGCGGCGCGTCGATGTCCGCCGGGTAGCGCAGCCCGAGCAGGCGCGTGGCCGCGGCGTTGAACCAGGCGATGCGCTGGCTGTCGCGCTCGGCGACGATCACGGCATCGGGCAGCGCGTCGGCGAGCGCGCGATAGGCGCGAAGCATCCCGACCAGGCGCCGCTTGCGCGTGCGCAGGTCCTGCTGGGCACGCGCCATCAGGCGCTCGGCTTCGTTCCAGGCGCCGGTGCCGGCGGGCGCCTTCAGCCTGCGCCGGCCGTCGAGGCGCACCAGCAGGCCGCGCAGGCGCCAGGCCTGCCAGCACCATGCCGCAAGCGCCGCAAGCGCCAATCCCGTCCACGCGTGCCCGGACAGCGCGCCGAGCGCCAGCCCGGCGGCGAACAGCAGCACCGACAACGCGACGGTCCTGGTCCAGGGGCGAAGGAGGGAAGCCATCGCCGGATTGTCGCATCAGGTCGCGGCGGAAAACCGGTACCCGGCACCGCGCACGGTCTGGACCATGGCGTCCAGGCCCGCGGGTTCCAGCGTCTTGCGCAGGCGGCGGATGTGCACGTCGATGGTGCGTTCCTCGACGTAGACGCTGCCGCCCCAGACGTGGTCGAGCAACTGCGAGCGGGTGTACACGCGCTCGGGATGGGTCATGAAGAAATGCAGCAGCCGGTATTCGGTGGGGCCGATCGGCACCGGCTGCTCCTCGCCGCCGATGCGCGCGAACACGCGGTGCGCGGCGCCGTCGATGCGCAGCGCGCCGGCGCTGACGCTGCCGTCCTCCTCGTCCTCGCGCGCGCGGCGCATCACCGCGCGGATCCGCGCCAGGAGCTCGCGGGCGGAGAAGGGCTTGACCACGTAGTCGTCGACGCCGGCTTCGAGCCCGCCGACGCGGTCGTTCTCCTCGCCGCGCGCGGTGAGCATGATGATCGGCACCTCGCGCGTCAGCGCCTCGCGCCGCCAGCGCCGCGCCAGCTCCAGCCCGCTCGTGCCGGGCAGCATCCAGTCGAGCAGGATCAGGTCGGGGATGCGGTCGGCGATCGCCGCCTGGGCCTCGCGGGCGTCGCCGGCCTGGACCGGCTCGAAGTCGCCCTTGCGCAGGGCGAAGGCGACCATGTCGCGGATCGCGGGTTCGTCGTCGACGATGAGGATGCGCTTCTGCATTGCGTGGCAGGCATGCCGGAGGCCGATGCGCGCATTAGACGACAGTTTTGTGACCGGGCGGTGACATGGCCGGAACGCGGCCCGCGCGGCCGCCGGGGACGGTCACTGCCGGCCCAGGTCCTCGTCGCGGATGCCTTCGCGGCGCAGTTCCAGCACCACCGGGGTGATGGCCGCGATCCGCGCGTCGATGCGCGCGCGGGCGTAGTAGTCGACGTCGTCGCGCTTGCGCAGGGTGTCGAGCTGGACCAGCGCCTGTTCGGCGCGGCCGTTGAGGTAGGCCGCCTCCGCATAGGCCTCGCCGGCGCGGACCGGGTCGCCGGCCATCTCGCTGGCGCGGGCGAAGGCCTGCTGGAACACCGGGTCGTCGGCGGCCGCGGACAGCAGCGGCCGCAGGATGTCCTGCGCGCGCTGGCCGGCGGCGCGGGTGCCGCGTTCGTTCAGGACGGTCGCGTAGGTCAGCGCGACCTCGCGGCTGCGCGGCATGCGCGCCAGTAGCGCGTCGAAGCGCGCGTCGGCGTCGGCGGTGCGTCCGGCGCGCGCCTCGGCCTGGCCGAGGGCCAGTTCGAGCCAGGTGTCGCCGGGATGCGCCGCGAGCAGCGCCTGCAGGTCCGCCGCCGCCTGCGCCGCCTCCCCGTCGAGCAGGCGCGCCAGCGCCTGGCCGTAGCGCTGCGCGTCGTCGAGGGCGCCGGCGCGGGCCATGCGCCCGTATTCGCGCACCGCGGCGGCGGGCGTGTCGGCGCTCAGCACGCGCAGCCGTTCCCGCGCCCACGGGAACGCGGTGCCCGCGCCGACGGCGGCGAGGCTGCCGATGCGCAGCGTCGACGGCAGCAGCGGATTGCCCGCCGTATCGGCGGCCGCCGGCGAGAAGCGCGGCCGCTCCGCGGCGATCTGCCCGGCGCGTTCGCGCGCCTCGCTGATGCGCGAGGTCGTGACCGGGTGCGTGCGCAGGTAGTCGGGCGCCGATTCGCGGCCCTGGTTCTCGCGCACCACCGACTGCAGCCGTTCGAAGAACGCGGCCATCGCCGCCGGGTCGTAGCCCGCGCGCGCGAGCGTGCGGATGCCGATGCGGTCGGCTTCGGCCTCGTTGCCGCGCGTGTAGTCGATCTGCCGCTGCGCCATCAGGCCCTGCGCCGACATCACCGCGGCCATCGTCGCGTCGTCGGTGGAGTTGCTGCTGCTTCCGTGCTGGGCGACGGCGATCGCGCCGAGCATCGCCAGCAGGATCGGGATGCGGTCGCGCTGCGCCTGCTCGACGCCGCGCAGCACGTGTTCCTGGGTGACGTGCGCGATCTCGTGCGAGAGCACGGCGGCCACTTCGTCCTCGCGCGTCGCCGCGAGCACGAGGCCGGCGTTGACGCCGATGTAGCCGCCCAGCGTCGCGAACGCGTTGATCTGCCGCTCGCGCAGCATGAACAGCGTGTAGGGCTGCTTCGGGTCGTCGCTCGCGGGCCCGAGGCGGCGGCCGAGATCCTGCAGCCACGACTGCAGCAGCGGATCCTCGAGCGTGTAGCCGTAGTAGCGCAGCTGGCTGAGGGTCATCGCTCCGTATTCCCGCTGCTGCGCGGGCGAGAGCACCGCGGCGGCGGAGGAGCCGATGTCCGGCAGCCGCGCGGATTGCTGCGCGGCCACTGGCAGCGCCACCGCCGCCGTGAGCAGCATCGCGGCGAGGGACAGGCGGCGGGGCGGGCGGCGGTCGGGCGTCTGGGCGGGCATCGGTCGGAGCATAGCGGAGGCTGCCGGCGCGGCCGGAACGGCGGGTTAATGGGCGGATCGACGGGGTGGGCCGCGTTGGCGGCCGGGGTCGCTCCGGCTGGAAAAGGCGAGGGTGCGGCCCCATATTGGACCCTCCGCAGCCACGCGAGTTTCCGAACGATGTCCAGCAGTCCGTCCCCCGGCACGCGCTCCGGCGCCGGCGCGCCCCCGATCACCGTCTATTCCTCGGCGATGTGCGGCTACTGCGTGGCGGCGAAGAACTTCCTCAAGAGCCGCGGCCTGGCCTGGGACGAAGTGCGGGTGGACCTCGACCCGGCCGAGCGCGAGCGCATGGTCGCCCGGACGGGGCGCACCTCGGTGCCCCAGATCTTCGTGGGCGAGGTCCACGTCGGCGGTTACGACGACATGATGGCCCTGCATCGCGCCGGCAAGCTCGAGCCGCTGCTCGGCGGGGAGGGCGCATGAGCGGCGGCGAAGGCGGGGGCGGCGAGGCCGACCGCGTCGCGCAGTTCACCGCGTTCCGCAAGCGCATGAACGAGCGCATCCTGGCCGAGCCCAACCAGGTCGTGCGGCGCTTCTTCGCGCTCGACACGCAGACCTACCAGGCCGGCGCGCTGGACGTGAAGACCAAGGAACTGCTGGGCCTCGTGGCGTCCCTGGTCCTGCGCTGCGACGACTGCATCAGCTACCACGTCGCCCAGTGCCGCGAGGCCGGGGTGGGTCGCGACGAGATGTTCGAGGCCTTCTCGGTGGGCCTGGTCGTGGGCGGCTCGATCGTGATCCCGCACCTGCGCCGCGCCGTGGACTTCCTGGACCAACTCGAGGGCGGGGAAGCCGCCGCGCCCGGCGCCCACGACCACGCCTGAGCGGCGGTCCATACCGCGGCGTCTGGCATAATACGGGGCTGCATTCTCCCCCCTCTCGCGCGGTGCCCCCGGGGCCCCGCGCCCACGTTCGGAATTCGCAATGACCCAGACAATCACGGTCATCCGTGGCGACGGCATCGGCCCGGAGATCATGGAAGCCGCCCTGCACGTGCTCGACGCGATGGACGTCGGTCTCTCCTACGAATTCGCCGACGCCGGCCTGGCCGCGCTCGAGAAGACCGGCGAGCTCCTGCCGGCGGCCACGCTCGAATCGATCCGCCGCAACCGCGTCGCGTTCAAGAGCCCGCTGACCACGCCGGTCGGCGGCGGCTTCTCCTCGATCAACGTCGAGCTGCGCAAGCGCTTCGACCTGTACGCGAACGTGCGCCCGGCGAAGTCGCACCCGAACACGAAGTCGCGCTTCCCCTCCGGCATCGACCTGATCACCGTCCGCGAGAACACCGAGGGCGCGTACAGCGCCGAAGGCCAGGCGCTGTCGGAAGACGGCGATACCGCCACCTCGATCACGAAGACCACGCGCCGCGGCTCCGAGCGCATCGTGCGCTACGCCTTCGAGCTGGCGCGCCGCACCGGGCGGAAGAAGGTCACGATCGTCCACAAGGCGAACATCCTGAAGTCGACCTCGGGCCTGTTCCTGAAAGTCGCGCGCGAAGTCGCCGCGCAGTACCCGGACATCGAGGCGAACGAACTGATCGTCGACAACTGCTGCATGCAGCTGGTGATGAAGCCCGAGCAGTTCGACGTGATCGTGACCACCAACCTGTTCGGCGACATCATCTCCGACCTGTGCGCCGGCCTGGTCGGCGGCCTCGGCCTCGCGCCCGGCGCGAACATCGGCACCGATGCGGCGATCTTCGAGGCCGTGCACGGCTCGGCGCCGGACATCGCCGGCAAGGGCGTCGCGAATCCCTGCGCGCTGCTGCTCGCCGCCGCGCAGATGCTCGACCACCTCGGCATGCTCGACAAGGCCGAGCGCCTGCGCAACGCGATCAACGCCACGCTCGAAGCCGGCGATTCGCTGACGCCGGACCTCGGCGGCACCGGCAGCACCATGGCCTTCGCCCGGGCCATCGCCCGTCGCGCCGCCGCCTGATCGGGGCATTCTTTAGCCACAGATCACACAGATTGAAAAGGATTGGGGCCGCGCAAGCGAGTGTTTGCGCGGCCCCAATGCTTTTTGATCCTTTTGAATCTGTGTGATCTGTGGCTGAAAAGCTTCTAGTTGCGCGACTGGAGCTTCGAGAGCAGGCGGAGGATCTCGAGGTAGAGCCACACGAGGGTCACCAGCAGGCCGAACGCGCCGTACCACTCCATGTACTTCGGCGCGCCCTGCTCGACGCCCTGCTCGATGAAGTCGAAGTCGAGCACCAGGTTCAGCGCGGCGACCACCACGACGACGGCCGAGAAGCCGATGCCGATCGCGCCGCCCTCGTGGATGAAGGCCATGCCCTCGAAGCCGAACAGGCGCATGCCGATGTTCACGAGGTAGAGCAGGGCGATGCCGCCGGTGGCGGCGACCACGCCGAGCTTGAAGTTCTCGGTCGCGCGCACCAGCCCGCTGCGGTACGCGATCAGCAGCGCCGCGAGCGTGCCGAAGGTGAGCCCGACCGCCTGCAGCACGATGCCCGGGTAGCGCTGCTCGAACACCGCGGAAATGGCGCCGATGAACAAGCCCTCCGCGGCCGCGTACAGCGGCGCGGTGACCGGCGCCCAGGTCTTGCGGAACACGGTCGCCAACGCCAGCGCGAAGCCGCCCAGGGCGCCGCCCCAGACGTAGGACATCAGCCCGGCGCCGCCGCCCGCGAAGGCCTTGCTCCAGGTGAACATCGCCGCGGCGAGCACGACGACCAGCAGGAACGCGGTCTTGTTGACCGTGCCGTTCAGGCTCATCGCCCCCGCGTCGCGGCTGACGACGGTGCCGGCGCCCGCGTCGAGGAAGGTGGACTGGCCCAGGGCCGGGTTTCCGCTGCGCATGAAAGCCTCGCTGCCTGTGTCGGTGGAATTGCTTCCCAGCATACCCGCGGCCGGCGCGGGCCGCGCTCGCGTTGACACGCCGCGGCCGGCTCCGGACAATGGCCGGCCTTTCGCAGCGTTGGCGCGCCGCGAAGCGTTCCGATCGGCGGGGTATAGCGCAGTCTGGTAGCGCGCCTGCTTTGGGAGCAGGATGTCGGGGGTTCGAATCCCTCTACCCCGACCAACCCCGGCCCGGAAGGGCGACAGGTGCGACAATCCGGCCAGGGCGCCCGTAGCTCAACCGGATAGAGCACCGGCCTTCTAAGCCGGCGGTTGCAGGTTCGAGTCCTGCCGGGCGCGCCACGTTCGACGGATTCAATGGTGGCTGTAGCTCAGTTGGTTAGAGTCCTGGATTGTGATTCCAGTTGTCGGGGGTTCGAGTCCCCTCAGCCACCCCAATTCGCTTCATTGCTGTATAATTGCAAGCTTCGGGCCGTTAGCTCAGTTGGTAGAGCAGTTGACTCTTAATCAATAGGTCCAAGGTTCGAATCCTTGACGGCCCACCAATCCCGAAGCGCCCGGCCCCGTGCCGGGCGTTTTCCTTTGTGCGGCGGCCGGCCGGCGGGACGTAGAATCGCCGGGCTTCGCGAAAGTGGCGGAACTGGTAGACGCCCCGGTTTTAGGTACCGGTGCCGCAAGGCGTGCGGGTTCGAGTCCCGCCTTTCGCACCAACAGCCGGCAGCCCGCTGCCAGCGGAATCTGTGGCGGGATGCGGCCAAATCGGCGAAACTAGCCCGTTCCGCCGCCCCGGTCCGAAAAAGGCCGCCGGCAGCAGGCGACGGGTTTCTTCCCGAAAGTGTTTCTTCCCGACAATTCAACGCATGAGCGCCGCGGCGAGGCCGCGGCCGGACGGAGTGGGTGATGGCAGGTTCAGCTACGCAGGTTTCGGTCGAGTCCACGGGCAACCTCGAGCGTCGGATGACGCTGCGCGTGCCCGCCGGCGACGTGGATTCCCAGGTCGGGGGCCGGCTGCGCGAGATCGCGCGCACCGCCCGCATCAAGGGCTTCCGCCCGGGCAAGGTGCCCGCCACGGTCGTCGAGCAGCGCTTCGGCCAGCAGGTCCGCGCCGAAGTGCTGGACGGGATCCTGCGCCAGGGCTTCGATTCGGCCGTGCGCGAGAACGACCTGCGCATTGCCGGCAGCCCGCGCATCGAGCCGGGCACCGGCGCGGGCGAGGGCGAGCTGTCCTACGTGGCCACGTTCGAGCTGATGCCGGACTTCGGCGACATCGACGTCTCGAAGCTGCAGATCGTCCGCCATACCGCCGAGGTCACCGAGGCCGACGTCGACCGCATGGTCGAGAACCTGCGCCAGCAACGCGGCAGCTGGACCGTGGTCGAGCGCCCGGCGAAGGAAGGCGACGCCGTCGACGTGGCGACCTGGTCGCAGGCCGGCGACGAGCGCCTGCCGCCCCAGGGCGAGGAGCGCGGCACGGCCGTCATCGGCTCCGGCGTCATGTACGCCGACATCGAGAACGCCCTGGTGGGCATGAAGGCCGGCGACAGCAAGACCCTGGACGTGGCGTTCCCGGCCGACTGGCGTGTGCCGCAGCTGGCCGGCCGCACGGTGCAGGTGCACCTGGCCGCCGAGCGCGTGTCCGAGCGCGTCCTGCCGGAAGTCGACGGCGCGTTCATCCGCAGCTTCGGCGTCCGCAGCGGCGAGCTCTCGCAGTTCCGCGCCGACATCCGCAGCAACCTCGAGCGCGAACTCAAGGGCGCCCTGATGGGCCGCCTGCGCCGCGAGGTCGGCGAGGCGCTGGCCCAGGCCTACGCGTCCACCGAGCTGCCGCCGCGCCTGGTGGAGCAGGAGGCCCGCGCGCTGGCCCAGCAGGCCGCCCAGGGCGGCGCCGTGCCGGAAGAGGCCTACAAGGCGTTCCTGGAGCCGGCGGGCAAGCGCGTGCTGCTGGCCCTGCTGGTCGCCGAGGTCGCGCGCCAGAACAAGCTGGCGCTGGACCCGCGCCGCCTGAACGAACTGATGCGCCTGATCGCCTCCACCTACGAGGAGCCGCAGCAGGTCATTGACTTGTACCGCAACGATCCCCAGTTGATGGCTGGGCTGCAGAACCGTGCGATGGAAGAGCAGGTGATCGACTGGATCGCCGAGCGCGCCACCCACACGGACAAGGCCCTCACCTTCCAGGAAGCGATCGGCTGAAAGCCGCAGGCGGAAAAGAAACCATGAGCGAGATCAAGGCCCTCAACCTCGTGCCGATGGTGGTCGAGCAGACCAGCCGCGGCGAGCGCGCGTACGACATCTATTCGCGCCTGCTGAAGGAGCGGGTGATCTTCCTGGTCGGCGGGATCGACGACCACGTCGCCAACGTGATCGTCGCGCAGATGCTGTTCCTCGAGGCCGAGAACCCCGAGAAGGACATCAGCCTGTACATCAACTCGCCGGGCGGCATCGTCACCGCGGGCATGGCGATCTACGACACCATGCAGTTCATCAAGCCGGACGTGAGCACGATCTGCGTCGGCCAGGCCGCCTCGATGGGCGCGCTGCTGCTGGCGTCGGGCGCGAAGGGCAAGCGCTACGCGCTGCCGAACTCGCGGGTGATGATCCACCAGCCGCTGGGCGGCTTCCAGGGCCAGGCGACGGACATCGACATCCACGCCCGCGAGATCCTGGCGATGCGCCAGCGCCTCAACGAGATCCTGTCCAAGCACACCGGCCAGGCGCTCGACACCATCGCCCGCGACACCGAGCGCGACAACTTCAAGAGCGCCGAGGCCGCGCGCGAGTACGGCCTGGTCGACCAGGTCCTGGAGCGCCGGCCCGAGGATTCGATCCAGGCCGCGTGAGCGCGGCCTCGGGAACGGCTTCCGGCCCGCATGGGGCCGCAAGCGCTTGATCCGGCAGGAAATCCACCACGTGCAGCAGGTCCGGGAAGGCTTCCGGACCGCTGTGCTATTCTCGGGCCGCCAGTGCGGCTGCAGCAGGTAAGCGGGGAAAATGAGCGAAGACCGTCAGGGCCGATCCGGCGACAGCAGCAAGATCCTCTACTGCTCGTTCTGCGGGAAGAGCCAGCACGAGGTCCGCAAGCTGATCGCGGGCCCCAGCGTGTTCATCTGCGATGAATGCGTCGAGCTGTGCAACGACATCATCCGCGAGGAGCTGGAAGAGAAGGCCCAGTCCGCGCGCAGCTCGTTGCCGCGCCCGAAGGAAATCCTGGAAGTCCTCGACCAGTACGTGATCGGCCAGGCGCGCGCGAAGAAGACGCTCGCGGTCGCCGTGTACAACCACTACAAGCGCATCGAGAGCCGGCAGAAGAACGACGACGTCGAGCTGGCCAAGTCCAACATCCTGCTGGTCGGCCCGACCGGTTCGGGCAAGACGCTGCTGGCGGAGACGCTGGCGCGGCTGCTCAACGTGCCGTTCACCATGGCCGACGCCACGACGCTCACCGAGGCCGGCTACGTCGGCGAGGACGTCGAGAACATCATCCAGAAGCTGCTGCAGAAGTGCGACTACGACGTCGAGAAGGCGCAGCAGGGCATCGTCTACATCGACGAGATCGACAAGATCTCGCGCAAGAGCGAGAACCCGTCGATCACCCGCGACGTGTCGGGCGAGGGCGTGCAGCAGGCGCTGCTGAAGCTGATCGAGGGCACCATCGCCTCGGTGCCGCCGCAGGGCGGGCGCAAGCACCCGCAGCAGGAATTCCTGCAGGTCGACACGCGCAACATCCTGTTCATCGTCGGCGGCGCGTTCGCGGGCCTGGAGAAGATCATCCAGCAGCGTTCGACCGAAGCCGGCGGCATCGGCTTCGGCGCGAAGATCAAGAGCAGCGAGCGCAAGGCCGAGGTCGGCAAGGTGCTGGCCGACGTCGAGCCCGAGGACCTGATCAAGTTCGGCCTGATCCCCGAGTTCGTCGGCCGCCTGCCGGTGGTCGCCACGCTCGAGGAGCTGGACGAGGCGGCGCTGGTGAAGATCCTCAGCGAGCCGAAGAACGCCATCACCAAGCAGTTCCGCAAGCTGTTCGAGATGGAGGGCGTGGAACTCGAGTTCCGCCCCGACGCGCTCTCGGCGATCGCGAAGAAGGCGCTCAAGCGCAAGACCGGCGCCCGCGGCCTGCGCACGATCGTCGAGTCGGTGCTGCTGGACACGATGTACGACCTGCCGTCGCTCGAGAACGTCAGCAAGGTCGTCGTGGACGAGTCGGTGATCGAGCACAAGTCCGAGCCTTACCTGATCTACCAGACGCCGCCGCCGGCGCCCAAGGCCGCCGCCGGCGAGTAGCGGTCTCCAGGGCTGGCGCAAGACGAAAAAACCGGCCGATGGGCCGGTTTTTTCTTTCGGGGCGCGGCATCCGCCGCGCCGCCTTCCGCGTCAGGGGCTGACGGGCTTGTCGTTGCGGTTGTCGTCGAGCTTGTCGCCCGCCTTCTTCACCGCGACGATGCCCACGATCGCCTCGACCAGGTTCGTGGTCGTGGAGAGCATGGTGTTCGGCGTGTAGTTGAGGTCGGCCGTCGCGATGACCGGCGGGCCGCCTATGGCGGAACCGCCGCCACCACCCGGATAGTAGTTGGGGACTGACGTCGGAACGACCGCCGGGGCACCGATGCCCGGCGAGCCGGGCATCGGCGGCCCATTGATGCCGGAGGTCGACGCCTGCCCCTGGCCCTGGTTTTCCGGCTGCTGTTGCGCGTCGTCCTGTGTCTTCTTCTCGTTCTCTTCCTTCTGCTTGCTGCAATCCACCGGCTCGACGACGGTAAAGCTGGTCGTGTAGGTCAGTTCGCAATCCTTTCCGTCCGTGCCACTGACGGAAATGGTCACCGATCCGCCGGGCTCGACACGGATGAAGTCGCCTGCGTTGAGCGTGCTGCCGGGCCGAAGCTGCTGGTGGACCGTCCCGATCCCGCCCCAGGTGACAATCGGTCGCGGTCCCGTGACCGAGCCGCTCACGCTTTTCACCTTCGGGCAACCAGTGAGCGCCACGCAGGCTCCCGCCGCCACGGCGAGCTTCGCAAGCTTGTGCATTGCTTTTCCCCTGGCCAAAAACGTGACCTGCGTCAAACGTTATCGCCTTGCTGAATGGGAAGCAACACCGGCCGGGCGGGCCGCCATGACGTCTTCGTCTCAGTGGGCCTGATACGTTGCCGCGGCGCTTGCATCCGCCGGCGGCGAGCCCCATAACCTTCGGCAAAGCCACCGCCTTCCCGGCGTCCCTCATGGCCTGGAGACCCCACATGCCCCGTTCCCAAGAACCCCAAGCCATCGAGACCCTGCCGGTCCTGCCCCTGCGGGACGTGGTGGTGTTCCCGCACATGGTCATCCCGCTGTTCGTCGGCCGGGAGAAGTCCATTCGCGCGCTGGAACTGGCCATGGAATCGGACAAGCGCATCGTCCTGGTCGCGCAGAAGTCCGCCGAGACCGACGATCCCGGCGCGTCCGACCTGTACGAGGTCGGCACGCTGGCGACCGTGCTGCAATTGCTCAAGCTCCCCGACGGCACCATCAAGGTGCTGGTGGAAGGCGTCGAGCGCGCCACCGTCGACCGCGTCGCCGAGCGCGACGGCACGCTGTCGGGCCGCGCCACGCCGGTGCCGGCCGCGGAAGGCCGCGACCCGCGCGAGGTCGAGGCGGTCGCGCGCTCGCTGATGGGGCTGTTCGAGCAGTACGTGAAGAGCAACCGCAAGCTCCCGCCGGAGCTGCTGCAGACGCTGGCCGGCATCGAGGAGCCCGGCCGCCTCGCCGACACCATCGCCGCGCACCTGGGCGTGCGCCTGGCCGACAAGCAGAAGCTGCTGGAGACCACCGACGTCGGCGCGCGCCTGGAATTGCTGGTCGGCTACGTGGACGGCGAGATCGACGTGCAGCAGATGGAGAAGCGCATCCGCGGCCGCGTGAAGTCGCAGATGGAGAAGTCGCAGCGCGAGTACTACCTCAACGAGCAGATGAAGGCGATCCAGAAGGAGCTCGGCGAGATCGACGAGGCGCCGAACGACCTGGACGAGCTCGCGCGCAGGATCGCGCAGGCGGGCATGCCGAAGGCCGTCGAGGCCAAGGCGAAGAACGAGTTCAACAAGCTCAAGCAGATGTCGCCGATGTCGGCCGAGGCCGCGGTGGTGCGCAACTACCTCGACTGGCTGCTCGGCGTGCCGTGGAAGAAGCGCAGCAAGATCCGCAAGGACCTGAAGGCGGCGCAGGACGTGCTCGACGCCGACCATTACGGCCTGGAGAAGGTCAAGGAGCGCATCCTCGAGTACCTCGCGGTGCAGTCGCGCGTCTCGAAGATGAAGGGCGCGATCCTGTGCCTGGTCGGCCCGCCGGGCGTCGGCAAGACCTCGCTCGGGCAGTCGATCGCCAAGGCCACGAACCGCAAGTTCGTGCGCATGTCGCTGGGCGGCGTGCGCGACGAGGCCGAGATCCGCGGCCACCGCCGCACCTACGTCGGCTCGATGCCGGGCCGCATCGTGCAGAACCTCAACAAGGCCGGCACGAAGAACCCGCTGTTCATGCTCGACGAGATCGACAAGATGTCGATGGACTTCCGCGGCGACCCGTCCTCGGCCCTGCTCGAGGTGCTGGACCCGGAGCAGAACAACGCGTTCAACGACCACTACCTCGAGGTCGACCTCGACCTGAGCGAGGTGATGTTCGTCGCCACCTCGAACTCGCTGCACATCCCCGGCCCGCTGCTGGACCGCATGGAGGTCATCCGCATCCCCGGCTACACCGAGGACGAGAAGGTCAACATCGCGATGCGCTACCTCGTGCCGAAGCAGATGAAGGCGAACGGCCTGAAGGCCGGCGAGCTGAAGATCGGCGAGGACGCGGTGCAGGGCATCGTGCGGTACTACACGCGCGAGTCGGGCGTGCGCAACCTCGAGCGCGAGATCGCGAAGATCTGCCGCAAGGTGGTCAAGGAGATCGCGCTGAAGGGCCCGCAAGCCGGCAAGCGCAAGCCCAAGGCGATCCAGGTGACGGAAAAGAACCTGGACAAGTACCTGGGCGTGCAGCGCTTCGACTTCGGGCGCGCGGAAGCGGAGAACGAGATCGGCCTGGTCACCGGCCTGGCCTGGACCGAGGTCGGCGGCGACCTGCTGCAGATCGAGTCCACGCTGGTGCCGGGCAAGGGCCAGCTGATCCTCACCGGCCAGCTCGGCGACGTGATGAAGGAATCGGCGTCGGCGGCGCTCAGCGTCGTGCGCGCGCGCACCGAGCGCCTCGGCATCGACCTCGACTTCCTGCAGAAGCAGGACGTGCACCTGCACGTGCCGGAAGGCGCGACGCCGAAGGACGGCCCCAGCGCGGGCATCGCGATGGCGACGGCGCTGGTGTCCACCCTCACCAAGGTGCCGGTGAAGGCGGACGTGGCGATGACCGGCGAGATCACCCTGCGCGGCAAGGTGCTCGCGATCGGCGGCCTCAAGGAGAAGCTGCTCGCGGCGATGCGCGGCGGCATCCGCACGGTGATCATCCCCGAGGAGAACCGCAAGGACCTCGCGGACATCCCGAAGTCGGTGACCGAGCAGATGAAGATCGTGCCGGTGCGCTGGATCGACGAGGTGCTCGACCTCGCGCTGGAGCGGCCGCTGGCGCCCAAGGCGCCGGCCGCCGCGCTGCCCGAGCCGGAGGCCGCGCGCGAGCCTTCCAAGGCGGACGACCGGGCCGGCGCCAGGCACTGACCTGCCGCCGCGGCGGGTGCGGATTCCGCTGGAAACCGCACCACGCCTCGCTTTCCGTGTTGCCTCGCCTCCGGGCCGCTGGTATAACGACCGCTTCCGGCCGAACGCGCCGTACTGGAGCAAGCAATGAACAAAGCCGAATTCATCGAAGCCGTCGCTGGCGCCGCCGACATCTCGCGCGCCGACGCCGGCCGTGCGGTCGACGCCATGATCTCCACCATCAGCAGCGCGCTGAAGAAGGGCGACACCGTCACGCTCGTCGGCTTCGGCACCTTCGACGTGCGCAAGCGCGCCGCGCGCACCGGCCGCAACCCGCGCACCGGCGAGGAGATCAAGATCGCCGCCTCGATGAACCCCGGGTTCAAGCCCGGCAAGGCGCTGAAGGACGCGGTGAACTGATCGCATCCGCGACACGCTTTCCCGATCGGAGCCCGGCGCAAGCCGGGCTTCGTCGTTCCAGGGGGCGGGGCCCTCGGCGGCTCCGGTATCATCCGCGACGCGGGTGCTTAGCTCAG
The DNA here is from genome assembly GCA_040255375.1 of Luteimonas sp. Classification (GTDB taxonomy): domain Bacteria; phylum Pseudomonadota; class Gammaproteobacteria; order Xanthomonadales; family Xanthomonadaceae; genus Cognatiluteimonas. The sequence continues at coordinate 14,221 of JBDZUW010000005.1, read as the reverse complement.
CGGTAGAGCGTCTCCCTTACAAGGAGAGGGTCGGGGGTTCGATCCCCTCAGCACCCACCATCGGAGGCTTGCGGGCCTCCACGCCGGTCTGTATCATGCCCGGCTCCGCGGAGTGGTAGTTCAGTCGGTTAGAATGCTGGCCTGTCACGCCGGAGGTCGCGGGTTCGAGTCCCGTCCACTCCGCCATCGATTCGAAGGCAAGGCCCGCAGCGATGCGGGCCTTCGCTTTTCCAGACACGAGGCCCGCAGCGATGCGGGCCTTCGCTTTTCCGGGCGGCGCGTTTTCCGCGCCCCGGGTTGCGGGTAGACTGGGCGGCTACGTTCCAGGCCGATGCCCACTCCATGCTGCAGAAACTCCGCGACAAGACCTCCGGCTGGATCGCCGGCACCGTGCTCGGGCTGCTCACCATCCCGTTCGCGTTCTTCGGCATGGAGCAGTACCTGCACCAGAACAACGCGACCTGGGTCGCCAAGGTGGAAGCCCCGCCGACCTGGTGGGCGGGCGCGCCGCACTGGTGGCCGGCGAGCAGGCTCTGGCAGGCCGAGGAGATCGATGCCGCGGAGTTCCGCCAGCGCTTCGAGCAGGAGCGCCAGTCCGCGCGCGAGGCGCAGGGCGACGCGTTCGACCCGCGCGAGTTCGAGTCGAAGGACAACAAGCGCCGCATCGTCGACGCGATGATCGACGAGCGCGTGCTGCGGATGATGGCCCGGCGCGACGGCGTGGCCGTGGGCGACCTGCAGGTGCGTCGCGAGATCGAGGCGATCCCGGCCTTCCAGGTCGACGGCAAGTTCAACCCGCAGCAGTACCAGCTGGTGCTCGCCTCGCAGGTGCCGCAGCGCTCGCCCGTGCAGTTCCAGCAGCTGGTGCGCGAGGACCTGGAGCGCACGCTGATCCCGCAGCAGGTCGCCGCCACGGGCTTCGCGACCGATGCCGAGGTCGACGCGGTGCTGCGCCTGATCGACGAGAAGCGCGATGCGTCCATCGCGATCATGCCCGCGCCATCGCCGGATGCCGGGGCCGTCGGCGCGGCCGAGATCCAGAAGTGGTACGACTCGCACGCCGGCGAGTACATGGCGCCCGAGACCGTGGCGCTGGAATACGTGGACATCGACGGCAGCGCGATCGCGCCCCCGCCGGCCACCGATGCGGTGCTGAAGCAGCGCTACGAGCAGGAGAAGGCGCGCTTCCAGGAACCGGAACAGCGGCTGGCGTCGCACATCCTGGTCAAGGTCGACGAGAAGGCCGGCGCCGCCGCGCAGGCCGCGGCGAAGGCGCGCGCGGAGGCGATCGCCGCCGCGGCGCGCGCGCCGGGCGCCGACTTCGCCGCGCTGGCGCGCAAGGACTCCGAGGACACCGGCTCGAAGGACGCCGGCGGCGACCTCGGCTGGGTGGTGAAGGGCATGATGACGAAGCCCTTCGAGGACGCATTGTTCGCGATGGAGCAGGGCGACATCGCCGGGCCGGTCAAGACCGAGTTCGGCTGGCACGTGCTGCAGCTGCGCGAGGTCAAGGCCGGCCGGCAGACGCCGTTCGAGGACGCGCGCGCCCAGCTGGAGAAGGAGCAGGCGGACGCGGACCGCGAGCGCATGTTCAACGACCTCACCGGCAAGCTCGTCGACCAGGTCTATCGCAACCCGACTTCGCTCGCGTCGGCGGCGAAGGCCGCGAACCTGCCGGTCCAGCGCACCGCCCCGTTCGCGCGCGGCGCCGGCGTGGGCATCGCGGCGAATCCGGCCGTGCAGCGCGCCGCGTTCTCCGATGCGCTGGTCCAGGACGGCACGGTGAGCGATCCGATCGAGGTCGGCCCGAACCACAGCGTGCTGATCCGCGTCGTCGGCCATGAGGCCGCGCATCGCCGGCCGCTGTCCGAGGTGGCGCCGCAGGTGATCGCGGCGATCCGCAACGATCGCGCCGCGAAGGCGGCCAGGGCTGCCGCGGACGCCTTCGTCGCGGACGTGCGAGCGGGCAAGGCCTTCGACGCCGCGGCAGGTGCACGCGGCCTCGCGGCCACCACCGTCCCGGGCCTGCCGCGCGGGCTCGCCATTCCCGATCCGGACGCGAACGCAGCCGTGTTCGCGGCGCCCGCGCCGGAAGCCGGCAAGCCGACCGTCGGCAGCAAGGTGCTCGACGACGGCAGGATCGTCGTCTACCAGGTCACGCGCGTGGTGCCCGGCGATGCGAAGCAGGCGCCGCCGGAGCGGCGCGCGCAGCTGAAGCAGCAGATGGGCCAGGTGGCGGCGATGGAGACGATGGACGAGATCGTCAAGGACCTGCGCCGCCGCATGCGCATCACCGTCGCCGAAGACCGGATGTAACGGTCTGGCGGCAACGCGTCCGGACGCGAGGTCCGGACGCCGGGGACGCCGCGCGGAGCGGCGTCCCGCGCGGGATCACTCGATCCCGCTCATCCCCATGATGTTGTAGCCGGCGTCCACGTAGGTGATCTCGCCGGTGATGCCGCGCGCCAGGTCCGAGCACAGGAACGCGGCGGTGTTGCCGACGTCCTCGATGGTCACCGCGCGGCGCAGCGGTGCCGCCGCCTCGAACTGGCTCAGCATCTTGCGGAAGTTCGCCACGCCCGAAGCGGCGAGCGTGCGGATCGGGCCGGCCGAGATCGCGTTGACGCGCGTTCCCTCCGGGCCGAGGGACATCGCCATGTAGCGCACCGTGGCTTCCAGCGAGGCCTTCGCCACGCCCATGGTGTTGTAGTTCGCGAGCGCGCGCTCCGCGCCGAGGTAGGACAGGGTGAGGATCGCGCCGTTGCGGCCCTTCATCAGCGGGCGCGCGGCCTTGCCCAGCGCCGCGAGCGAGTACGCGCTGATGTCGTGCGCGATGTGGTAGCGCTCGCGGGTGATGCCGTCGAGGAAGTCGCCCTCGATGGCCTCGCGCGGGGCGAACGCGATGCAATGCACCAGGATGTCGAAGCCGTCGCTCCAGCGCTTGCCGAGCTCGGCCATGCACGCGTCGATCTGCGCGTCGTCGGCGACGTCCAGCGGCAGCACGATGTCGGTGCCGTACTCGCCGGCGGCGTCCTCGACGCGCGATTTCAGCTTTTCGTTCTGGTAGGTCAGCGCCAGTTCGGCGCCTTCGCGGTGCATCGCGTCGGCGATGCCGGTGGCGATCGAGCGCTGGCTGGCGATGCCGGTGACCAGTGCGCGCTTGCCCTGCAGGAATCCCATGGTGACGTCCGTCGGAAGCGGAAACAGGGCGCTAGTGTGCCTGTGTCGCGGGCGCGGGGCCACTCGCCGCCGCGGCGGCGGCGGGCGCGAACGTCGCCGCGGGAACATCCGCCAGCGTATCCGCCGGTGCTGTTTCCGGCGCGGGCGGCACCGGCGCCAGCACCCGCAGCGGACGGTGGGCGCTTGCGACGCGACCGCTCGCCAGCGCGGGATTCAGCCGCCGCACCATCGCGGCGTCGCGGCCTTCGTCCGCGGCCCAGCGGCCGAGGTCGCGCGCGCCGCCGGGGAGTTCCACCGCTTCGAGCACGGGGATCGGGCGATCCATCGCCTGCAGCCAGGCCTCGCGTTCGTCCGCGCGGTCGAGCAGGCAGGACAGCGCGTGCAGCTTGCGCACGTAGGCGCGGGTGATCCCGGAGAGCGTCGCGAGCTTTTCGGGATCCGCGTCGCGCGCCACCTGGCGGGAGCGGCGCAGCGCCCCGAACACGCGGTACTCGCCGGCGTTGTACGCCATCACCGCGAGCCGCCAGTCGCCGGCGAACATGCCGTGCAGCGTCTTGAGGTAACGCACCGCGGCGCGCGTGGAGTCCACCGGCGACAGCCGCCCGTCGTAGCCGGGGCGGATCCGGACGCCGTGGTGGCGGGCGGTGACCGCCGCCATCTGCCACAGTCCGGCCGGGCCGGACTTGCTGCGCGCGCCGGGCTTGTAGCCGCTCTCGACGAAGGGGATCAGCGCGTATTCGGTCGGCAGGTCCGCCTCGCGCAGCGCGTCGACGACGTAGCCGAAGAGGGCGAGGGCGTCGTCGCCCTCCGCGCCGAGCCGCTGCGGCGCCTGCGCGAAGTGCTTGCGCCAGCGGACGCTGCTGCTGTCGACCGGGCAGTCCGGGTCGGCCAGGCCTTCGCGGAAGCGTGCGTAGATCTCCAGGCCGCTGCGCGTCCCGGCGGGCGGCGCCGGCGCTGGCGCCGCGGCGGCTGTCGCTTCGGCAGGCTGCGCGGGAAGGGCGGCCTGCTGCGGGGGATCGCCGCACCGGCCGGCACCCGGCACCAGCGCCAGCGCGGCCGCGAGGACCGGCGCCAGGTGGATCGCGGGCGAAGCGCCCCTCATGCGGCGAACCCGTCTTTCCAGCGCCGCAATTCGGCGAAGCACTCGACCCGGTCCGCCGGCGGCCGGCCGAGCCTCGCCGCGACGGCGTCGCGCACGGCGGCGGCGTCCACCCGCAGGAAGGGGTTCGCGTCGCGCTCGCCGGCAAGGGTGGCGGGCAGGGTGGGTTCGTTCCGGTCGCGCATCGCGCGGGCTTCCTCGGTGCGCCGGCGCAGGGCCGGGTTGTCGGGATCGACCGCGGCCGCGAAGGCGGCGTTGGCCAGCGTGTATTCGTGCCCGCAGCACACGAGGGTCGAGCCCGGGAGCGCCGCCAGCCGGTCGAGCGAGGCCAGCATCTGCCCGGGCGTGCCTTCGAACAAGCGCCCGCAGCCCAGGCTGAACAGGGTGTCGCCGCAGAACAGCAGCCCGTGGCCGTGGAAGGCGACATGGCTGCGGGTGTGGCCCGGCACCGCGGCCACCTCGAAGCGCCAGGCCCCGGCCTCCGCCACGTCGCCGTCGCCGACGCGCCGGCACGGCATCGCGATGCGCTCGTCCTCCGGCGCGAAGACCGGCAGCGACGGCCAGCGCGCCAGCAGCGCCGCGGCGCCGCCGACGTGGTCGGGGTGGTGGTGGGTCAGCAGCAGCGCCGCCGGGGCGATGCCGAGCCCGTCGCACATGGCCAGCACCGGCGCCGCGTCGCCCGGGTCCACCACCACCGGCGCGCCGGCGGGGGATTCCCGCAGCGTCCAGATGTAGTTGTCGGTGAAGGCGGGCAGCGGGTGCAGCAGCATGGTGGCGTCCTGGCGGGGTGGCCCCCAGAATGGCGACCATGCCCGTGCCTTCCGCGACCGGTCAACCCGGCCCCGCCCCTTCCTGGTTCGACTCCGTGCCCGGCCAGGCCCTGCTCGACAGCGAGTGGCCGCACCTGCGCGGCCTGCTCGGCGAGCGCCCGGGCCAGCCCTGGCTGTGGCTCGGCCCCGCCGCCTGCGCCGGCGCCGAGGGCCTTGCCGGCCCCGGCCTGCCGCTCCGGCCCTGCCCGAGCGGCTGGACGCACGGCTGGACGGGCGGGGTCCGCTGCGCGTTGCCCCTGCCGCTGGCGAACGAGTCGGTGGCCGCCATCGTGCTCCAGCATCCGGAGCTGTCCGGGCCCGACACCGCCGCATTGCTGTCCGAATGCGCGCGGGTGCTGGTGCCGGGCGCGTCGCTCTCGGTCTATTGCCTGAACCCCCTGTCGCCCTGGCGCTGGCGCTGGGCCGGCGGCGGCCCCGGCACGTCGGAGCCGCAACCGTGGCGCCGGCACATGCGCGCCGCCGGACTCGTCCCGGATCCGGTGTCGCAGGGCATCGGACCGCGCTGGGGCGCGGTGGCGGATGCCACGTTGCAGCATGGTCCCGGGGTGCGCGCTGCCTGGGTGCTGCGCGCGCAGAAGCGGGTGATCCCGCTCACGCCGGTGCGCACGCGCAAGCCGCTGCGCATCGGCGCCGGGGCGCCCGCGGCATGACGGCGTCGAAAGCGGTGGCGCCGGTGAAGGAAGTCGGAATCCACACCGATGGCGCGTGCCTGGGGAATCCGGGGCCGGGCGGCTGGGCGGCGCTGCTGCGCTACCGCGGCCGCGAGCGCGAACTCGCCGGCGGCGAGGCGCTGACCACGAACAACCGCATGGAGCTGATGGCGGCGATCATGGCGCTCGAGACGCTGAGCGAGCCGTGCGTCGTCGTGCTGCACACCGATTCGCAATACGTGCGCCAGGGCATCACCGAATGGCTGCCGGGCTGGGTGCGGCGCAACTGGCGCACCGCCGGCGGCAGCGACGTGAAGAACCGCGACCTGTGGGAGCGCCTGCAGGCCGCATGCGTGCGCCACGACATCGACTGGCGCTGGGTGAAGGGCCACAGCGGCGATCCCGACAACGAGCGCGTCGACGTCCTCGCGCGCGCGCAGGCCGAAGCGTTCCGGCGCTAGCGCGCACGCGCTAGACTGAGGCATGCGCCAGATCGTGCTCGACACCGAAACCACCGGCCTGTCCTGGGAGAAGGGCAACCGCGTCGTCGAGATCGGCTGCGTGGAACTGGTGGAGCGCCGGCCGACCGGCCGCACGTTCCAGCGTTACCTGGATCCGGAATGCGACTTCGAGCCGGGCGCGCAGGAGGTCACCGGCCTGACCCGCGAGTTCCTCGCGGGCAAGCCGAAGTTCGCCGAAGTGGTGGAGGAGTTCCTGGCGTTCATCGACGGCGCGGAACTGGTGATCCACAACGCCGCGTTCGACATCGGCTTCCTCGACAACGAACTGGCGCGGCTCGGCCTCGGCCACGCGCCGCTGCGCGAGCGCTGCAGCGTGGAGGACTCGCTGGAGCTGGCGCGGCAGCGCTTCCCCGGCCAGCGCAATTCGCTCGATGCGCTGTGCCGGCGCCTGGGCGTGGACAATTCGCACCGGCAGCTGCACGGCGCGCTGCTCGATGCGCAACTGCTCGCCGACGCCTACCTGGCGCTGACCGCGGGGCAGGGCGAGATCGGCTTCGACGCGCTGGCGGCCGAAGCCTCGGCGACCGCGACGGTGGTGGCGCTGGCGCCGGTGGCGGGTAGCGCGTCTGCGCGCCCGCGGGTGCTGGTCCCTGCCGGCGACCTGGAGGCGCATGTTGCGCGCCTGGCGCAGTTGCGGAAGAAGGCCGGCGGCGCGGCGGTGTGGGACCGGCTGGACGCGGGCGACGACGCGGACGGCGTGGAGACCGCGGAAGCCGCGCTCGCCTGAGCCCGGAGGCTCAGGCCTGGCGCACCAGCACCACGGTCACGTTGTCCGAGCCGCCGCCGTCCAGCGCGGCCGCGACCAGCTCGTCCACGCATTCCTGCGCGCTGCAGTCCAGGTGCGAGAGCGCCTGCGCGATGCGCGCGTCGTCCACTTCCTCGGTGAGGCCGTCGCTGCACAGCAGCAGCTGCATGCCCGCGTCCAGCTCGCCGGAGAGCGTCTCGACGTTGAGCTGCTGCGGATCGGTGACGCCCAGCGCCTGGGTGACGACGTTGCGGTGCGGATGGCTGCGGGCCTGCTCGACGCTGATCTCGCCGCGGCCGATCAGCTCCTGCACGTAGCTGTGGTCCTGGGAGAGCTGGGCGAGCTTGCCGTCGCGCCAGAGATAAACGCGGCTGTCGCCGACCCATGCGACCTCGAAGCGGCGCCCGGCGACGCGGGCGGCCACCACGGTGGTGCCCATCGGCAGCGAATCGCCGCGCTTGCGCGAGGCGCGGATGATCTCCTCGTCGGCGGTGCGGATGGCCTGCGCGAGCGGCGCGCCCTGACGGACCTCGCGCACGATCGCCTCGCGCGCGAGCGCGCTGGCGACCTCGCCGTACTCGTGCCCGCCCATGCCGTCGGCGACCAGCCACAGGCCCAGCTCGCTGTCGCCGTAGTAGGTGTCCTCGTTCAGCTCGCGCCGCAGGCCGACGTGGGTGAGGTGTCCGAACTCGATCATGCGGCCCGTCGTGGCGTGGAATCCCACCGGAGAACGCAATCATCGGGGCGGGCCGGCCTCGGCACAACCGCGGCGGCGTGCCCGGCGGCGGCGCTTGTCGCCGCGCCCCGCGCCCCGTATCATTTGCGGCCCTTTCCGCGCGCCCGCAACGGCGGCGCGGCGGGGGAAGACCACCGGAGAGGTGGCAGAGTGGTCGAATGTACCTGACTCGAAATCAGGCGTACGTGCAAGCGTACCGTGGGTTCGAATCCCACCCTCTCCGCCAGACCAAGGCGACGGGCCCGGAAGGGCCCGTTTCCGTTTTCAGGGCATTGCCCGGGCCTTACACTGCACCCGGTCGCCGCCAGGGAGCCCGCGCGCCATGAACGAAGAACTGCTCGTCCCCGTCTCCTACGGCGAACTGCTGGACAAGATCGCGATCCTGCAGATCAAGTCCGAGCGCATGACGGACCCGGCGAAGCTGGCGAACGTGCGCAACGAACTGTCGGCGCTGGAGCGCACCTGGCTGGCGCACCCGGCGGCGGGCAAGGACATCGCCGGGCTGCGCGCGCGCCTGAAGGCCGTCAACGAGCGGCTGTGGGTGATCGAGGACGACATCCGGGTGAAGGAGAAGGCGCAGGCCTTCGATGCGGAGTTCATCCGCCTGGCGCGCAGCGTCTACGTCGAGAACGACGAGCGCGCGCGGATCAAGAAGGACATCAACCTCGCGCTGGGCTCGGCCTACGTCGAGGAGAAGTCGTACGAGGACTACGGCGCGGGGTTGTCGGCGCGATAGCGTTCGAACGCCGCGACCGCGTCCTCGACGGTCACGAGGTCCATCACGCCCTCGCGCTCGATCTTCGTTCCCCAGCGCAGTTCCGCCGCGGGCTTGCCCAGGTACTTGCGGGCGGCATCGTCGTAGCGGTCGACGCAGTAGCGCCGGTCCGAATACGGCCCGCTGCGCGCGGGGTTGCTCGCCGCATGCAGCCCCAGCACCTTCGCGCCCATCGCGTTGGCGATGTGCATCGGGCCGGAATCCGGCGTCATCACCAGCGCGGCGCGCGCGAGCAGCGCGGGCAGCTGCTTGAGCGTGTCCTTGCCGACGAGGTCGAGCGCGGGCGCCGACATCGCGGCGAGGATCGCATCGGCGGTCCCGCGCTCCAGCGCGCTCCGGCCGCCGCACAGCACCACGCGCCAGCCGCGTGCCGCGGCATGGTCGGCGACCGCGGCGTAGCGTTCCGCGCGCCAGTTGCGCAGCGCGTGGCTCGAGCACGGTGAAATCACGAGTGCGGGCTTCCCGTCCTCCGGCCACTGCGCGCGCGCCCAGGCGTGCGCGTCGTCCGGCACCGGCAGGTCCCACGCCACGCGGTCCTGGACCAGCCCGAGCGGTTCGCAGAAGCTGCCGATCGCGTCGAGCACGTGGATGCCGGGGCGGTCGGGGATGCGCTCGCCGACGAAGAGGCCATGCAGGTCCCTGGAGCGGCTGCGGTCGTAGCCGATCCGGCGCCGCGCCGGAATGAACGCCGACAGCAGGTTGGCGCGCGCCGCCACCTGCAGCTGCAGCAGCGCGCCGAAGCGCCGCCCTCGCAGCGCGCGGCGCAGCGCGAACATGCCGGCCAGGCCGCTGCGCTTGTCGTACTCGATGAATTCCACGCCCGGCAGGCCCTCGAGGAGGCGGTGCTCGCCGCGCCCGATCACCCAGGCGATCGGCAGCGCCGGCCAGGCGCGCTGCAGGGTGCGGACCAGCGGCACGACATGGGTCGCATCGCCCAGCGCCGACAGCCGCAGCAGGCAGACCGATGCGGGCGGAGGCGGCGGGGCCGGCGGGGAGGAAGCTGCGTGCATGCCTTGTTAGACTCGCTGGATGGTCGCCTTCGACGCCAGCGAGCAACTGACGCCGTTCGAAGTCCGGCGCGCCGGCCGCGCGGCGGGGACGGCGGGCTACGGCTCGATTCTGTTCGACGCGCGGCATGTGCAGCAAGCCGCGGCGGAGTGGTTCGACCCGCGCTGGTGGGGCGGTCGCGCCGAACCGGTGGCCACGGGCGGCCGCGGCGCCGCCTGGTTCGTCGATGGACCCTTCGGCGCCGCGGTGCTCCGCCACTACCTGCGCGGCGGGCTCGCGGCGCGCTTCAGCCGCGACGCCTATGCCTGGCGCGGGGCCGACCGGACCCGCAGCTTCGCCGAGTTCCGGCTGACGCGCGCGCTGCACACGCTCGGGCTGCCGGTGCCGCGGCCGCTGGCCGCGTGCTACTGGCGCGCCGGACTGCGCTATCGCGCCGCGATCCTGGTCGAGCGCCTGCCGGGCGTGACCTCGTTCGGCACGCTCGCCACGCGGCAGGGCGAAGCCGCACCGTGGGAATCGACCGGGCGGCTGATCGCGCGCTTCCACCGCGCCGGCCTCGACCACGGCGACCTCAATGCCGACAACATCCTGTTCGATGCCTTCGGCAAGGGCTCGCTGATCGACTTCGACAAATCCACGATCCGCATCCCCGCGACCGGCTGGCGCGAGTCCAACCTGGCGCGCCTGCGCCGCTCGCTGCTCAAGCTGCGCGGCAAGCGCGAAGAGGACGCGGTGCTGGGCGATTTCGCGCGCCTGCACCGCGCCTACGACGCCGCCTGGCGCCAGGGCACCTGAGCATGGCCGCGCTCGTGCAAGCGCCGCCTTCGGCCTCGGCGCCACCGGCTTCAGTGCCACCGGCTTCAGTGCCACTAGATCGCCTCGGCCGCCCGCTGCGCGACCTGCGGCTGTCGGTGATCGAGGCCTGCAATTTCCGTTGCCCCTATTGCATGCCCGCGGACCGCACCGCCGACGACCACGGCATGGACAGCGCCTCGCGGCTCCCGTTCGACGCGATCGAGCGGCTCGTGCGCGGTTTCGCCCGGCTGGGCGTGCGCAAGCTGCGCCTGACCGGCGGCGAACCGCTGCTGCGCAAGCGCCTGCCGGAACTGGTCGCCCGGCTCGCCGTCGTTCCGGGGATCGAGGACCTCGCGCTCACCACCAACGGATCGCTGCTCGCCGCCCATGCGCGGGCGCTGCGCGACGCGGGGCTGGGGCGCCTGACCGTGAGCCTGGACGCGCTCGATCCAGTGCTGTTCCGTGCATTGTCGGGCGGGCGCGGCGATGTCGCCGACGTGCTGGCGGGGCTGGAGGTCGCGCAGCGTGCGGGCTTCGGCCCGATCAAGCTCAACTGCGTCGTGCAGCGCGGCGTGAACGACGGCGAGGTCCTGCCGCTCGCCGCCTTCGCGCGCGAGCACGGGCACGTGGTGCGCTACATCGAATACATGGACGTCGGCACCTGCAACGGCTGGGACCGCGTGCGCGTCGTGCCGTCCGCGGAGCTGCGCGACCGGCTCCACGCGCGCTGGCCGTTGCGCGCGCTTGCGCCGGATTACCGCGGCGAGGTGGCGGCGCGGTACGCCTTCGCCGACGGCGGGGGCGAGGTGGGTTTCGTCAGCGCGGTCAGCGCGCCGTTCTGCGGCGACTGCCACCGCGCCCGCGTGTCCGCCGACGGGCGGCTCTACACCTGCCTGTTCGCCGGCGAGGGCCACGACCTGCGCGACGCGCTGGCGGAAGGCGAGGACGCGCTCGCCGCGCGCATCGCCGGCGTCTGGAGCGGCCGCGCCGACCGCTACAGCGAAGTGCGCGGCGAGGCGGCGGGCGCCGGCCGCAAGCGCGTGGAAATGTACCTGGTGGGGGGCTGATGGCCGCGAAGCCGAAAGGACTGACGCACGTCGATGCGCGCGGGCTCCCCGCGATGGTGGACGTGTCCGCGAAGGCGCCGACCGCGCGCGAGGCGGTCGCCGAATGCCGGGTGCGCTTCCCGGCGGCCGTCGCCGCGCAGCTTCGCGCCAGCGGGCTGCGCAGCGCGAAGGGCGGGGTCGTCGAGACTGCGATCGTGGCCGGCACGATGGCGGTGAAGCGCACCCACGAACTGGTGCCGTTCTGCCATCCGTTGCCCATCGACGGTTGCCGCTTCGACGTGGCCTGGCGCGGCGAGCGCGAGCTGCGCATCGAATGCGCGGTGCGCACGACGCACCGCACCGGCGTGGAGATGGAGGCGCTCACCGGCGCCACCGTCGCCGCGCTCACGGTCTACGACATGTGCAAGGCGCTGTCGCATGCGATCGTGCTCGGGCCGGCGAAGCTGCTCGGCAAGCGCGGCGGCAAGCGCGATTTCGGCATCGGCGCCGCGGCGCCGGAGGCCGCGCCGGCCGCCGGCCGGAAGCGCCCGCGATGACCCGGCTCAAGCTGCTGTACTTCGCAAGCCTGCGCGATGCCGCCGGCGTGGCGTCGGAAGAGATCGAAACCGGCGCGGCCGATCTCGCCGCGCTGTACGCCGAACTGCGTGCGCGCCACCGGTTTGCCCTACCGCGCGACCGGCTGCGCGTCGCGGTGGATGGCGCCTTCGCGGCATGGAGCGATGCGCCCCGCGCCGGCACCGAGGTCGCGTTCATCCCGCCCGTGTCCGGAGGCTGACATGGCGCGCTTCCGCCTGTCGGAAACGCCGTTCGACACGGCCACGCTGCGCGCCGGGCTGCTCGACGCGCGCGTCGGCGGCTACGCCAGCTTCGAGGGCTGGGTACGCGACCACAACGCGGGGCGCGCGGTGACCGGCCTGCGCTACGAGGCCTATGCCGAACTTGCGCAGCGCGAGGGGGAGGCGATCCTGGCCGAGGCCGTCGCGCGCTTCGACATCCTCGACGCCGCCTGCGTGCACCGCACCGGCGAGCTCGCGATCGGCGAGCTCGCGGTCTGGGTCGGCGTCGCCGCCGCGCACCGCGACGCCGCGTTCGCCGCCTGCCGCTGGATCATCGACGAAGTCAAGGCCCGCGTCCCCATCTGGAAACACGAACGCTACGCCGACGCCGACCCCGCCTGGCTGCACCCGGACCCTGCGACTGCGGGGAACCCGCATGGAGGAAAGCCCCCCTTAAGTTAAGGGGGGCGCCGCGAAGCGGCGGGGGATATGGCGGCATGCCCTCGGGACCCAAAATTCGCAAAGCGAATTTTGGGCGCCTTTCATGCTGCGCATGAAAGGCGATGGCCCCGCCAACTTGCCTCGGCACCCGCGTCGATCGATACCGTTGCTGCCTTCCGGCCCTGGCGGGGTTTTCGACCTAGCGTCGCGAGGGGCCGACGGGGCCACCATGGAAACGACTTGCTGGAAAAATTGGCGGAGAGAGGGGGATTCGAACCCCCGAAGCGCGGTTTAGACGCTTACACACTTTCCAGGCGTGCTCCTTCAACCACTCGGACACCTCTCCGCTGGAACCTCGGACGCGCCGTCCCGGCCACGTTCAGGGCGGGCAATTCTACCCGCTCGTGCCACAATGGGCCATGTCCTACCTGGTCCTCGCCCGGAAGTGGCGCCCGAAGCGGTTCGCCGAGCTGGTCGGGCAGGAGCACGTGGTCCGTGCCCTGACCAACGCCCTGGAAACCGGCCGCGTCCACCATGCCTTCCTGTTCACCGGCACCCGCGGGGTCGGCAAGACCACCATCGCCCGGATCTTCGCCAAGTCCCTGAACTGCGAGCGCGGCACCTCGGCCGAGCCCTGCGGCGAGTGCAACGCCTGCCGCGACATCGACGCCGGCCGGTTCATCGACCTGCTGGAGATCGACGCGGCCTCCAACACCGGCGTGGACGACGTCCGCGAGGTGATCGAGAACGCGCAGTACATGCCCTCGCGCGGCCGGGTGAAGGTGTACCTGGTGGACGAGGTGCACATGCTCTCGAAGGCGGCGTTCAACGCGCTGCTGAAGACGCTCGAGGAGCCGCCGGAGCACGTCAAGTTCCTGCTCGCGACCACCGACCCGCAGAAACTCCCGGTGACGGTGCTGTCGCGCTGCCTGCAGTTCAACCTGAAGCGGCTCGACGAGGACCAGATCGCGGGCCAGCTGACGATGATCCTCGGCGCGGAGAACATTCCGGCCGATGCCGCCGCCGTGCGCGCGCTGTCGCGCGCCGCGGACGGCAGCCTTCGCGACGGGCTCTCGCTGCTCGACCAGGCGATCGCCTATGCCGGCGGCAAGCTCGACGAAGCCAGCGTGGCCGCGATGCTGGGCAGCGTCGATCGCGCCCGCGTCGGCGCGCTGCTGTCGGCGCTGGCGGACGGCGACGGCGCGGCGCTGATGCGCGAGGTCGCGGCGCTGTCGGAATTCGCGCCGGACTGGAACGACGTACTCGACGCGCTCGCCGATGCGCTGCACCGCGTGCAGGTGCGGCAGCTCGTGCCGGACGCGGCGGCAGGCGACGAGGGCGCGGGCCTGGACGTGGCGGACCTCGCCGCGCGCCTGCGCCCCGAGGTCGTGCAGCTCTGGTACCAGATGGCGCTCAACGCGCGCCGCGACCTGCCGCTCGCCCCCGCGCCGCGCGCGGGCTTCGAGATGGCGGTGCTGCGGATGCTCGCGTTCCGGCCGCTGCAGGATGCGGCGCAGCCGGCGGCCACCGCGCCGGCGGCCGCGCCCGCCGGTGCCTCCGGCAGCGCGGGCGGGCGGGGCAGTGCTTCCGCCGTGGCC
>JBDZUW010000177.1:0-2247 GCA_040255375.1 Luteimonas sp. | reverse complement strand
GCGGCTTCATGTTCGCGCTGGGCTGCATCCAGTCGCTGAGCTGCCACACCGACCGTTGCCCGACCGGCATCGCCACCCAGGACCCGCAGCGCTGGAAGCATCTCGACGTCGCCGACAAGTCGAATCGCGTCTTCATGTTCCAGCAGAACACGCTGCATGCGCTGCGCGACCTGCTGTGCGCCGCGGGCCTCGACGGCCCGGAACAGCTCGGCCCCGAGCACATCCTGCGCCGCGTCTCGCCGGTGGAAGTGCGCTCGCTCGCGGCGCTGTACCGCTTCCTGGCCCCCGGGCAACTGCTGCACGAAATCCCCGGGCACGCGGTGTTCAAGGCCTTCTGGGCCGCGGCGCGCGCCGACAGTTTCGCGCCGCCCGCCGAGGTCGCGCGCCTGCGCGTGGCCAAGGATCTGTAGCCACGCCTGCGCCCGCCGTTTTCACAAACCTGAAAGCGGAAATGCGACACGACGCGTGTTTTCCCGCAGTAGGCATTCACACCGAGTTGGCATCGAATCGTGTACGGTCGCCGCGGGTGCTCCCACCAAAAGGACGAAAAGATCATGAAAGCGACGCTTCGCGGCGTTCTTGCCGCCTCGATTCTGGCAACCGCTGCCTTGGCCCCTGCGTACGCCCAGGAAGTGGTGGGCACCCTGCGCGTGGACGCCAATCCGGTGATGGTCAGCACCGACGGCACCAACTTCACGGCGGTGACCGGCAGCACGCAGCTGCACGTGGGCGACCGCATCAACATCGCCGACCAGGGCAGCGCGACCCTGACGTACAACAACGGCTATGTGCTGCATTACGAGAGCCCGGGCGTGTACACGGTGCAGCTGGCTCCCGCGGGTGCGGCCACGACCGGTGGCATGTCCACGGCGGGCACCGTGGGCGTGGTGCTCGGCGCGGCTGCGCTGGCCGGGGCGGCCATCGACTCCGAGGGCAACGTCAAGCCGATCGACCCGATCAGTCCGTAAGCGGCAGGGTCGCGCGAAAAGGGCCGCGGAAGCGGCCCTTTTCATTTCCGCACGCCGCACGTGCGGACGCTAGAGCAACTCGAGGACGCGCTCCGGCGGACGCGCGATCACCGCGCGGCCGCCATGGACGAACACCGGCCGCTCGATCAGCCGCGGATGCGCGGCGAGGGCAGCCACCAGCTGCGCATCATCGAGGGCGGGATCGTCGAGTCCGAGCGCGGCGTATTCGGGTTCGGACGTGCGCATCAGCGCCCTCGGCCCGATGCCCAGCATCCGCAGAAGCTCGCGCAGTTCGGCGGGCGAGGGCGGGGTCTCGAGGTAGTACACGATCTCCGGTTCGATTCCGCGTTCGTTCAGCAATTGCAGCGCGCCGCGCGATTTCGAACACCGGGTGTTGTGGTATAGCTTCATGGCTTTCGCGTGTTCTGGCCGGAAAATCCGCCTTGTTGCGTAAGGATCGCGCATGTTCGACCTGCATTGCCACCTGCTGCCCGGCATCGACGACGGCGCGCCCGACCTGGCGACGTCGCTGGAGATGGCGCGCATCGCCCATGCCGACGGCATCCGCACCGTGGCCTGCACGCCGCACATCTATCCCGGCATGTACGACAACGACGCGCCGGGCATCCGCAAGGCGATCGCCGCGTTGCAGGGCGAGCTCGACGCCGCCGGCATCGGCTTGCGGCTGGTGGAAGGCGCCGACGTGCACCTCGACACCGATCTCGCCGGCGCGATCCGCGACGGCCGCGTGCCCACGCTGGCCGGTTCGCGCTACCTGCTGCTGGAGCCGCCGCACCACGTCGCGCCACCGGGCTTCGAGCACCAGGTCTTCGAACTGATGGCCGCCGGCATCACCCCGGTGATCACCCATCCCGAGCGCCTGAGCTGGGTCGAGGACCACTACGACCTGTTCCTGCGCCTGGTCGACCGCGGCGCCTGGATGCAGATCACCGCCGGCGCGCTGACCGGCCGCCACGGCCGCCGCCCGAAGTACTGGGGCGAGCGCTTCGTGGGCGAGGGCAAGGCCCACCTCGTCGCCACCGACGCCCACGACACCCGCCGCCGCCCGCCGCTGCTGGCCGAGGCCCGGGAGGCCGCGGCCATCCTGGTCGGCGCCGCGGAGGCCGATCACCTGGTCGTAACGCGGCCGGCCGGTATCGTCCGGAACGTTCCGCCCCGCGAGCTGCCGCCCCTGCCGGCGCCGGCCGCCCCGACTTGTAAGGCGGGTTTTTGGCAACGGCTGCGGGGAGCCGCATAATCGTCGGCTGCCTGAATGCGC
>JBDZUW010000176.1:0-2278 GCA_040255375.1 Luteimonas sp. | reverse complement strand
CCAGGTTGGAGCGGTGGATGCGCTCGAAGCTTTCGGCCACGACCGCCTTGACGCCCAGCAGGTTGGTGCCCTTGGCCGCCCAGTCGCGCGAGGAACCGGTGCCGTATTCCTTGCCCGCGAACACGACCAGCGGCGTGCCCTGGGCCTTGTAGGCCATGGCCGCGTCGTAGATCGACATCTTCCTGCCGTTGTCGGCGCCGGTGCCGTGGAAGAGGGTGTTGCCGCCTTCCTCGCCCCCCAGCATCAGGTTCTTGATCCGGATGTTGGCGAAGGTGCCGCGCACCATCACGTCGTCGTTGCCGCGGCGCGAGCCGTAGCTGTTGAAGTCGGCCGGCTGCACGCCGCGCGCCTGCAGGAAGCGGCCCGCCGGAGAATCCTTCTTGATGTTGCCGGCCGGCGAGATGTGGTCGGTGGTGATCGAGTCGCCGAACAGGCCGAGCACGCGCGCGCCGTGGATGTCGTCGATCGAGCCGACCGCCATGGTCATGCCGTCGAAGTAGGGCGGGTTCTTGATGTAGGTCGACGCCTCGTCCCAGGCGTAGCTCTCGCCGTCCGGCGACGCGATCTGCGCCCAGCGGCTGTCGCCCTTGAACACGTCGGCGTAGTTCTTGGCGAACATCTCGGGGCCGACGGTCGCGGCGATCAGGTCGCCGATCTCCTTGTTCGACGGCCAGATGTCGCGCAGGTAGACGTCCTGGCCGTCGCTGCCCTTGCCCAGCGGCTGCGTCGTCAGGTCGATGTCGACGGTGCCGGCGATCGCGTAGGCGACGACCAGCGGCGGCGAGGCGAGGTAGTTCATCTTGACCTCGGGGTGCACGCGGCCCTCGAAGTTGCGGTTGCCCGACAGCACGGACGCGACCACGAGGTCGTTGGCGGCGATGCCGCGCGAGATCTCGTCCGGCAGCGGGCCGGAATTGCCGATGCAGGTGGTGCAGCCGTAGCCGACGACGAAGAAGCCGAGCTTCTCGAGGTCGTCGAGCACGCCCGCCTTCTGCAGGTAGTCGGTGACGACCAGCGAGCCCGGGCCGAGCGAGGTCTTGACCCACGGCGCGGCCTTCAGGCCCTTCGCCGCGGCGTTGCGCGCGAGCAGGCCGGCGCCGAGCATCACCGCCGGGTTGGAGGTGTTGGTGCACGAAGTGATCGCCGCGATCACCACCGAGCCGTCCGTCAGGTAGTGCTCCTGGTCGGCGATCGTGATCTTCGAGCGCGGCGACGCGGCGAGGTGCTCGGCCTGCGGCTGGTCGCCGCCTTCCTGGTCGAAGCGCTTGACCTCTTCCTTCTTCGCCTGGCGGTTCGCGATCAGGCCGGTGAGGTTGGTGCGGAAGTTGTCGCCCACCTTCTCCAGCAGCACGCGGTCCTGCGGGCGCTTCGGGCCGGCCATCGAGGGCTTGACGTCGGAGAGGTCGAGCTCGAGCGTCGCGCTGTACTGCGCGTGCGGCGAATCCGGCGCGTGCCACAGGCCCTGCGCCTTCGCGTAGGCCTCGACCAGCGCGATCTGCTCCGCGCTGCGGCCGGACAGGCGCAGGTAGTTCAGCGCCTCCGCATCGATCGGGAAGATGCCGCAGGTCGCGCCGTACTCGGGCGCCATGTTGGCGATGGTGGCGCGATCGGCCAGCGGCAGGTGCTGCAGGCCGTCGCCGTAGAACTCGACGAACTTGCCGACCACGCCCAGCGCGCGGAGCATCTGGGTGACGGTCAGCACCAGGTCGGTGCCGGTGGCGCCCTCGGGCAGCTTGCCGGTGAGGCGGAAGCCGACGACCTGCGGGATCAGCATCGACGACGGCTGGCCGAGCATCGCGGCCTCGGCCTCGATGCCGCCGACGCCCCAGCCGAGCACGCCGATGCCGTTGATCATCGTGGTGTGCGAGTCGGTGCCGAACACGGTATCCGGGAACGCCATCAGCTCGCCGTCCACCTCGCGCTCGACGACGACGCGGGCGAGGTGCTCCAGGTTCACCTGGTGGACGATGCCGGTGTTCGGGGGCACGACCTTGAAGTTCCCGAACGCCTTCTGGCCCCAGCGCAGGAAGCTGTAGCGCTCCTGGTTGCGCTGGAACTCGATCTGGCCGTTGAGGTCGAGCGCGTCGGGCCGGCCGAACACGTCGACCTGCACCGAGTGGTCGATGACCAGCTCCGAGGGGATCAGCGGGTTGATCTGGCTCGGCTTGCCGCCGAGCTTCGCGACGGCGTCGCGCATCGCCGCCAGGTCGACCACGCAGGGCACGCCGGTGAAGTCCTGCAGCAGCACGCGCGCCGGCATGAACGCGATCTCGGTGTC
>JBDZUW010000071.1:0-11349 GCA_040255375.1 Luteimonas sp. | reverse complement strand
GCCAGGTCGCGGCATCCACGCCGAGCGCGGCGCCGCCGTCCTCCTCGTCGAGGCCGGCGACCAGCGCGAGCAGGAGCGAAGCGCGCGCGCCCGTGCCGGGAGGCGGCAGCCGCTCGAAGCCGGGCCAGGCCGCCCCGGCGACCGGCGCGGTTGCGGCGTCGGCCCGGGGCAACTCGGCCAGCAGGCGCTGCCAGAAGCGCGCCGGCCAGCGGGCCATGGGTGCCGTCCCGGCCTCGGCGGCGAATCCGCGGACGGTCCGGGCCAGCGCCGCCTCGGCGGCGGCGCCTCCGCCCGACTGCAGGTCGGCGAACAGCAACGCGCGCGCCCCGACGCCCCTCAGGAAGGCGGACAGGGCGGGCGGGGCGCCGGGTGGGGGAACCGGAGCCACGGGGGTCAGGAAACCTGCTTCATCGCCGCCATCATAGCCAGCGGCGACCGCTTGACATCCTGCGCGAAGGCGCTCCGCGAGGCTGCGCAAGGCTTCCAGCGCGGGCGGTTGTGCACAGCAGTAATGGCGGTGTCATCCACGCCGCCCTCACGCGGCCCGGCGGCCGGCCTTCACGATGGTTCCACGCACAAATGATTGATTCCATTCGGGTAATGGGCGTTGGTACTTTTTTCACCAATTCGACATCCATGCGGGATTCAGGCTCTTTCCCCAAGCGGCCGAAGCCAACATGCACAGACTTATCCACATTTTGTGTGGATAAGGAGAAAAATCCTTTGTGGCCGGGGTGTTGCAGGCGATTCATCGCCTGGCATCGAACAAGTGCCCGCAAACCCGCTCCGTGCGCGCTACGCGATCGACGCGTCCCGCCGGTCACCGGTCGCGCCGGCTGCGAGTGGCAGCCTCCTACAATGGGCGATGCCCTCCGTCCCCGCGTGGCAGGTCGCCCTGCCGCTGCCGCTGCCGCAGCTGTTCGACTACGCGCCGCCGCCGGCCGATCCGGGCCGGGACGATGCAGGCGCGGCAGCCGAGGGGGACGACGCGATCGGCACGCGGGTGCGGGTGCCGTTCGGCAACCGTGAGCTCGTCGGCGTGGTCACCGGCACCGCGCCCGTGCCGGAGGACGAGGCCGGCGCGCTGAAGACCGTCGCCGCGCGGCTCGACCCGGAGCCGCTGTTCCACGGCGAGCTGCTCGCCTCGCTGCGCTGGCTCGCGGGCTACCTGCACGCGCCGCTCGGCGAAGTGCTCGCGACCGCGCTGCCGGCCAGCCTGCGGCGCGGCGAACCGATGCCGGATACCCACGCGTGGGCCTGGCAGCTGACCGGATCCGGCCGGGCGGCCCTGCCCTCGTTGCGCGCAGGCCGGCCGCGCGCACTGGCGGAGCGGCTCGCGTCCGGATCGGTGGCCGAAGCGCTGCTGGACGGCGGCGACGCGCCCGGATGGCGCGAGGCGGCGCGTGCGCTCGCGCGTCGCGGCCTGGCCGAACGCGTCGCGATCGCCACGGGCGCGCCGCCACTGCGCGCGACGGAAGCCGCCGCGCAGGCGCCCGTGCCGAACGCTGCACAGCAGGCCGCGATCGACGCGGTGCTCGCCGCGCGCGACGGGTTCGCGTCGCTGCTGCTCGACGGCGTGACCGGCAGCGGCAAGACCGAGGTGTACCTGCGCGCGATCGAGGACTGCCTCGCGCGCGGCCGCCAAGCGCTGGTGCTGGTACCGGAAATCGGGCTGACGCCGCAGCTGCTCGCGCGCTTCCGCGCACGCCTGGGGGTGCCGGTGCATGCGCTGCACTCCGGCCTGGGCGATGCCGAGCGCGCGCGCACCTGGGCCGCGGCCTGGCGCGGCGAGGCGCGCGTGGTGATCGGCACGCGCTCGGCCGTGTTCACGCCGCTGCCCGACGCCGGCCTGGTCGTCGTCGACGAGGAGCACGACGGCAGCTACAAGCAGTTCGACGGCATCCGCTACCACGCGCGCGATTTCGCCCTGGTCCGCGCGCGCGCGCTCGGCGTGCCGGTGCTGCTGGGCAGCGCCACGCCGTCGCTGGAGTCGCTGCACAACGCGCGCGCCGGCCGCCATGCGCACCTGCGCCTGCCGCATCGCGCGGGCGAGGCGCAGCCGCCCGAGGTGCGCGTGCTCGACGTGCGCAAGCGGCCGCTGCAGGCAGGCCTGTCGCCGGAACTGCTGGCGGCGCTGCGATCGACGCTCGATTCGGGCGGCCAGGCGCTCGTGTTCCGCAACCGGCGCGGCTATGCGCCGGTGCTGCTGTGCCACGACTGCGGCTGGAGCGCGCACTGCCCGCGCTGCAGCCCGGCCGGCGGGCCCGGCACGCCGATGACGGTGCACGCCGGCGGCCGGCGCCTGCAATGCCACCACTGCGGCACGCGCCGCGCCGCGCCACTCGCCTGCCCCGATTGCGGCGGCCTCGCGCTGCAGCCGCAGGGCGTGGGCACGGAACGCATCGAGGAACTGCTGGCCGCATCGTTCCCGGACGTGCCGGTGCTGCGCGTGGACCGCGGCAGCACCCGCGGGCGCGACGCGCTCGGCGCGATCGTCGACGAACTCGGCACGCGGCCCGGCATCCTCGTCGGCACGCAGATGCTGGCGAAGGGCCACGACTTGCCGGAATTGGCCCTCGTCGCCGTCGTCGGCATCGACGAAGGCCTGTTCTCCGCGGATTTCCGCGCGAGCGAGAAGCTCGCGCAGCTGCTCGTGCAGGTGGCCGGACGCGCCGGGCGCGCGCGGCGGCGCGGCACGGTGCTGCTGCAGACGCACCACCCCGAACACCCCCTGCTGCAGGTGCTGGTGCGCGGCGGCTACCACGCCTTCGCCGATGCCGAACTCGTGCAGCGCGAGGCCGCCGGCTTTCCGCCGTTCGCGCATCTCGCGCTGTTGCGCGCCGAAGCCAAGCACGCCGACCCGCCGATGCGCTTCCTGCACGCGGCGAAGCGGCTGCTGCAGGACGCCGCGCCGCGCGAGCTCGAGCTGGCAGGCCCCCTGCCCGCGCCGATGCCGCGGCGCGCCGGCTTCCAGCGCACGCAGCTGCTGCTCTCCGCGCCGCGCCGCCCCGCCCTGCACGCCGCGCTGCAGGCGGCGCTGCCGGCGATCCGCGCACTGCCCGAGGCGCGCAAGGTGCGCTGGTCGCTCGACGTCGATCCCGTCGATCTCTACTGAGCCCGGAATGCGAACGGCCCGGATCGCTCCGGGCCGTTGCGTGCGTCGCGTCGCTGGCGCGCGGCGCGTCAGGCCGCGAACAGCGCCTTCATCTTCTTGAGGGCATTGGCCTCGACCTGGCGGATGCGCTCGGCGCTGACGCCGTACTCGTCGGCCAGCTCCTGCAGCGTGACCTTGCTGTCGGGGTCGAGCCAGCGGCGCTTGACGATGTCGCGCGAGCGCTCGTCGAGGCGACGCAGGCCTTCGCGCAGCAGTTCCATCTGGTCGGCTTCGCTGTCGGCGCGCTCGTAGGCCTCGGACGGATCCTCGTCCTCCGCCACCAGGTAGGCGGCGGGCGCCGGCGGCGCATGCTCGTTGTCCTCGTCGGCGGGCGCGTCGAAGCCGATGTCGCGGCCGGACAGGCGCGACTCCATTTCCAGCACCTCGCGCTCGGACACGTTGAGGTCCTGCGCGACCGCGCGCACCTCGTCCGCGTTGAGCCAGCCCAGGCGGGTCTTGCTCTTGCGCAGGTTGAAGAACAGCTTGCGCTGCGCCTTGGTGGTGGCGACCTTGACGATGCGCCAGTTGCGCAGGATGAACTCGTGCATCTCGGCGCGGATCCAGTGCACCGCGAAGCTGACCAGGCGCACGCCGACCTCGGGGTCGAAGCGCTTGACCGCCTTCATCAGGCCGATGTTGCCTTCCTGGATCAGGTCGCCGAGCTGCAGGCCGTAGCCGCTGTAGCCGCGCGCGACGTGCACGACGAAGCGCAGGTGCGACATCACCAGCTCGCGTGCTGCGTCGAGGTCCTCGTTGTCGCGATAGCGGCGGGCCAGGCGTTGCTCGTCCTCGGCCGACAGCACCGGGATGCGGTGCACGGCGCCGACATAGGCATCCAGCGAGCCGAGCGCCGAGGGAACCGGCAGGCTGCCGGCGGCCAGGGCGGGCATCAGGGCGGTGGACGGCTGGGTCATGGAAACCTCGTTCATGGGATCGAGTCTAGCAGTGGCCTTGTGTGACTGCTAACGGGGTGGAAAGTTCCCAGCGTTCCATTCATGGAACATTTCAGGGCGCGGCCGCCCGCGACGGGCCGCCAGATGAACACAGCCCGCGTCAAGCCGGCGTCGCGCCGCTCCGGGCCGCCGGGGCCGGGTCCGCCGCCGCCCCGATCGCCGGCAGGGACCAGTCGATCGTGGCCACGCCCCGGCGCTCCAGGTACTCGTTGGCGGCCGAAAAGTGGCCGCAGCCGATGAATCCGCGATGCGCCGACAACGGCGATGGATGCGGCGCCTTCAGCACCTTGTGCCGGCGCGGATCGATCATCGCGCCCTTCTTCTGGGCGTAGCTGCCCCAGAGCAGGAACACCAGGCCCTCGCGCTCCCGCGCCAGGGTCTCGACGACGTGGTCGGTGAAGCCCTCCCAGCCCTTGCCGGCGTGCGCGCCGGCGCGGCCTTCCTCGACCGTCAGCACCGCGTTGAGCAGCAGCACGCCCTGCCTGGCCCAGGGCAGCAGGCAGCCGTTGTCCGGGCGCGGGATGCCCAGGTCGCGCTGCAGTTCCTTGAACATGTTGTCCAGCGACGGCGGGATCGCGGTGCCGGGCTGCACCGAGAAGCACAGGCCGTGGGCCTGGCCCGGGCCGTGGTACGGATCCTGGCCGAGGATGACGACCTTCACCGCGTCGAACGGGGTCGCATCGAAGGCCGCGAAGATATCGCGCGCCGCCGGGTAGATGCGCGCGCCGGCGGCGCGGCGCTGGCGCAGGAACGCGGCGAGCTGCTGCATCTCCGGGCGAAGCAGGTAGTCGCCGACGCGCGCCTTCCAC
Organism: Luteimonas sp.; assembly: GCA_040255375.1. GTDB lineage: Bacteria > Pseudomonadota > Gammaproteobacteria > Xanthomonadales > Xanthomonadaceae > Cognatiluteimonas. The sequence goes on along the minus strand of JBDZUW010000071.1, from coordinate 6,433 downwards.
GAAGGCTCGAGGTGGATGCGGTCGGCCGCGTCGCCGCCCTTGCCGGCGTCGGCCGGCGCGCCGTGCATGTCAGAAGCTCCGCTGTTCCGGCAGGCGCGCAACGCGCAGCTGGAACAGCGTCTTGGTCACGAGCAGCCGTTCCTCGATGGGCTTGAGGACGAGGTCGTTGGCGCCGTCGCGCAGCAGCTGGCTCTGGTTCTCGGTGTTGGCGTCGCCGGTCATCACCAGCACCGGCAGCACGCGCTTGGAATAGCCGAGCGGGCCGCGGATCTCGGCGAGCAGGTCGATGCCGCTGAGCTGGCCCTTGAGGTACACGTCGGTGAGCACCAGGTCGGCGCCGACCACGCCGCGCGCATGGCCGCCGCGCAGGTAGTCGAGCGCGCCTTCGCCCTCGGTGAAATGCAGCACCTCGAGGTCCTGGCGCTCGAGCATGCGCTTGGTCGCGACTGCGACCACGCGACTGTCCTCGACGTAGAGCACGCGCGCGCCGGGCACCGGCTGCGGCTGCACGTAGCCGCGGATGAACTCGGCCAGCGCCTGGTGGCCGAGCGCCTTGTCGAAATAGTCGGTGACGTCGTCGTTGAGGCTGCGCGCCTCGAGCCGCGACTGCACGTCGCCGGACACCACGATCACCGGCACGTAGCTCTGGCCCGAGGCCTCGCGCACCAGGCGCGCGACGGCGAGGCCGTCGCCGTCGGGCAGCACCAGGGCGGTCGTCACCAGGTCCACGGGCTCCGCGGCGAGCGCGGCACGCGCGCTCTCGAGGCCTTCGCAGGCGATGACGCGCGCGCCCGGCAGCTGGCGCTGCAGCACGTCGCCGATCAGCTTGCGGACCAGCTTCGAGCCGTCCACGACCATCACCCGCGGCGCGTCGGTGACGACGTGGCGGAGCTTGTCGAGGCTGGCGGCGGGTTGCGCTTCCATGGCTGGGCTCTTGGAGGGAGTACTCAAGTTTCCGTCGGGCGGGTCTGGCGCAGGAAGTGGCCGGTCACGACGCCCGCGCCGAACCAGCCCAGCACGGCGGCGCCGGCCACCACGCACAACGCGGTCGCCGGGTCGAAGCCGCCCAGCGCGAAGTCGCTGCCGTAGCTGGCGGCGAGCGCGGCGAGCGGCGCGCGCAGCGCCATCGCGGCGATGGTGAGCAGGCCGATCGCGAGCGCGCCCGCGGCCAGGCCGTACCACGCGCCGAGATAGAGGAAGGGCCGGCGGATGAAGCCGTCGGTCGCGCCGAGGTGCTGCAGCACCGCGATTTCCTCGCGGCGCGACTGGATGTCCAGGCGCACGGTGTTGCCGACCACGAGCAGCGCGCCCAGCCCGAGCAGCGCCGCGAGCACGAGCGCGACGCGGTTGCCGAAGCGCAGCCAGCCGTCGAGCCGTTGCCGCCACAGCGCGTCGTGCTGCACGAGCGCGGCTTCCGGCAGCGACTGCAGCGACGACGCGAGCAGCGCTTCGTCGCCCGCGGGCGTCACGATCAGCAGGCTGGGCAGCGGATTGGCCGCTTCGTCGCCGAGCGCGTCGATCGCATCGCCCAGGCCGGCGGCGCGCAGCTGCTCCAGGCCCTGCTCCGGCGTGCGCAATTCGACCTTCGCGACGTCGTTGCGGCCGCGCAGGCTGTCGGCCAGCGCATGCGCGCGGGCGGCGTCGACGTCCTGCTTCAGGAACACGCCGATCTCGCGCGACTGCTGCACCTGGCCCGAGAAGCGCGCGACGTTGCCGAGCACCAGCCACAGGCCGAGCGGCAGCGCCAGCGCCACCGCCATCACGCCCACGGTGAGCGCGCTCGACCACGGCCTGCCGAGGAAGCGGCCGAGGCTCGCCACCAGGCTGTAGAAGTGATGGTCGACCCACGCGCCCATCCCGGAGTGGTGCGCGCTCCGGTTCGCGGCGCCCGGCTCCCGGCTCCCGTTGCTACTCATCCGCCAGGTCCTCCGGCGAAATGTCGTCGACGAGCTGGCCGTGGTCCAGCACCAGCACGCGCCGGCGCATGCGCTTCACCAGGCCCAGGTCGTGGCTGGCGACGAGCACGCTGGTGCCGCGCTCGGGCAGCGATGCGAACAGGTCCATGATCTCGGCCGACAGGGCTGGGTCGAGGTTGCCCGTCGGCTCGTCGGCGACGAGCAGCCGCGGCTCGCCGACCAGCGCGCGGGCGATGCCGACGCGCTGCTGCTCGCCGGCGGACAGCTGCGTGGGCAGCGCGCGTTCGCGCGCGCCGAGGCCGAGGCGGTCGAGGATCGAGCGCACGCGCTTGCCGACTTCGCCGCGCTTCATGCCGCGCAGGATCAGCGGCAGCGCGACGTTCTCGTGCACGCTGCGGTCGGCGAGCAGGCGGTGGTCCTGGAACACCACGCCGACTTCGCGCCGGTGCAACGGCACGCGCCGGCCGCGGACCTTGAGCAGGTTCCTGTCGCCGAACAGCACCGCGCCGCGGCTGGGCCGCTCGGCGAGGTGGATGAGCTTGAGCAGCGTGCTCTTGCCGGCGCCGGAATGGCCGGTCACGAACAGCATCTCGCCGGGCTGGATCTCGAAGCTGACGTCGGTCAGGGCGGCATGGCCGCCCGGATACTGCTTGCTGACGTTGTCGAAGCGCAGGACGGCGGACATGCCGCGATTCTAGGCCGCGCCGCTCAGTGCTGCGAGCGCGGCGCCCGCGTCACCAGCGAGCGCAGGCCGCGGCCGATGCGGGACAGCAGCGAGCCGCCCGTCTCGCCGCCGTGCGGCGACGGCGGCGGCGAATGGCGGGTGGCGCCGCGCTTGTCGGCGTCGCGCTTGCCGGCGCCCTGCTCGCGCGCGGGCTGGCGGGTTGCGCCCTGCGCGCCGCCCTGGGCCTGCGTCGCGGCCTCGTCGCCACCGGTGCGGCGGCCACCACGACGGCGGCGGCGCTTGCGCGGCGCCTGGCCGTCCCCGGCGGGCGCGGCGGACGCGGCGGGATGGGCCGCGGCTGCGGCCGCAGCCACCGCCACGGCAGGTGCATCGTGCGCCGCACCGGAAGCCGCCTGCGCCGGGCGGTCGCCCTCGCGCGGCTTGCGCGGACCGCGCGGACGCTCGCCGCGGCTTTCGCCGCCGGCGCCACGACCCCCGCCCGGACCGCCGCGGCCAGCACGGCCGCCGCTGCGGCCACCGCCGCGGCGCTGCTCGTCGGCGGCGCGCTGCTCGCGCGCCTCGCGGAAGATCGTGCCGATGCTGTCTTCCTCGCCGTCATCGCCCTCGACCGCGGCGACCGGTGCGCGCGGCGCGCGCGGCAGCGCCGTCAGCAGCTCGGCGGTGACCGGCTCCGACGGGATCTTCTGCTCGATGTAGGCCTCGATGTCCGGCAGCGACATCGCGTAGCGCTCGCAGGCGAAGCTGATCGCGTCGCCCTCGGCGCCGAGCCGCGCGGTGCGGCCGATGCGGTGCACGTAGTCCTCGGCGTCGAACGGCAGGTCGTAGTTGTAGACGTACTGCACGCCGTCGATATGCAGGCCGCGCGCGGCCACGTCGGTGGCGACCAGGATCTCGAGCTGGCCGGCCTGGAACTTCTTCAGCAGCGACTCGCGCTTCTTCTGCGGCACGTCGCCGCTGAGCACGCCGACGCGGTAGCCGGCGCGCTCCAGCGCGCGCGCCACGCGCTCCACGAACGCCTTGGTGTTGACGAACACCATGGTCCGCGCGCCTTCGCTGCGCGACAGCAGCCCGAGCAGCAGCGGCAGCTTCTCCTCGTCGGCGGGATAGTAGAGCTTCTGGCGGACGCGCGCGGCGGTGACGGTCTCGGCCTCGACGACGACCTTTTCCGGCTCGTTCATGTGCTCGTACGCGAGCTCGAGCACGCGATGGCTCAGCGTCGCGCTGAACAGCATCGTCTGGCGCTCGGTGCGCGCCGGCATGCGCCGCAGCAGGAAGCGGATGTCCTTGATGAAGCCGAGGTCGAACATGCGGTCGGCCTCGTCCAGCACGCAGATCTCGCAGGCGTGCAGGCTCACGACCTTGTGCTGCTTGACGTAGTCGATCAGGCGGCCGGGCGTGGCGATGATCACGTCGGCGCCGGCCTGCAGCAGCGAGCGCTGCTTGTCGTAGTCCACGCCGCCGTAGACCAGCGCGAACTTCAGCCCGAGGTCGGACGCGAACTTCACCGCGTCCTTGTGGATCTGGATCGCGAGCTCGCGGGTCGGCGCCAGGATCAGCGCGCGCGGGTCCTCGGGGTTGCGCTCGGCGAGCGCGGGGCGCGTGAGGAGGCGGTTCACCACCGTCACCAGGAACGCGAGGGTCTTGCCGGTGCCGGTCTGCGCCTGGCCGGCGACGTCGCGCCCGGCGAGGGTGATCGGCAGCGTCAGCGCCTGGATCGGCGTGCAGCGGGAGAAACCTGCGGATTCGAGGCCGGCGAGCAGCGCGGGGTGCAGCTCGAAGGTGGAAAAGGCGATGTCGGTGAGTGGCTTGTCGCTCATGCGTCGGATGCGTTTGCGTGCTTGCGAGGGGGCGTGCTGGCGGAGTGGCGACGCGACCGGGGGACGCGGCGCTTGCGTGGGAGGCATCCGCGAAGCAGACTGCCGGTGGGCGCCCGGGGCCCGCGCTGCGCGTCGGCTCCCGTGGAACACCCTCGTGGAAAACGCCCCAGTCTAACAGCATCCCGTCCCCGCCCGGCGCGGCGGCGGACCGCATTACGAAGGAGACCCCGATGTCCGACACCGTGATCCACGCGACCGACGCCGACTTCGACAGCGCCGTCCTGCAGTCCGAAGAACCCGTGCTGGTCGATTTCTGGGCCCAGTGGTGCGGTCCCTGCAAGATGATCGCGCCCGCCCTGGACCAGATCGCCGCCGAGTACGCCGGCAAGGCCAAGGTGGTGAAGGTGGACGTCGACGCCAACCAGGCGACGGCGCTGAAGTACCACGTGCGCTCGATCCCGATGCTGCTGCTGTTCAAGGGCGGCCAGGTCCAGGCCACGCAGATCGGCGCGGTCGGCAAGGCCCAGCTCAGCCAGATGATCGACAAGGCGCTGTAAGGCGCCTGCCGACGGGCGCCCCGCGGCGCCCGTCGCGGCCGCTACCGCCTGAACAGCGCCGCGCCGTCCCCTTGCCGCGCCGCTGGCGCGGTGCTAGTTTGGCCGTACCGGCACCGCGCCCGGCACCCCGAGTGCCCCGGCCGCCCCTGCCGCATCCCTCCCCGCCTCTCCCATGGCTCCCCGCCCGTTCAGGGCGCTCGCATCCGCGAGGACTACCCACTTGTCCGACGAAACTTCCCAGGATTCCGGCGATAACGCCGAAAAGCGCGTGCGCCGCACGCGTGCTCCCCGCACCACCGAAGGCGCCGCCGCCGAAGCCCCTGCGGCTTCCGCGCCGCCGGCCGCCGCGGCTCCGCCGCCTCCGCCGGCCACCGATGCGGCGCCCGCCAGCCAGCCCCGGCATGAAGCCGGCAACGGCGGCAACGGCAACCCCGACCAAGGCAGCCACGGCGGCCAGCAGCAGGCCGGCGGCCAGGACCAGCAGGGCGGCCGCCACGGCGGCAACCGCCGCGACCGCTTCCGCAACCGCCGCGACCGCCAGCGCGACCGCTTCCGCGACGACGGCCTGCCGCGCGACGACAACGGCGCCGAACAGCAGCAGCAGTTCCAGACCCGGCCGGCGAACATTCCCGAGGGCTTCCCGCAGTACTCGCTCGGCGACCTGAAGCGGATGCCGGCGCAGAAGCTGCTCGACATCGCCGACCAGCTCGGCATCGCCGACGGCGTCGCCCGCGCCCGCAAGCAGGACGTGATCTTCGCGCTGCTGAAGGTGCTGACCCGCACCCCCGAAGGCGTGGCCGCCGACGGCGTGCTCGAGATCCTGCCGGACGGCTTCGGTTTCCTGCGCGCGGCCGAGGCCTCGTACCTGGCCGGCCCGGACGACACCTACATCTCGCCCTCGCAGATCCGCCGCTTCAACCTGCGCACCGGCGACCACCTGTCCGGCCGCATCCGCTGGCCGAAGGACGGCGAGCGCTACTTCGCGCTGAACATCGTCGACGAGATCAACGGCGAGCCGATCGAGGCCTCGAAGAACAAGGTCCTGTTCGAGAACCTGACGCCGCTGTTCCCGCGCCGCCGCTTCAAGCTCGAGCGCGGCGACGGCTCGACCGAGGACATCACCGGCCGCATCCTCGACCTCATGGCCCCGCAGGGCAAGGGCCAGCGCGCGCTGATCGTCTCGCCGCCGAAGGCCGGCAAGACGATGATGATGCAGCAGATCGCCACCGCGATCACGACCAACCATCCGGACGTGCACATGATCGTGCTGCTCATCGACGAGCGGCCCGAGGAAGTCACCGACATGCAGCGCACCGTGCGCGGCGAGGTGATCAGCTCCACGTTCGACGAGCCGGCCGCGCGCCACGTGCAGGTCGCCGAGATGGTGATCGAGCGCGCCAAGCGCCTGGTCGAGCACAAGAAGGACGTGGTGATCCTGCTCGACTCGATCACCCGCCT
>JBDZUW010000175.1:0-2286 GCA_040255375.1 Luteimonas sp. | reverse complement strand
GCGGATGCGTCGTGTAGGCGTTGATCAGCAGGTGGTTCTCGTTGGGCGACGGACGAAGGGAGTCTGGATCGGTCAAGGCGGCGTCCGTGGCGTTGGGCTGCGCGCCCCGCGCAGGCGCGCGGGGCCGGCGGCCAGCATACTTGCCCGCGCTTCCGCGCCGCAAGTAACATCGCCCGGGCACCGCCGACCCCCACGGAGCAGCCTGCTTGCGACTTTCCGGCAGCATCACCGCCCTGGCCACGCCCTTCACGGCGGCCGGGGAGATCGACCTCGACGCCTGGCGCCGGCTGCTGCAGCTGCAGCTCGACGGCGGGACGCAGGCGCTGGTGGTCGCCGGTTCCACGGGCGAGGCGCCCGCGCTGCTCGAGGCCGAATACGAGACGCTGCTGCGCACCGCGGTGGAAGCCGCGCGCGGCGCGACCCCGGTGCTGGCCGGCACCGGACTGTCGAACACCGACAAGACCATCGCGCTGACGCGCCGCGCCGCGGCGCTCGGCGCCGACGCAGCGCTGGTCGTCACCCCGCCTTACGTCCGGCCGACGCAGGCCGGGCTCGAGGCGCATTTCCGCGCGGTGGCCGACGATGGCGCGATGCCCGTCGTGCTCTACAACGTTCCGGGCCGTACCGGTTGCGACCTGCTGCCGGAAACGGCCGCGGCGCTCGCCGGCCATCCGGGCATCATCGGCATCAAGGAAGCCCGCGCCGACGAGGAACGCATGGCGGCGCTGCTGCCGCTGCGGAACGAAGGCTTTTCCGTGCTGAGCGGCGACGATCCGACCGCGGCGCGCTCGATGCTCGCCGGCGCCGACGGCGTGATTTCGGTCGCGTCGAACGTGTTGCCGCGCGCGATGCGCCGGCTCTGCGACCTCGCGCGCGGCGCGCGCGACCCGGCCGCGGCGCGCGCGCTGGATGCGCGCCTGCAGCCGGTGTTCGCGTTCCTCGGCGCCGAACCCAATCCCATCCCGCTGAAGGCGCTGCTGCAGCGCATGCGCATCGGCCACGGCCTGCGCCTGCCGCTGACGCCGCTGTCGCCTTCGCTCGCCGGCGATGCCGACCGCACCGCCACGCTCGTCGACGAAATCGAACACGCGTGCCGCGATCCACTCGCGGCCTGACCAGGAGAGACCCACGATGCGCCGTCACAAGATTTCCCGCTCGTCCACCCTGTTCGTGGTGCCGGCGGCCCTGCTGCTCGCCGCCTCGGTCTCGGGCTGCCACTGGTTCAGGAAGGACAGCGGCTTCGCCCAGACGGGCGATGCGCGCCCGCTGGAAGTGCCGCCGGACCTCGATGCGCCCGACACGGCCGGCGCCATGCTGCTGCCGGACGCGAAGCCGGGTTCGGTGACGCGCTCCTCGCTCGGTGCCGCGCGCGCGGCGGCGTCGCCGTCGGCGGCCGCGAACGGCTTCACCGTCGCCGGCGATCGCGATGCGGTGTTCGCGAAGGTGGGGGACGCGCTCGCCGGCATCGACGGCCTGGCGATCGCCAGCAAGGCGCAGCTGCTCGGCGCCTACGACGTGAGCTACGGCGGCGCGAACTTCCTGGTGCGGGTGAGCAAGGTCGACGCCGGGAGCTACGTCTCGGCGGTGGATCCGCGCGGCATGCCCGCGGCGGGCGAGGGCCCGGCGAAGGTCATCGCCGCGCTGAAGGCCGCCCTCGGCGGCTGACCCGCGTCAGCGCTCCAGCAGGCGCAGCTTGTCCGGCTTGCCGTCCCATTCGGCGGCATCCGGCGGCGCGTCCTTGCGGACCGTGATCACCGGCCAGTCCTTCGAGAGCTCGGCGTTGAGCGCGACGAAGGCTTCCTGGCCGGCCGGGACGTCGTCCTCGGGATAGATCGCGTTGACCGGGCATTCCGGCTCGCAGAGCGTGCAGTCGATGCACTCGTCCGGGTCGATCACCAGGAAGTTCGGGCCTTCGTGGAAGCAGTCGACCGGGCACACCTCGACGCAGTCGGTGTACTTGCACTTGATGCAGTTCTCGGTGACGACGAAGGGCATGGCGAAGACGAAGATTGCTGACTGCGGACAGTTTACTGCACGTGAGACGGGCGCTGCGCGCCCTGTGAGGCTCGCTGCGCGAGCCATGAGCGGGCGCTGCGCGCCCTTGTCAGTCGACGCAGCCCTCAGGTCCCCCTGAGCCCCATCCTGAGCCCCACCCTTGCAGGCGGCAAAGCCGCCTCACCGCCCAAAACGCCGAAGCCCACGCTTGCGGCGTGGGCTCCGGAGAATGCAGATGGCGCTCCCTACGAGATTCGAACTCGTGTTTTAGCCTTGAGAGGGCCACGTCCT
>JBDZUW010000070.1:0-11444 GCA_040255375.1 Luteimonas sp. | reverse complement strand
AGGGCAACCTGGCCAACAAGAACGGCACGCTGTACGCCTTCGACTACGGCAACCGCCTGCGCAGCGGCGGCCCGGAGACCTACCGCTACGACGTGCAGGGGCGCCGGATCCGCTCGAGCAGCAGCGCGGGGCTGGTGTACAGCCTGTACGCCCAGTCGGGCCAGCTGCTGTTCCAGCGCGACGAGCGCGCGGGCAAGCGCCGGCAGTACGTGTACCTGGGCGGCAGCCTGGTGGCCGAGTCGAGCGTGCCGCTGGCGGGCGGGGCGGCGACGGTGACCTACCAGCACACCGATGCGCTGGGCACGCCGGTGGCGATCACCAACGCCAGCCGCACTGTGACAGAGCGCCGGGAGTACGAGCCCTACGGTTACCAGCTGACGCCGACGCTGCAGGACGGGCCGAACTACACCGGGCATGTGGCGGATGCGGCGACGGGGCTGATCTACATGCAGCAGCGCTATTACGACCCCGAGCTCGGAATATTCCCGAGCACCGACCCGGTGACGGCATTAAAAGGGCCGTTCAACCGCTATTGGTACGCCAATGCCAACCCGTACAAGCTTGTGGATCCAGATGGCAGAGTCGCTCAGCTCATAAAAGATATGGATGGAAATGTAACCCTACAAATAAAAGTGAAGTTCGTTGGACCTGGTGCGAGCAAACCGGCAATTAAAGCAATTGAGAGAAGAATTGAGTCACTACATACGTCAGGCTTCAAGATAGATCTCGTTCCAGTGACCGGAAAGGCTGGTGCTGACACCAATGTGATGACACTTGGCAATGGATACAACACCAAGGATTTCCCGACTGCGGGCGAAGGGGTTAAGCCGGTCGGAAGCTATGCGTACGGAGGAAATGAAGGGTATATCAACGCTCAAGCTGGAAATTATGTGAGTGCAGCTGCGCATGACACCCTTCACTTTGCAGGCATGCAAGACCACTACCGCGACCTACCAGGAAGCGCCCCTGGGGCTAGAAAGTCGGAAATACTGTTTGGGTACGATCAAAGCGACATCATGGCTTCTCGACAGGGCACCTCAGTAGGCGCTGCAAGCTTTCAGGATGTCTTGGACAACTGGTCGACTCAGGTTATCGGACCATAATCATGAACAAGTGGATATTTGCTTTGGTATTTCTCGGCGTCGCATTTTCTGCAAATTGTGATGTTCCGGAAAGGCCGGACTTTTGCGCTCACACAGCGTGTGTGTCAATTACTCAAAGTAGTGCGAAGGTTGAGTCGAGCACGACCCATTTCGACAACACGAAAAATGAAGAGCAGATTTGGATTTGGCTAACGGGCGGCGTGACTATCGGTTTGCATGTTTTTGGCCCAGAGGATCAATCGAAGTGCGCGTATGCTGCCGATCGCATACCTATCACCTATCCGCCAAATCAACTTGGGCGAGGCTGCCGCTTCATGACAGTGAATGTTTTGGCGCCTAGCAACGAACTAACCAGAGACTTCTTGAAGTCGCTTGAGATTTCCGTGTGGGGAATTGAAGATTTCCCAAATGGCATGTGGGAAAAAGGAGTTTCCCAGCGTATAGGTCCCGCAGTTCCGTTGTGCATTGCCAGTTCTCAAAGGGGCAAAGCCAGCATGCAGAGTTGCGAGGAAATGGGGGTGTCGCCTTAACTAGTCTAAATAGCGCTGGACGTGTAAGCACATTATGTTCGATAGCTGCTAATTGATGCGACCATCGCATCACTTACATGCAGCAGCGCTATTACGACCCCGAGATCGGCGCGTTCCCGACCACCGATCCGGTGACGCCATTTAGTGCAGGCGGGGCGTTCAACCGGTATTGGTACGCCAGCGCGAATCCGTATCGATTTACTGATCCGGATGGAAGGCAAGCGAAGACAGGGCAAAACTGCGGTGAGCAGCCTTGCCCAGATGAGCCTAAGCCCGACGACAAGCCGCGGATACCGGAGCAGCCGAAAGGCTGTAACTCAACGCGTGTTTGCTGGGTCGAAGATGGAAAATGGCATTGGAAGAGTGTCAGCCAGAACGACCAGAGCTATCTCCAGCGTGTTTGGAAGCGCTTCAAGTCGACAAATCAGGCGATTCCAGGAGCTATAACTTTCCCGGGCACCACTTTGGCAATTGGTGGAATTACCGCGAATTCGGTTGATGGAATTACGGCATGGCAGGCGTACAGGCTTATCCAAGCCAACCCGCTATCGAGAGGGCCAAACCTTATTCGTCTCTCGATGACAAGCGCGATCAACTTCGCTGCTGTCTCCGCCGCGTGGGAGGTTGGAATATTGGGCGGAAGTATGATTTATGAAGCGCCTACCCATTACGGAAGCGACATTACGGTTGGCGAGGATTTGGGCTACACGATCGACAATGCAATGAGGAGTGGGCCATGAAGTCTGCGATCAGACAAATTTTCCCCAATGCTGAAATGGGGATGGGCTTCAAGCTGTATTTGGTCGTATGGACTCTTGTGGTCATATGCCTGATTATTTTTTGGTCGTCGTTGCCCGGGTTTATCAAATGGCCGTTGTCCATTCTTGAAGCAATGGCCGCCCCAGATCTTCAGTCCTTTAAGGCGCTGTTTTCTTCCGGGAAGCAGCAAGGAACGGACGAAAGCTGAAACGACAAGGCCCGCGCATCGCGGGCCATTGTCGTAATGGCCAGTTGCTAAGAATTGTTGCTTCGCCGCGCTTTGCTTTCGCGCCGTAGGCCGCGATAGATGGCGGTCTTGTTCGGATGCGGCAGCAGATCGCACACCATGTCGAACAGTTCGCGCTGTTCCAGCGTCAGGTCCAGCATCGCGGCCTTGCGATCCAGCACGTTGCCGATGCGCCGCAGGCTATCGCCATCATGCTGCTTGAGCGCGGCCAGGATTTGTTCGACGAACTGCCCCGGTAGTGTCGTGTCGGTGCATATCCGCACATCGAGCCGGTCGATCCAGTCCAGCCCATCGCCGGCAGGCACGTAATCCGGATCCATCGCGCGGCTCATCGTTAGCCCCCTTGCTGCTGCAGCACCGTATCCAGCATTTGCATCACGAACTTCTGCTGCGCCTTGGGTAGCGCATGCACGCGCTCGAGCTGCTGCTGCAGCTTGGGCGCGGGCCCGCGCTTGCCGGCGCCGCGCTTGCCTTGCGCACCGATCAGCGCTTCGACGCTGACGCCGAGCGTGCTGGCCAGCAGCGGCAGGCTGGAAATCGGCACGCGCCGCTGGCCGCTTTCGTAGGCGGTGATGGCCTGCTGGGAAACGTCCAGCGCGTCGGCCAATTGCACCTGGGTCAGGCCCTGGGCCTTGCGCAGCGCGGCCAGGCGTTCGCCGAAGGCGATGAAGAAGGCGCGTTCCTGTTGGCTGATCGCCACGGTCGGGGAGTGGGTGCTGTGGAGGTGCCGACATGGGGCCGGGCAGAGAGACCGCCGTTCGACATTCATCCGCACGCACAGCCCGGGAGTTAAGATCGGCGCATGCCCTCCGGAGCGACCTCCATGTCCGCTGCCAAGCAGGAAGCCCTCAAGCTGATCGATGCACTTCCGGAGTCCGCCGATTGGGACGATGTGGTGCGGGTCGTGGACGAGGCGCGGTTCCAACAGGCGGTAGAGGCGGGCATCGTGGCCGCGGACCGGGGCGAGTTCGCCACCCGGGAAAGGGTGATGGAAGTGTTCGCCAAATGGGGTGTGGATGTTGCGGCTTGAGTGGGCAACGCCCGCGCTCGAGCAGTTCGAACACGTCCAAGATTACTACCATGCGCTCAGTCCGGCTGCGGCGGCGTTGATGGCGCATCGCATCGTGGACGCTGCGCAACGCCTGTGCATGCGACCGGCGTTGGGGCGCCCCGGACGCGTCAGCGGGACGAGGGAGTGGGTGGTCTACGGCACACCGTATTTGCTGGTATATCGCGAACGAGGCGCCGCCCTGGAAGTGCTGCACGTCTGGCACGAGGCGCAGGACTGGATGGCACGCCCGGAATAGCAGCCGCTCGCGCCCGGAAGCGAAATTGACCGGCCCCGGACGCCGCCCTATCGTGACGGGATGAACCCCAACCCCCTCCGCTGGTCCTTCCGCGCCCGCTGCCTGGCCGGCTTCGCCGCCTGCGCGGCGCTCATCGGCTATGCCCTGTTCCTGCAGTTCCACGACTACCTGGAGCCGTGCCCGCTGTGCATCTTCCAGCGCATCGCCTTCGCGGCGCTGGGGCTGGTGTTCCTGCTGGCCGGGCTGCATGCGCCCCGCGGGGCGGGCGGGCGCCGGGCCTGGGGCGTGCTGGCGCTGCTGGCGGCGGCCGCGGGCATCGGCGTGGCCGGGCGCCACGTGTGGCTGCAGCACCTGCCGGCCGACCAGGTGCCGATGTGCGGGCCGGGCCTGAACTTCCTGATGGAGGCCTTCCCGCTGACCAGCGTCGTGCGCACGGTGCTGACCGGCTCGGGCGAGTGCGCCAAGGTCGACTGGACCTTCCTCGGCCTGTCCATGCCGGAGTGGAGCCTGCTCTGGTTCGTGGCCCTGGCCGCGTGGGTGGTGCTCGCGATGCTGCTGCCGGGGAGGGCGCCCGATGGCCGCCGCTGACCGCCCGCACGCCGTCGCCCTGGCTGAGGGCTGGTCGCCCGCGTCCTGGCGCGAGCGGCCGGCCGCGCAGCTGCCGGTCTATCCGGACGCGGCCGCGCTCGCGCAGGCCATGGACGAACTGCGCGCGCTGCCGCCGCTGGTGACGTCGTGGGAGATCCTCGCGCTCAAGCAGCAGTTGGCGGAGGCGCAGGAGGGCCGCCGCTTCCTGCTGCAGGCCGGCGACTGCGCGGAGAACTTCGCCGAGTGCAGTTCGGCCGTGATCTCCAACCGCCTCAAGGTGCTACTGCAGATGAGCCTGGTGCTGGTGCACGGGCTGCGCCTGCCGGTGCTGCGCGTGGGCCGCTTCGCCGGGCAGTACGCCAAGCCGCGCTCCGCCGACACGGAAACGCGCGACGGCGTCACGCTGCCCTCGTACCGCGGCGACATCGTCAACGCGCCGGACTTCACCGCCGAAGCGCGCGCGCCCGACCCGCGCCGCATGATCAAGGCGCACGCGCGCTCGGCGATGACGATGAACTTCGTGCGCGCGCTGATCGACGGCGGCTTCGCCGACCTCCACCACCCGGAATACTGGAACCTCGAGTGGGTGGGGCATTCGCCGCTCGCCGAGGAATACCGGCGCATGGTGTCGGGCATCGGCGATGCGGTGCGCTTCATGGAGACGCTGTCCGGCAGCGAGGTGCACAACCTCAACCGGGTCGACTTCTACACCTCGCACGAGGCGCTGCTGCTGCCCTACGAGGAAGCGCAGACGCGGCAGGTGCCGCGGCAGTGGGGCTGGTTCAACCTGGGCACGCATTTCCCGTGGATCGGCATGCGCACCGCCGCGCTCGACGGCGCGCACGCGGAGTACTTCCGCGGCATCCGCAACCCGGTCGCGGTGAAGGTGGGGCCGTCGGCGACGCCGGACGCGCTGCTGCGCCTGATCGACCTGCTGAACCCGAACGACGAGCCGGGCCGGCTCACCTTCATCCATCGCATGGGCGCCGCGCAGGTCGCGGAGAAGCTGCCGCCGCTGCTGGATGCGGTGCGCCGCGACGGCCGCCGCGTGCTGTGGGTGTGCGACCCGATGCACGGCAACACCGAGAATTCGAGCAACGGCTACAAGACGCGGCGCTTCGCCAACATCCGCAGCGAGCTGGAGCAGTCCTTCGACCTGCACGCCGCGGCGGGGACGCGCCTCGGTGGCGTGCACCTGGAACTGACCGGCGAGGACGTGACCGAATGCACCGGTGGCGCGCGCGACCTCACCGATGCGGACCTGGCGCGGGCGTATCGTTCCACCGTGGATCCGCGCCTGAACTACGAACAGGGGCTGGAGGTCGCGATGCTGGTCGTGCGCAAGCAGGCGCAGCTCGCGGCGCCGCGGCGATGAGCGCCGCGACGATGAAGCGTGCGCTCCCGCTGCTGGTCGCCCTGGCATTCGCCGGCACCGCCCATGCGCAGGTCGCGACCGTGACCCCGCAGGACACCGGCGTGACGGTGCGCCTCCGCGGCATCTCCGCGGTGGACGCGAACGTCGCCTGGGCCAGCGGCCGCGAAGGCACGGTGCTGCGCACAGTCGACGGCGGGGCGCACTGGCAGGCGATGCGCGTGCCCGGTGCGGAGAAGCTCGACTTCCGCGACGTCGAGGGCTTCGACGCGGACCGCGCGGTCGTGCTGTCGATCGGCCCCGGCGCGGACTCGCGCGTGTACCGCACCGACGACGGCGGCCGCAGCTGGCAGCTTTCGCTGCAGAACGCCGATCCGCGCGCGTTCTTCGACTGCATGGCCTTCGACGGCGAGCGCGGCTGGATGCTCGGTGATCCGGTGGACGGCGCGTTCCAGGTCTATGCGACGAGCGACGGCGGCCGCACATGGGCGCTGCAACCGGGGGCGATGCCGCCGGCGGAGCAGGACGAAGCGGCATTCGCCGCCAGCGGTACCTGCATCGCGACGACGCCTTGGGGCGAGCGCATGGCGGTCGGCGGGGGCGGCGCATCGCGCGCGTTCGTCTCCGGCGACACCGGCTGGACCGCGCATGCGACGCCGATCCCGGCGCGCGTGCCCGCCGCGGGCATCTTCTCGGCGGCCCCCGCGGGCGGCGACATGCTGCTGGTCGGCGGCGACTTCGAGCACGAAGCCGCGCCCGGCAGCGCCGCCCTCGCGCAGCGGCAGGACGACGGCGGCCTGAAGGTCTTCGCGCTGCCGGATCCGCGCGGCTACCGCTCCGGCGCCGCCTGCGCGGGCGATGCGCGGCCGCGTTGCGTCGCGGTGGGGCCGAGCGGCGTCGACGTACTCGTCGACGGCCGCTGGCAGCCGTTGTCGGATACCGGCTACGACGCCGTGGACCTCGCCGCCGACGGCAGCGGCCGCGGCTGGGCGAGCGGCGACAAGGGCCGCATCGCCCGCGTCATCGTCAAGCCCGCGCCGTAAGCACGCAGCGCGCGCCGCGCCGCTCGAGCAGCGCGCGGCGCCTCAGTACGGCAGCGTCGGCAGGAACTTCGGCGGCTTGCGCGCCTGCGTCGCCTGCTCGTAATCGTAGGCGATGCCGATCAGCGTCGGCTCGCTCCACGCCGCGCCCATGAACACGATGCCCACCGGCAGTTCGTGCGCGAAGCCGGCCGGCACCGTGATCGAGGGATAGCCCGCGACCGAGGTGATCTGCGACACACCGCCCACCGTCGGGTCGCCGCTCACCACGTGGTCGCCGAGCACCAGGTCGGTCGGATACGCCGGGCCCCACGACGGCGCCAGCAGCGCGTCGAGCCGGTTCGCCTTCAGCGCGGCGTCGATGCCTTCCGGTCCCGCGCGCCGCTTCGCGCGCGCCAGCGCGTCGAGGTAGGCCTGGTCGGTCAGCGGCCCCTTCGCCTGCGCCTGCAGGAACAGCTCCTGCCCGAACCACGGCATCTCCGTGTCCGCATGCGCGTCGTTGAACGCGATCAGGTCCGCCAGCGTCTTCGGCGCCACGTCCGCGCCGGCAAGGTAGGCCGCGACGTCGTGCTTGAACTCGTACAGCAGCACCGTGAACTCGTCGTCGCCGAGCGTGTCGATGTTCGGCACCTCGACCGGATCGACGACGGTCGCGCCCTGCGCGCGCAGCACCGCGATCGCCTGCTCGAGCGCGCGGTCGGCGTTCGGCTCCATGCCCGCGAGCTTGCGCACCACGCCGATGCGCTTGCCCTTCAGCGTGCCGGGCTGCAGGAAGCGCGTGTAGTCGGTGGCGTGCGCGGCGGCGCCGGCGGTGGCGGCATCGCCCGGATCGCTGCCCGCCATCGCGGTGAGCAGCGCGGCCGCATCGGCGACGGTGCGGGTCATCGGGCCGGCGGTGTCCTGCGAATGCGCGAGCGGGATGACGCCGCCGCGGCTCACCAGCCCCAGCGTCGGCTTGATCCCGACCAGCCCGGTCATCGCGGCGGGGCAGATCACGCTGCCGTCGGTTTCCGTACCCACGCCCACCGTCGCCAGGTTCGCGGCGATGGCGCTGCCGGTGCCGGAGCTCGAGCCGCAGGGGTTGCGATCCAGCACGTAGGGGTTGCGGGTCTGGCCGCCGCGTCCGGTCCAGCCGGAGCTGGCGTGCGTGGAGCGGAAATTCGCCCACTCGCTGAGGTTGGTCTTGCCGAGGATCACCGCGCCCGCGTCGCGCAGGCGCTGCACCAGGAACGCGTCCTGCTTCGGGCGGTTGTCGGCGAGCGCGAGCGAACCCGCGGAATTGACCATCGGCACCGCGTCGATGTTGTCCTTCAGCAGCACCGGGATGCCGTGCAGCGGGCCGCGGACCTTGCCCGCGGCGCGCTCGGCGTCGCGCGCGGACGCCTCGGCCATGGCGTCGGGGTTGAGCTCGATCACCGAATTGATCGCGGGGCCGGCCTTGTCGATCGCGGCGATGCGGTCGAGGTAGGCGCGGGTGAGGGTGCGGCTGTCGAGCGCGCCGTCGCGCATGCGCGCCTGCAGACCGGCGACGGTGGCCTCGTCGAAGGCGAAGGCGGCGGGCGTCGCGGGCGGCGTGGCCGCCGCGGCGAGGGAACAGGCGGAGAGCAGCGCCGCCAGCGGCAGCGCACGACGGAACAGCGACATGGCGAACCCCCTTGCTGGGACCAGCGTGGCGTCTAGTAGAGACGCCGCAGGATATCGCGGGCGAGCACCCAGACGACGGCCAGGTTGATCGCCAGCACCAGCACGGCCGGCCAGCCGGGGTGCCGCCACAGGGCGTAGAGGTCCAGCGGGAGGTACAGCGAGGCGGTCACGCAGCCCAGCCAGGAGGCCCAGCCCTTCGCCCGCCACAGCCCCCAGGCCTCGAGGAGGTGCAGCAGGCCGTAGGCCATCACCGCCGCTGCGGCCAGGTGCACCGCGTCCGGGTTGATCTCGCTGGCGAAGAGGGCCAGCGTGCCGTGTTCGGGGTCGAGCTGGAAGCGCGCGATCAGCTCGTGCACCCAGCGCCGCAGCGGCCGGGGGCCCAGCAGTTCCAGGCCGCTGGCAGCGAGCACCGCCAGCGCGCCCTTGACGCCCTCGACCAGGGCGATGACGTGCAGGCCCGGATGCGCATGCGGATCCGGGTTGTAGTGCGGGTGGCCCGGGTCGTCGCTCGGCTGCATGGACGCGGGCCGCGGCGGGACCGTCAGGCGGCGCGCGAGGCGCGCTTGCGGTCGGTCTCGGTGAGGAACTTCTTGCGCAGCCGGATTTCCTTCGGCGTGACCTCGACCAGCTCGTCGTCCTCGATGAAGTCCAGCGCCTGCTCCAGCGAGTACTTCAGCGCCGGGGTCAGCTTGATCGCGTCGTCCTTGCCGGAAGCGCGCATGTTGGTCAGCGGCTTGGGCTTGATGACGTTGACGGTGAGGTCGTTGTCCTTCGAATGGATGCCGACCAGCTGGCCCTCGTACACGTTGTCGCCTTCGGCCGCGAACAGGCGGCCGCGCTCCTCGAGCGGGCCGAGCGAGTAGGCCGGCGTCACGCCCGGCGCATTGGCGATCATCACGCCGTTGATGCGCTTGGCGATGGGGCCGGTTTCCTTCGGGCCGTAATGGTCGAACACATGGAACAGCAGGCCCGAGCCCTGGGTCAGGGTCTTGAACTCGTTCTGGAAGCCGATCAGGCCGCGCGCCGGGATCATGTAGTCCAGCCGCACCCGGCCCTTGCCGTCGGATTCCATGTTCTTCAGCTGCGCCTTGCGCGTGCCGAGCTTTTCCATCACGCCGCCCTGGTGCTGTTCCTCGATATCGACCACGAGCTGCTCGATCGGTTCCATCGGCTGGCCGTCGATCTCCTTGATGATCACCTCGGGGCGCGACACGGCCAGCTCGAAGCCCTCGCGGCGCATGGTCTCGATCAGCACCGACAGGTGCAGCTCGCCGCGGCCGGAGACCAGGAACTTGTCGGCGTCGCCGGTCTCCTCGACCTTCAGCGCCACGTTGTGCAGGGTCTCGCGCATCAGCCGCTCGCGCAGCTGGCGGCTGGTGATGAACTTGCCGCCGGAGAATTCCTTGTGGCCGGCGAACGGCGAGTTGTTGACCTGGAAGGTCATGCTGATCGTCGGCTCGTCCACCGTCAGCGCCGGCAGCGCCTCCGGCATCTCGAGCGCGCACACGGTGTCGGAGATGCCCAGGTCCTGGATGCCGGCGATGGCGACGATGTCGCCGGCCTCCGCTTCCTCGACCTCGATGCGCTCCAGGCCCATGAAGCCGAGCACCTGCACGATCTTGCCCTGGCGCTTCTTGCCCTCGCGGTCGATCACGGCGACGGGCTGGTTCTTGCGCACCTTGCCGCGCTGGATGCGGCCGATGCCGATCAGGCCGACGAAGTTGTTGTAGTCCAGCTGGCTGATGCGCATCTGGAAGGCGCCTTCCGGATCCACGCTGGGCGCCGGCACGTGCTGCATGATCGCCTCGTACAGCGGGGTCATGTCGCCGTCGCGCGCGCTGTCGTCCAGGCTCGCGTAGCCGTGCAGCGCCGAGGCGTACACGATCGGGAAGTCGAGCTGCTCGTTGGTCGCGCCGAGCTTGTCGAACAGGTCGAACACCTGGTCGATCACCCAGTCCGGGCGCGCGCCCGGGCGGTCGATCTTGTTCACCACCACGATCGGCTTGAAGCCCATCGCGAACGCCTTCTGGGTCACGAAGCGCGTCTGCGGCATCGGGCCGTCCATCGCGTCGACCAGGATCAGCACCGAGTCCACCATCGACAGCACGCGCTCGACCTCGCCGCCGAAGTCGGCGTGGCCGGGGGTGTCGACGATGTTGATGCGGTTGCCCTGCCAGGTGATGGCGGTGTTCTTGGCCAGGATGGTGATGCCGCGTTCCTTTTCCTGGTCGTTGCTGTCCATCACGCGCTCGGCGAGCACGGTGCGCTCGTTGAGCGTGCCCGACTGCTTCAGCAGGCAGTCGACGAGGGTGGTCTTGCCATGGTCGACGTGGGCGACGATGGCGATGTTGCGGAGGCGTTCGATGGACATGGGGAAGGAATGCTCGGGGACGCCTTCGGCGCCGGAGGACGCCAGGGGGCGCCGGGAAGGGGAATGCGGGGCAGCCGGTTATTATAGCGGCTGCCGGGCCGCCCGCCGGACCCGCGGTTCATCTTTCCCGGTCCTTCCCCAGGAGTTCCCCCATGTCCCTGTTCGCCACCTTCGACACCGACCGCGGCCCGATCAAGGTCGAGCTGTACCCCGACAAGGCCCCGCTGACCGTGGCCAACTTCGTCAACCTGGCCAAGCGCGGCTTCTACGACGGCCTGAACTTCCACCGGGTCATCGCCGACTTCATGATCCAGGGCGGCTGCCCCGAGGGCTCCGGCCGCGGCGGCCCGGGCTACCGCTTCGAGGACGAGACGGACAACGGCGTCCGCCACGAGCGCGGGGTGCTGTCCATGGCCAACGCCGGCCCGAACACCAACGGCAGCCAGTTCTTCATCACCCACGTGGCCACGCCGTGGCTGGACG
>JBDZUW010000174.1:0-2315 GCA_040255375.1 Luteimonas sp. | reverse complement strand
GGCGCCGGCGCCAGTGCGGTGAAATCGAACGGGTCGGGCTCGCGCAGCAGCGCGCGGCGGAACGCGCGCTCGTCGTCGGCCGACAGCGCCGCCAGCGCCTGGAATTCGCCGGCGACGAGCGCGGCCTGCGCGATGCCGTCGCGATAGAGGACGCGGGCGCCCGCCAATCGCGGCACCTTCGCGCCGGGCAGCACGGTGCCGGCGAGGTTGAGCGGGTCGTTGGCGGACACCACCAGCGCCTCGCCGTCGGGCGCGCGGCGCCGGACCTGGCGCAGCGCGGCGACCGCTTCGGGCAGCGCGAACTGCTCGCCGCTCAGGCCGGCGACGAAGCGCCCGCCGCGGACTTCGCCGCGCGCTTCCAGCCGGTGGTACACGCGCAGCAGCTCGCGCCACGACGGCAGCCAGGCCGCTTCGCGCTCCAGCAGCCGCCAGCAGACGACGCCGTAGCGGCGCAGCAGCACGCGGGCGATGTGCTCGACGTCGCCCGGATCGCGCTTCGCGGACGCCTGCCTGCCGGGCGCGGTGCCGCTGTCGTCGGGGCCGCCGGCGGAGCCGCGGCGGGCGAGCGTCCAGCGGCCCGCATCCTCGATGCCCAGCAGCGCGGTGCGGCGCCCGCGGCGGTGGCCGGGGACGGGGCGCCGGGAGGCCGGCACCAGCAGTGCGCGCAAGCCGGCGAAACTGTCGCAGCCCGCCTGGCCGCGCGCGACGAGCTCGGCGAGCGCGTCCTCGAGTTCGGGGCGCAGCAGCCGCGAATCCGAGGCGAGTTCGTCGAAGAACGAGGCGCCGTTCGCGCGCAGGCAGTCGGCCACCTTCCGCGCCCGCGACGACAGCTCCGGCGCATCCTCGTGCTCGCCCGCGGTGGTGCGCGTCCACAGCGCCAGCTCGCGGCGCGGCAGCAGCGCGATCGGGGTCGCGCGCAGCGATCCGCCGTGGCCGCCTTCCGTCGTGGCCGTCGCGCCGCGCAGGCGGGCCCAGGCGATGCGTCCGGCGGTGCACAGGTCGTCGAGCCACGCCGGCGAGTAATCGGCGATGCGCGCCGGCAGCAGCTCCGCTTCCCATGCGGCGGCGGGCGCCTCGAAGCCTTCCAGCTGCGCCAGCACGTTCGCCAGCGCCTCCGGCCCGCTGCCGCGCGCGCCCTTCGACACGCGCTGCCAGTCGCACAGGAAGCGCATGAAGTCGTGCGCGGCGACCGGTTCGATCTCCTTCCGCAGCCGGCCGATCGTGTAGCGATGGATGCGGGCCAGCAGCTGGCGTTCGCACCACTCGAGGGCCGGCGTGCCGGAGAAGTGGCCGCGCATCGCGTAGCCTTCGCCTTCCAGCCCGGCGAGCGCCATGTCGATCTCGTACTGCGGCAACGCCAGTTGCGCGGCCAGCGTGCCGGCGGCCACGACGCCGAGCCCGGACAGGCGCGAACGCAGCAGTTCGACCAGCGCGGCCTCGCGGGTCCAGGATTCGCGCGCGTACTCGGCGGGCGCTTCGATCGGCGGCGCCACGGCCGCGGCGGGATGCAGCGCGCGCGCCAGTGGCAGCCGCTCCGCCGCGAACCACAGGCTCGCACCCGCCTCGAGGCGGGCCGCGCGATGGTCGTTCGACAACTGCCGCAGCAGCTCCGGCCAGCCCGGCGTCGCCAGCGCCTCGGTGGCGGTGATGCAGCCCAGCGCCATCAGCGCATCGTGCATCTCGTCGGCGTTGCGGGCGCGCGGCCAGGCCTGCTCGCGCACTTCCGCGATGGCGGAGGCGTCGAGCCGCGCGAGGTCGCCGGCATCGCCGCGGTCGGCGATGCCGCGCGTCATCACCGCCTGGGTGCGCCGCTCCTCGAGCGGCGCGTCGTCGAGGAAGGCGTAGGGCTTCGCGCTGAGCGCTTCGGCCGCGAACGGCGAGGGAGCCGTGAGGTCGCGCGCGACCACTTCGACTTCCCCGGATTCGATGCGCCGCAGCAGCGCGAGCCAGCCTTCGGTGTCCATCGCCTCGTGCAGGCAGTCGTCCAGCGTCTGCGCGACCAGCGGATGGTCGGGCACCTCGCGCTCGCCGACGATGTTCTCCAGGCACGCGACCTGGTCGGGGAACACGCTGGCCAGCAGGTCCTCCGACTTCATCCGCTGCAGCTGCGGCGCGACCTTCTTCCCGCCGATGAAGCGCGGCAGGGCGAGCGCGGTGGTCGCGTTCCAGCGCCAGCGCACGCCGAACAGCGGCGCGTCGAGCAGCGCCTGCACCAGGATGTGCTCGGCGGTGTTCGAATGCAGGTAACCCGCGACTTCGATCAGCGGGAACGAATGGCTGGTCGAGAGCGACAGCACGATCGCGTTCTCGGTCGC
>JBDZUW010000069.1:0-11621 GCA_040255375.1 Luteimonas sp. | reverse complement strand
CCGCCATGCCCGCGCAGTCGCCGACGTTGTCGCCCACGTTGTCGGCGATCACCGCGGGGTTGCGCGGGTCGTCCTCCGGGATGCCGGCCTCGACCTTGCCCACCAGGTCCGCGCCGACGTCGGCGCCCTTGGTGAAGATGCCGCCGCCCAGGCGCGCGAAGATCGAGATCAGCGAGCTGCCGAACGCCAGGCCGACCAGCGCGTGCAGCGCGGCCTCGCCGGTCACGCCCATGTGGTGCGTGAGCACGATGTAGTAGCCCGCCACGCCGAGCAGGCCGAGGCCGACGACGAGCATGCCGGTGATCGCGCCGCCGCGGAACGCGACGTCCATGGCCTTCGCCATGCCGGTGCGCGCCGCCTCGGCGGTGCGCACGTTGGCGCGCACCGACACGTTCATGCCGATGTAGCCCGCCGCGCCGGACAGCACCGCGCCGATCAGGAAGCCGATCGCCGTGTGCCAGTTGAGGAACACGCCGATGACCACGAACAGGACGACGCCCGCGATCGCGATGGTGCGGTATTGCCGGTTGAGGTACGCGCGCGCGCCTTCCTGGATCGCCGCGGCGATCTCCTGCATGCGCGTGTTGCCCGCGGGTTGGGCGCCGATCCAGCGCGCCGAGACGATCCCGTACAGGATCGCGATGACGGCGCAGCCAAGCGCCAGGACTAGACCGTACTGCTCCAGCATGAACCCCTCCCCGGGAGTGACATCGGAATTTCAGGAATGCGTCGCTTCGATTTGTGCGCTGCAGCGCGCGGACGCGCGGCAACCTCCGGACTATAAGGCATGGATGACGGCGGCGTTCAGCCGCGGCGTGCCAGCCTCCACTCCATTCGCACGCCAGGAGGCCCCATGCGCCGCATCCCCCCGTTCCTCGCCGCCGCGCTCGCGGGGCTGGCCGTCGCCGGCGCCGCCGGGGCATCGGGCCAGGACCCCGAAGTGAAGCGCGCGCCGGCCACGCCGCAGGCGGCCGGCGCCCTGCACGCGCTCCGCACGATCCCGGAGGCCTGCGTCCGGCTGCAGGGCAGGTTCACCGGCGATGCCGCCGATCCGTATCGCTTCGAAGCCGTCCGGACCAGCGCGGCGTGCCAGCCGCGCGCCCTCGTCCTGGACGCGGCCAAGGCGAAGCCTTCGGCCGCCTCCGGCTGGATCCTCAACGACCGCATCAGCGTGCCCGAAGCCGGCTGCCCCGGCCTGCGCGCCGTCGCCACGGTCTGGCGCCGGCCCGCGAACGGCGCGCCGCCGCCGCTCGACGCCCAGGGCCGCTCGCGGATCTACCTGGAACAGGCGATGCGCGATGCCCGCGACGGCAAGCTCGCCGCGTTGCCCGCGTACGCCATCGCGACGGGCGTGGAGGGCAAGCCCTGCCGCTGACGCGGCAAGCCGTCAGGGCAGGCGCCGGGGCGCCATCCGGTGGGCCGGTTCGGCGTAGCGCGGCAGGCCGTCGGGGCCATAGGGCGGATATGCCTCGCCGTGGACGAGCGGCTCGAGGTAACGGCGCGCCGACGCGGTGATCCCGTAGCCGTCGCGGCGGATGAAGCCGGCGGGCATCTTCTTCTCGCGGTTGGCGATGCGCTCGAGCGGCGCCGCCTCGATCTTCCAGCGGTAAGGCGCGTCGGACGTGCGCACGACCACCGGCATCGTCGCGTTGCGGCCCGCCAGCGCCAGTTCGACGGCCACGCGCCCGACGGCCTGCGCCTGCTCGAAATCCGTCTTCGACGCGACGTGCCGCGCCGAGCGCTGCAGGTAGTCGGGCAGCGCCCAGTGCACCTTCACGCCGAGGACGTCGTGCACGCGCCCGGCCAGGTGCGCGGCCACGCCGCCGAGCTGGGTGTGCCCGAACGCGTCCTTGCCGGCGCCGGCATCGGCGACGAACCGGCCGTCGGCGGTGCGGATGCCCTCGCTGGCCACGACCACGCACCAGCCGACGCGCTCGACGACGCCCTTCACCTTCGCGAGGAAATCCGCCTCGTCGTACGTCCGTTCCGGGAACAGGATGACCTGCGGTGCGTCGTCGGGCCCCTTGCCGGCGAGGCCGCCGGCCGCGGCGAGCCAGCCGGCGTGCCGGCCCATCGCCTCGTAGACGAAGACCTTGGTCGACGTCTCGGCCATCGCGGCCACGTCGAGCGCGGCCTCGCGCACCGAGACCGCGGTGTACTTCGCGGCCGAGCCGAAACCGGGGCAGCAGTCGGTCACGGCGAGGTCGTTGTCCACGGTCTTCGGCACGCCGACGCAGGTCAGCGGATGGCCGAATTCCGCCGCCAGCTTCGACAGCTTCAGCGCGGTGTCGGCCGAATCGTTGCCGCCGTTGTAGAGGAACCAGCGCACGTCGTGGGCGCGCAGCACCGCGATCAGGCGCTCGTAGCGGGCGCGGTCCTCTTCCAGCGACTTGAGCTTGACCCGGCACGAGCCGAAGGCGCCGCCGGGCGTGTGGGCGAGGGCGCGCACCGCCGCCAGCGGCATCCGCGAGGTGTCCACGAGCTCCTCGCGCAGGGCGCCGAGGATGCCGTTGCGCGCCGCCAGCACCTTCACCCGGCGCTTGCGCGCGGCCTCGATCACCGCCGCGGCGGTGGCGTTGATGACGGCGGTGACGCCGCCGGACTGGGCGTAGAGCAGGGTTCCGGAGGGCATGGCGGTCCTGTGGGCCGGCCGGGATGGGTTAAGCTGGCGCCCGGCCGCGATGTGGGGTCGGCAGCAGTCTAGCGCCGTGCCGGCATCGCGAATGACAGTTCGGGAGTGGCTGATGCGATTGGTTCTGTTGGGTGCGCCGGGCTCCGGCAAGGGAACGCAGGCGGCGCGGCTGAAGGATCACCTCCAGGTCCCGCACGTCTCCACCGGCGACCTGCTCCGCGCCGAAGTCGCGGCCGGCAGCAAGCTCGGCCTCGCGGCGAAGGAAGTGATGGCCCGCGGCGAGCTCGTCTCCGACGAGATCCTGCTGGGCATGCTCGAGGATCGCTTCTCGCGGCCCGACACCCGCGGCGGCTTCATCCTCGACGGCTATCCGCGCAACCTCGCCCAGGCCGCCGCGCTCGACGCGCTGCTGTCGCGCATCGGCCAGCCGATGGATTACGCCGTGCAGCTGGAAGTGCCGACGTCGCTGCTGGTCGAGCGCATCGCCGGCCGCGCCAAGGCCGAAGGCCGCGCCGACGACAATCCCGAGTCCGTGCGCAAGCGCCTGGAGGTCTACGACAGCCAGACCGCGCCGGTGGTGGAGTTCTACCGCCAGCACGGCCAGCTCACCGTGGTCGACGGCGTCGGCGGGCTCGACGAGGTGTTCAACCGCATCATCGAGGCCATCGCGCCCACCGCCGACGTCGGCTGACCGCCCGCTGCGATGAAACTGCACATCCTCGGCATCGCCGGCACCTTCATGGGCGGCGTCGCGGCGCTCGCGCGCGAACTCGGCCACGAGGTCGAGGGCAGCGACCAGGCCGTCTACCCGCCGATGTCCACGCAGCTGGAGACGCTCGGCATCGGCCTGAAGCAGGGCTACGCGCCCGGCAACATCTCCGCGGACTGCGACGTGGTCGTGGTCGGCAACGCGCTCTCGCGCGGCAATCCGGCGGTCGAGCAGGTGCTCGACGACGGCCGCGCCTATACCTCCGGCGCGGAGTGGCTGCGCGAGAACGTGCTGCCCGGGCGCGACACGCTGGCGGTGGCCGGCACCCACGGCAAGACCACGACGACCACGCTGCTCGCGTACCTGCTGGAAGCGGCGGGCCGCGAGCCGGGCTTCCTCATCGGCGGCGTCGCCGGCGATTTCGGCGTGTCCGCGCGCATCGGCGGCGGGCGCGAGTTCGTCGTCGAGGCGGACGAATACGACACCGCGTTCTTCGACAAGCGCTCGAAGTTCGTGCACTACCGGCCGCTGGTGGCGATCCTCAACAACCTCGAGTACGACCACGCCGACATCTTCCCGGACGTGGCCGCGATCCAGCGCCAGTTCCACCACCTCGTGCGCACGGTGCCGCGCCGCGGCCGCCTCATCGTCAACGGCGAGGACGCGCGCCTGGCGGAAGTGCTGGCGATGGGCTGCTGGACGCCGGTCGAGACCTTCGGGCTCGATGCCGCGCAGGCGGCCGGAGGTCGCGCCTTCGACTGGACGGCGCGGATGATCGCCGCGGACGGCAGCGCGTTCGCGGTCGTGCATGGCGGGCGCGAGCTGGGCGAAGTGCACTGGCCGCTGCTCGGTCGCCACAACGTGATGAACGCGCTCGCCGCAATTGCCGCCGCGCATGCGGTGGGTGTGGACGTGGCCGCCGTGCTGCCCGCGTTCGCGCGCTTCGGCGGCGTCCGGCGGCGCATGGAAGTGGTGGGCGAGCACGGCGGGATCACCGTGTACGACGATTTCGCGCATCACCCGACGGCCATCGCCACCACGCTGGAGGGCCTGCGCGCCCGCGTCGGCGGCGCGCGGATCGTGGTGGCGATGGAGCCGCGGAGCAATTCGATGCGCTTGGGCGCGCACGCCGATGCCCTCGCGCCGTCGCTCGGGCTGGCCGACGTGGTGGTGTTCCTGCACCGGCCCGAGCTCGCCTGGGATGCCGGCAAGGTCGTCGGCGCCCTGCGCGGCGAAGGCCACGCCGTGCCCGACGTGGACGCGCTGGTCGCGACGCTGCGCGGCCTGGCGCGCGCCGGCGACCACGTCGTGTTCATGTCCAACGGCGGCTTCGACGCGGCGCCGCGCCGCTTCCTCGACGCGCTTCGGCGCTAGGCACCGGCGCGCCGCGAAGCGTTCGCGAAAAGCCGGCGCCGCTTGCGCTAGGGTGTCCGCATGGCTCACGACACGCTCGGATTGTTCCCGCTGCCCACGGTGCTGCTGCCCGGCGCCGCGCTGGACCTGCGCGTGTTCGAAGCGCGCTACCTCGACCTGGTGCGCGACTGCGGGCGCGCCGGCAACGGCTTCGGCGTGTGCCTGCTCCTCGAGGGCACGGATCTCGAAGGGGCGGATGCCGATGGCGTGGAAGCGGGTGCCGCGCCCGCGCCCGCGGCCTGGGGCACGGAGGCGCGCATCGAGGACTTCGGCGGCGAACCCGGCGGCGTGCTGACCCTGCGCGTGCGCGGCCAGCGCCGCTTCCGCGTCCGTCGCGCGCGGGTGCGCGACAACGGCCTCGTCGTCGCCGATGTCGAATGGCGCGATCCCGACGGCGACGACGAACTGCGTCCCGAGCACGCGCTGCTGGGCACGCTGCTGCAGAAGATCCTCGAGCAGGCCGGCGGCGAGCATGCGAACGCCGGGCCCGCGCAGCTCGGCGACGCCGCCTGGGTCGGCTGGCGGCTGGCCGAGCTGCTCCCGCTGTCGCTGCTGCAGCGGCAGGCGCTGCTGCAGGAGGACGACCCGCACGCGCGGCTGCAGCGCCTCACCGAGTGGGTGGAGACGCTCGCCTAGCGCGGGCGCGCCTTCCTGGCATCCACGCGCAGCACGGCGATGCCGTCGCGGTCGCCGCTGCGCGCCGGGAAGACGGACAGCGCCTCGCGCACCGCCGCGCCCGCGGCGCCGCCGTCCGGCACCGGTTGCCACAGCGACGCGGCATCGAGCACGCGCGCATGCCGCATCGCCTGCGCGCTGCCGAGCCACAGCGGCGAACCGTCGCCCAGCAGCACCGGCGCGCGCCAGACGTGGAGCACCTGCTCCTGGTCGGCGTGGTCCTGGCCGGCATGGTCCTGGCCGGCGAGCGGCGCACGCCGGCGCATCAGCAGCACTTCCGCCTCGGCACCCAGCGTCGCGGGCAGCACGGCATGCGCGGCGGGCGGGCGGTCGTCGTCGAGCAGGCCGAGGACGTCGAGCCAGTCGGCCTGCGGCTGCTCGCGCCAACCCTGCGCCCTGAGCGCGGCGCGGACGCTGTCCAGCGGCCCGGCGACCTGCAGGTCCAGCGGCCAGCGCCGGCCGCTGGCGCGCTCGTTCCGCCGCGCGGGCAGCGCCTGCCACGCATCGCCGTCCCACCAGGCCGCCGCATCCAGCGCCAGCGTCGGCGGCGGCGGTGCGAAGCGCGCCAGCAGCGGCGTGGCGGCGCGCCCCGCGTGCCATGCGCCCGCGACCGCGAACACGCCATAGAACGCGATGGCGAGCGGGCGCATGTCGAGCGGCCGCGACACGTGGCTGCGGTAGGCGATGCCGAGCGCCAGCAGCCACGACACGCCGAGCAGCACGCCGCCGACGACGTCGCTGAGCCAGTGCGCGCCGAGGTACAGGCGGGCGAAGCCGATCATCGTCACCATCGCCCCGCCGACCACGTACGGCCACACGCGGCGCCGGCCGGGCAGGGCGCGCGCGATCAGCACGGCGAAGAAGCCGAGCGCGATGGTGGCCATCGTCACCGCGATCGACGGGAAGCCGAAGCCGTCCGGCGCCCCCGGCGGCCGCGGCATGTCGATCCATGCGTCGAGGCCGGCGGTGAGCGCAAGGCCGAAGCACAGCGCCGCGAGCCAGTGCGCGGCCGCGATCCAGCGCCGGCGCCACAGCAGCCAGGCCAGCGCCGCGCCCGCCGCGGGCAGCAGCACCTGCACGTCGCCGAGCGTCGCCAGCGCGGCCATCAACCGGTCCGCGAGCGGATTGCGCAGCGTCGCCATCGCCGAGTACACGGTCTGGTCGACGAGCAGCGGTCCGCCGCGCCCCAGCACCAGCGCCAGCAGCGCGAACCACGCCCAGCCGATCGCGAGCAGGCAGGCCGCGAGCAGCGCCAGCGGCGCGGATTCCGGCCGGTTCGGGTCGACCAGCGCCTGCGCGTAGCGGCCCAGCCGCGGATGTGCGCTCGACCAGCGCAGCGCGCGCGCCAGCAGCGTGTCGGCGTGGTGCGCGAACCAGCGCCACGAATACAGCACGATCGCCCAGGCGAGGGCCAGCACCGCGAGCAGCGCGAGCAACGCAAGCGCGAGGCGGTCGGCGACCGCCGCCACCGCTTCATAGGAGGCGCCGAAGATCCAGCCCGGCGCGAGGAAGACCGCCGCCCAGGTGACGGCGGCGAACAGGCTCGGCGGCAGGTAACGCTTCGCCGGCACGCCCAGCATGCCGGCGACGGCAGGGACGAACGGCCGCACCGCGCCGACGTAGCGCGCGATCACGATGCCCTTGTTGCCGTGGCGGCGGAACAGCGCTTCGCCCCGGTGCAGCAGCTGCGGATAGCGGCGGAACGGCCAGTGCTCGCGCATCGACGGTCCCCAGCGCCGCCCGATCCAGTAGCTGAGCCCGTCGCCGAGGAGCGCGCCGGCCGCGGCCGCGGCGAGCGCGTACGGCCCCGACACATGCCCCAGCCCGACCAGCACGCCGACCGCGAACAGCAGCGGCAATGCCGGCACCACGATCCCGACGACGGCGAGCGCGTCGCAGAACGCGACCAGGAACACCAGTCCGCCGGCCGCGACCGGGTGGGCGCCGATCCACGCGACCATGCCGTCCAGCCATGCGCCCGTCATCGCCGGGCCGTCGCCTGCAGGTTCGTCATCGGCGGATTATGCTTGGGCGGACCCGAGGAGCACCAATGGCGAACCTGTCCGGCAAGACCCTGTTCATCACCGGCGCGTCCCGCGGCATCGGCCGCGCGATCGCGCTGCGGGCCGCGCGCGACGGCGCCAACATCGCCATCGCGGCGAAGTCGGACGTGCCCAACCCGAAGCTGCCGGGCACCATCCACACCGTCGCCGCCGAGGTCGAGGCCGCGGGCGGGCGCGCGCTGGCACTGCGCTGCGACATCCGCGACGAGGACTCCGTCGGCGCGGCGGTCGCGGCCACGGTGGACGCGTTCGGCGGCATCGATGCCCTGGTCAACAACGCCAGCGCGATCTGGCTGCGCGGCGCGCTGGACACGCCGATGAAGCGCTTCGACCTGATGCAGCAGGTCAACGCGCGCGGCACCTTCCTGTGCAGCCAGGCCTGCCTGCCGCACCTGCTGCAGGCGCCGGACCCGCACATCCTCACCCTCGCGCCGCCGCCGTCGCTCGATCCGAAATGGTGGGGGCCGCACACGGGCTACACGCTGGCGAAGATGGGCATGAGCTTCGTCACCCTCGGCCTCGCCGCGGAATTCGGCCGCCAGGGCGTGGCGATCAACGCGCTGTGGCCGCGCACCGTGATCGCCACCGACGCGATCAACATGATCCCGGGCGTCGACACGGCCAACTGCCGCAAGCCGGACATCGTCGCCGACGCGGCGCACGCCGTGCTGGCGCGGCCGGCGCGGGGCTTCTCCGGCAACTTCCTCGTCGACGAGGACGTGCTGCGCGAGGCCGGCGTGCGCGACTTCGACGCCTACGCGATGCAGCCGGGCGCACCGCTGCTGCCCGACCTGTTCCTCGATTGAGCACGTTCCTCGATTGAGCACGGCTTCACGGGGCCGGGGGGACACTGCCGCCATGCGCTACCTGCACACCATGGTCCGCGTGCGCGACCTCGAGGCCTCGCTGCGGTTCTATCGCGACGGGCTCGGGCTGCGCGAGGCGCGGCGCCAGGAGAACCCGGCCGGCCGCTACACGCTCGTGTTCATGGCGGCGCCGGAATCGCCCGGGGCGGAGATCGAGCTGACCTGGAACTGGCCCGCCGACGACGGCGGCACCGAGGATTACGGCAGCGCGCGCAACTTCGGCCACCTCGCCTTCCTCGTCGACGACATCTACGCGCTGTGCGCGCACCTGCAGGCGATGGGCGTCACGATCAACCGGCCGCCGCGCGACGGGCACATGGCCTTCGTGCGTTCGCCCGACCTGGTCTCGATCGAGCTGCTGCAGCGCGGCGAGCCGCTCCCGCCGCGGGAGCCCTGGGCGTCGATGCCGAATACGGGCACCTGGTAAGGCGGGCGCAGCCGCGGGCAGCGGACGCGGATCAGGCGAGGCCGTCGAGCGCCTGCACCCAGTCGGCGACGAGGTCGTCGGGGTGCTCCAGGCCGACGGACACGCGCAGCAGGTCCTGCGGCGACACCGGATGCGGCCCTTCCACCGACGCCCGGTGCTCGACCAGCGATTCGCAGCCGCCGAGCGAGGTCGCGTTCGTGAACAGCTGCAGCCTGCCCGCGGCCGCCAGCGCGGCGTCGCGGCCGCCGCGCAGCTGCACGCTCAGCATCGCGCCGAAATCGCGCATCTGCGCGGCGGCGACGGCGTGGCCCGGATGCGACGGCAGGCCCGGCCAGTTCACCCGCGCGACCGCCGGGTGCTCCGCCAGGAAACCGGCGAGCACGCGCGCGTTCGCGCAGTGCATCGCCATGCGCGCCGCCAGCGAGCGGCAGCCGCGCAGCAACAGCCAGGCGCTGAACGGCGAGAGCACCCCGCCGGTGATGTGGCGGCGATGGCGTACCGCATCGAACAGCGCGTCCTGGCGCGCGAACACCAGCGCGCCGCCGAGCACGTCGCTGTGGCCGCCGAAATACTTGGTGGTCGAATGCATGACGACGTCGGCGCCCAGCGCCAGCGGCCGCTGCAGCACCGGCGTCGCGAAGGTGTTGTCGCAGGCCAGCAGCGCGCCGCGCGCATGCGCGATCCGGGCGAGCGCGGCGATGTCGCTCACCTTGAGCAGCGGGTTGGATGGCGTCTCCGCCCAGACCAGCGCCACCGGCTCCGCGCATGCCGCTTCCACCGCGGCCAGGTCGGCCATGTCCACGAACTCCGCGTGCACGCCGCGCTGCGGCAGGAATTCGTTGGCGAGGTAGCGCAGGCCGCTGTAGCAGTCGTCCGGCAGGAGCACGCGGGCGCCGGCCGGCAGCGTCTCGAGCAGGCCGGAAATCGCGGCCATGCCGGAGGCGTAGGCGAGCGCCGCCGTGCCGCCCTCGAGCGCGGCGAGCGCGGTCTCCAGGCGGTCCTGCGTCGGGTTGCCTTCGCGCTGGTATTCGTAGCCGGCGATGCGCTCGGCCGCCGGACCATGCCGGAAGGTCGTGGACAGGTGGATCGGCGGCGCGACCGCGCCGGTTTCCGCGTCGGCGGCAGCACCGGCGTGCACGGCCAGGGTCTCGAGTCGCATCGTCGTCTCCTGCGTCATCGGATCACCCCTTCGCGATCCGGAAGGCTTCGCGCGCGGCCGCGACGGTCGCCGCGATCTCCGCGTCGCCGTGCGCGGACGACATGAACGCCGCCTCGAACGCCGACGGCGCCAGGTACACGCCGCGCTCCAGCATCGCGTGGAAGAAGCGGTTGAACGCCGCCGTGTCGCAGGCCAGCGCCTGCGCGTAGGTGTCGACGCGCTCGCCGCTGAAGAACAGCCCGAACATGCCGCCCACGCGGTTGGTGCTGAACGGGACGCCCGCGTCGCGCGCGGCCGCCTCGAGCCCGTCGCAGAGCGCGTTCGTCTTCGCCTCGAGCGCCGCATGGAAGCCGGGCGCCTGCACCAGCGCGAGCATCGCGAGGCCGGCGGCCATCGCCACCGGATTGCCGCTCAGCGTGCCCGCCTGGTACACCGGGCCGCTCGGCGACACCTGTTCCATCAGGTCGCGGCGGCCGCCGTAGGCACCCACCGGCATGCCGCCGCCGATCACCTTGCCGAAGGTGGCCAGGTCGGCCGTCACGCCATAGCGTTCCTGCGCGCCGCCCAGCGCCACGCGGAAGCCGGTCATCACCTCGTCGAAGATCAGCAGCGCCCCGTGCTTCGAGCACAGGGCGCGCAGGTGCTGCAGGTAGCCCTCGCGCGGCGGCAGGCAGTTGGCGTTGCCGACCACCGGCTCGACGATCAGGCCCGCGATGTCGGCGCCGCATTCGTCGAACAGCGCCGTGGCCGCGTCGAAGTCGTTGTAGGGCAGGGTGAGCGTGAGGTCGGCCAGCGCCTTGGGCACGCCCGGCGAGGTCGGCACGCCGAACGTGAGCGCGCCGCTGCCCGCCTTGACCAGGAAGCTGTCGCCGTGGCCGTGGTAGCAGCCCTCGAACTTGACGATGCGCGCGCGCCCGGTCGCGCCGCGCGCGAGCCGGATCGCCGACAGCGTCGCCTCGGTGCCCGAGTTCACCATGCGCACCATTTCGCAGCCCGGCACGATGCGCGCGATCGTCTCGGCCATCGTCACTTCCAGCGGGTTCGGCACGCCGAAGCTGAGGCCGTCGCGCGCCGTGGCCAGCACCGCGTCGAGCACGTCCGGATGGTTGTGGCCGGCGACCATCGGGCCCCACGAGCCGACATAGTCGATGTAGCGGTTGCCGTCGACGTCGAACAGGTACGGCCCTTCCGCGCGCTGCGCGAAGAAGGGTTCGCCGCCGACGGAGCGGAATGCGCGCACCGGGGAATTGACGCCGCCGGGCATGAGCGTGCGGGCGCGGGAGAAGAGTTCGCGGGAACGGCTGGTGTCCATCGGTGTCCTTCAGAAGAGCGCCTGCAGCGCGCGGGCGGCGGCGGCGGGATCGGGCGCGTCGAACACGCCGCCGACGACGGCGACGAGGTCGGCACCCGCGGCGATGGCGATCGCGGCATTGTCCGGCGTAATCCCCCCGATCGCCACCAGCGGCAGGCCGTGCCGCGCGGCCGCGCGCAGCAGCGCCGGCGTCGCCCTGCGCGCGTTGGGCTTGGTGGTGGACGGGAACAGCGCGCCGAACGCGAGGTAGCCGGCGCCGGCCGCCGCCGCGGCTTCCGCGCGCGCGTCGTCGTCGTAGCAGGACGCGCCGGCGATCGCGCCGGCGCCGAGCGCTGCGCGTGCCGCCGCGATCGCCGCGTCGCCTT
>JBDZUW010000173.1:0-2348 GCA_040255375.1 Luteimonas sp. | reverse complement strand
TTCAACGTGCGCGGCGGCCGCTGCGAGGCCTGCCAGGGCGACGGCCTGATCAAGGTCGAGATGCACTTCCTGCCGGACGTGTACGTGCCCTGCGACGTCTGCCACGGCAAGCGCTACAACCGCGAGACGCTGGAGATCCTCTACAAGGGCTACAGCATCCACGACGTGCTCGAGATGACGGTCGAGGACGCGCTGAAGCTGTTCGAGCCGGTGCCGTCGCTGGCGCGCAAGCTGGAGACGCTGGTGGACGTGGGCCTGAGCTACATCAAGCTCGGCCAGAGCGCCACCACGCTGTCCGGCGGCGAAGCGCAGCGCGTGAAGCTGTCGAAGGAGCTGTCGCGGCGCGACACCGGCCGCACGCTGTACATCCTCGACGAGCCGACCACGGGCCTGCACTTCCACGACATCGAGCACCTGCTGTCGGTGCTGCACAAGCTGCGCGACGACGGCAACACCATCGTCGTGATCGAGCACAACCTCGACGTGATCAAGACCGCCGACTGGATCGTCGACCTCGGCCCCGAGGGCGGGCATCGCGGCGGGCAGATCATCGCGCAGGGCACGCCGGAGGACGTGGCGAAGATGCCGCAGTCGCACACCGGGCGCTTCCTGGCGAAGACGCTGGGGCTGGAAGGCAAGGCCGCGAAGAGGAAATCCGCCGCATGAACGACGCCAGCCACGACGCGGCGCCCGCCGTCCTGTTCCGCCACCCGATCGAGCCGCGCTGGCGCGACCTCGACGCCTTCGGCCACGTCAACAACTCCAACTTCCTCACCTACCTCGAGGAAGCGCGCATCCAGTGGTTCCGCACCCTGGGGCGCGAGTGGGTCACCGACGCGATCGCCCCGCTGCTGGCCGCGGTGCACATCAACTACCGCATGCCGATCGGGTATCCGTCGTCGATCGCGGTGGAGCTGTTCGCGGCGCGCATCGGCAACACCAGCATCACGATCGGCCATCGCATCGTGTCCGCCGACGGCGCGGCGCTGCACGCGGACGGCGACGTGGTGATGGTCTGGATCGACCGCGCCAGC
This sequence comes from Luteimonas sp., assembly GCA_040255375.1. GTDB lineage: Bacteria > Pseudomonadota > Gammaproteobacteria > Xanthomonadales > Xanthomonadaceae > Cognatiluteimonas. The sequence goes on along the minus strand of JBDZUW010000173.1, from coordinate 1,314 downwards.
GGCAAGCCGGTGGCGCTGCCGGCGGCGGTGCGCGAAGTGGCCGCGGGCGGGCGCTGACCCGCGCCCGCGGAATGCCGTCAGGGCCGGGCGATCGGCCTGGCTTCGAACGGCACCGCGAAGCGACGGCCGTCTTCCAGCGTGAACTCGACGACGACGCGCTCGCCCGCGCGCAGCGGCTTCACCGGCTGCATCAGCATCAGGTGGAAGCCGCCGGGCTCGAGCACGGCGCTGCCGCCGGGCGCCAGGCGCAGCGCCGGCGTCGCGCGCATGCGGCTGATGCCGCCTTCGACGCGGGTTTCGTGCAGGCTGGTGTCGGCGAAAGCGGCGCTGCGCGCGCCGACGATCGCCAGCGGGACGCGGCACGGATTGGCGATGCGCGCGTAGCCGGCCATCATCGGCAGGTTCGCGGGCGGCATCCGGATCCAGGCGTCTTCGACCGTCGGCAGGCAATCGGCGCCCTGCGCGGCGGCAGGCGCGGGTGCCGCGGTGGCGGCGCCCGGCACGAGCAGCACCAGCGCGGCAAGCCTTCGCAGGGCGCGGGGAAAGTGCGGGAGCCGATGCCGGTTCATGCGCATAATTGTAGCTCCATCCGCCCGCGGAGCCGGCCATGAGCGACCTCGTCACCCTTCTCGACCACGGCGCGGTGCGCGAGCTGCGGCTGTCGCGGCCGCCCGTGAATGCGCTCGACCCCGCGCTGTCGCAGGCGATCGCCGCGGCCGTCGCCCGCGCCGCCGGCGACGGCGTCCACGGCCTGGTGCTGTCGGGCGGGCCGAAGGTGTTCTCGGCCGGCCTCGACGTGCCCCATCTCGCCTCGCTCGGCGCCGACCGCGCCGCGTTGCGCGCGGCGTGGGAAGCCTTCTTCGAGGCCGCGCGCGCGCTCGCGAACGCGCCGATGCCGGTGGTCGCGGCGCTCGCCGGGCATGCCCCCGCGGGCGGCTGCGTGCTGGCGTTGTGCTGCGACTACCGGATCATGGCCAGCGGTCCGTTCTCGATCGGCCTCAACGAAACCCAGGTCGGCCTGGTCGCGCCGGAAGGCATCCAGCACCTGATGCGCCGCGTCGTCGGCCCGTACCGCGCCGAGCGCCTGCTGGTGGCCGGTGAGCTGGTGCAGTCCGAGGCCGCGTTGGCGATGGGCCTGGTCGACGAGCTCGTCGACATCGACAGCGTGCCGGTGCGCGCGTTGGCGTGGCTGCAGCAGTTGCTGGCGCTGCCGCGCGGGCCGATGCTGGAAACGCGCCGCATCGCGCGCGCGGACCTGGTGGCGGCGCTGGTGCCGGAGCGGATCCAGCTCGATCGCTTCATCGAGGGCTGGTA
>JBDZUW010000068.1:0-11709 GCA_040255375.1 Luteimonas sp. | reverse complement strand
ACCTTCGCCGGATCCCAGACGCGCCCGTTCATCGCGATGTAGACGCCGTCGGGCAGCGACTGGACGGCGCCGACGGCGGTGCCGATGTTGAACTCGGCGTCGGAGCCGCGGAAGCGCGCCGGGTTCAGCGCGCCGGTCAGCACGATCACCTTGCCGGGGATGGTCGACAGCACCCGGGCGGTATCCACCATCGTGTCCGTGCCGTGGGTCACCAGGACGTGGCGCGTGCCTTGCGCGGCGATCGTCGCGCGCAGCAGTTCGCGGTCGGCGGCGTCGATGTGCAGCGAGTCCTTGCGCAGGATCGGGATCACGTGGAAGCGGAACGCGACGCCCAGTTCCTCGAGGATGCGGCCGATCTGCGGCTCGCCGACCTGGTAGTCCGACTTGTCGTCGAAATACACCTTGTCGATGGTGCCGCCGGTGGTGACGATGAGCAGGTGGTCCATGCGCACATGGTAAGCCCTGCCGGCGCCGCCGGGGCGCTCAGCGGGCCAGCGCCTCGCGCAGCGGGTCGAGCAGGGCGCCATAGCGCGGCGCCAGCGGCGCGGCTGCGCGCAGCGGCTCGCGCACCTGGGCGGCGCTGGCGGTGCGCACGCCGCGGCGCACGGCGTGCGGGGCGAGGCAGGCGGGGTCGAAGCCGAGCCCGCAGGCGTCGAGCAGCGCGCGGACCGTGGGCTCCGGCGCGGCGACGAGCGCCTCGTAACGGAACAGGTGGATGCGCTCCGGGTCGCGCGCGCGCCAGGCATCCATCGCCCGCTCGCAGCCGTGCAGGCAGGCGGCGATGTCGCCGAAGTCGCAGGCGAAGTGGGGCAGGGCGAGGAACTGCTGGCGGAAGCAGGACCAGGCGGTCTCGAGCGGATCGCGGCGGACCTCGACGACGGTGGCGCCGGGCAGCATCGCGCGCAGGATGCCGGCGTGCTTCCAGTTCTCCGGCAGCTTGTCGGTGAAGCGCGGACGGCGCATGCGCCAGCGCGCAGTGCGGCGCAGGTACTCGCGGCCGAGGCGCGCCCAGTCGGCCGGCGTCGCGTCCGGCACCCATTGCGGATAGGGGCGGCCGCGGCGCCGGCTTTCCTCCTGCACGACCTCGCCGAGGTCGGGCAGCTCGCTGGCGCCTTCGACTTCGGGATGCGCGGCGAGCACCTGCTCGAACAGCGTCGAGCCCGAGCGCGGCAGGCCGACGATGAAGATCGCCTCGCGGCCGAGCATCGGGTCGGGCGGCGCCGGCAGGCGTGCCGTCGCCGCCAGTGCGGCATCCACGTAGTCCGCGAGGGCCCGGGCGCTCCACGGCGCGAGGCGCCGCTGCCGCGCATTGGCCGAGGCGAGGCGTGCGAACGCGCGTGGGTAATCGCCATCGCGCTCGTGCAGGCGCCCGAGCGCGTACTCCATCGCGATGCGGTCCGCCTCGCGCAGGTCCGCGCGTGCGAGCTGCGCTTCCAGCGCGCGGAGGTCGTCGCCATCGGGCGCCGGCGCGCGGATCGCGCACAGCCCGCGCCAGGCGTCGCCGCAGGCAGGATCGGCGCGCAACGCCTGCCGGTAGGCGCCGGCGGCCTCCGCGAATCCGCCGAGGTGCACGAGCGCATCGCCCAGCAGCACCGCCGCCGGCACGAGGCCGGGCGCGAGCGCGAGCGCCTGTCGCAGCGCCGGCACCGCTTCCTCGCCGCGACCCTGCAACTGCAGGTTGCGGCCGAGGTTGTACCAGGGCGCCGGTTCCCGCGGGGCCAGGGCGCAGGCGCGCCGCCAGCTCGCGAATGCGGCATCGGCGTCGCCCAGGTTCATGTGCGCGCTGCCGAGGTCGCTGAGCAGCACGGCGTCGTCCGGGCGCTGCGCGAGCGCGCGCAGGAACAGCTCGCGCGCTTCGGCCGGGCGGCGCGCGCGGTTGCGCAGCAGGCCGAGCAGGCGCAGCGCTTCCGGATGCCCGCCCGTCGCCGCGATCGCCTCCTGCAGCAGGGCTTCGGCGTGCGCAGGCGCGCCGTCGCGCGTCGCCCGTGCCGCCGCGTGCAGGCGCGCGACCTGCGTGCCGTCGAGGCCCTGCATTCGCGGATCGGCGCTGTCCATGCGCGGCGCGATGGGAAGGGGCGCCGCTAGCGCTTCGCGAAGCGCGCGCGCAGGCCGGGAATGCTCGCGGCGAACACGACCGCCACCGCGAGCGCGACTTCCGCCAGCGCCGGCCAGCGTTCCGGCGGCCGCGTCCAGGCGACCATCACGCCGTGCGAGAACCACGCCAATGCGAGCACGCCCGCCCAGAAGCCCGCGCGCGCGCCATGGCGCGGCAAGGCCAGGGCCAGCAGCAGCGGCGGCAGCGCGAACACCGCGAGCGCCACCCAGCGCGGCGCGCCGGCGGGCCAGGTACCGCCGAACCACGCGCCGTACAGCAGCGCGAGCGCCAGCAGCGCAACGCGCAGCAGCCGTCGCGCCGGCGTCATGGCGCCAGCCTCGCCGCGAGCGTGGCGATGCGCCGGCCGAGCGCGCGCGCAAGCTGCGCTTCCTCGTCCGTCGGCTGCGGGTCGTCCTGCAGGCCGGCGAGGTGGCTGGCCCCGTAGGGCGTGCCGCCGCTGCGGGTGGTGTTGAGCGCGGGCTCGGTGAACGGGATGCCGGCGACCACGCAGCCGTGGTGCAGCAGCGGCACGAGCATCGTGAGCAGCGTCGATTCCTGGCCGCCGTGCATGGTCGAGGTCGAGGTGAACGCACCCGCCGGCTTGCCGACCAGGGTGCCGCTGGCCCACTCCGCGCCGAGGCCGTCGATGAAATGCTTAAGCGGCGCGGCCATGTTGCCGAAGCGCGTCGGGCTGCCGATCAGCAGGCCGGCGCATTCGGCCAGGTCGGCGCGCTCGACGTAGGGCGCGCCCTCCTCGGGCACCGGCGGGCTGGCGGCCTGCGTGACCGCCGCCACCGGCGGCACGGTGCGCAGGCGCGCGGCCATCCCTTCGACTTCGCCGACGCCGCGGGCGACGTGGCGCGCGAGCCGGGCGACCGAACCGCCGCGGCTGTAGTAGAGGACCAGGATCTCGGGCATGCGCGCAGCGTAACCGGCCGCGCCCCGCGGCGCGACCGCTCGCGCGGCGCCGCCCCGGTTCTTGCTACCCTCCCGGGGCCATGGAGCCGCTGGATTCGATCAACCGCTGGAGCGACCGCCTGCGCGACCGCGCGCGGGCGCGCACCTTCTTCGCGTTCCTGTTCCGCCGCTTCCTCGACGACCGGCTGTTCGAGGCCGCCGGCGCGCTGTCCTACACCACGGTGTTCGCGCTCGTGCCGCTGTCGATGGTGGTGTTCGGCGTGCTCTCGGCGTTCCCGGTGTTCGACCAGTGGAGCGACAGCCTCACCAACTACATCTTCACCAACTTCGTGCCCAGCGCGGCGCGCAAGGTGGAGGATTACCTGAAGGGCTTCACCGCCAACACCGGCCAGCTCACCACCGCCGGCGTGATCGCGCTGGTCACCTCGCTGCTGATCACGCTCTTCAGCGTCGAGGGCACCTTCAACCGCATCTGGCGGGTGAAGACGGCGCGGCCGAAGTTCAGCCGCTTCCTGGTCTACTGGACGGTGCTCACGCTCGGCGCGCTGGTGGCGGCGACGAGCCTGGCGCTGTCCACGCAGCTGTTCTCGCTGGCCGTGTTCAGCACGGCGCCCGGGCGCATGCTCGAGGCGCTGATGCTGCGCGTCGCCCCGATGGCGATCGAGCTGCTCGCTTTCGCCGCGATCTTCCGCGTCGTGCCGCACCGCACGGTCAAGTGGCGGCATGCGGCGGCGGGCGCTGTGCTGTCGGTGCTGCTGTTCGAGCTGGTGAAGTGGGGCATCGGCCTGTACATCGGCAGCTTCGGCTCCTACCAGAAGATCTACGGGCCGCTCGCGTTCGTGCCGGTGTTCCTGCTGTGGATCTACCTGGGTTGGGTGTCGATCCTGCTGGGCGCATCCTTCGCCTCCTCGATGTCCGCATTCCGCTACCAGCCGGCGGCGATGCGCCTGCCGGAAGGCTTCGAGATCTACGGGCTGCTGCGCCTGCTGGGTCGCTTCGCCGAACAGCGCAAGGCCGGGCGCGGCCTGCATACCGACGAGATCCTGCAGCTGGAGCCGTTGCTGACCGACGCGCTGGTGCAGGAACTGCTCGGCGAGCTGTGCGAGGTCGGCGTGGTGGTCCGCGCGGAGTCGGGCGAATGGCTGCTCGCGCGCGACCTCGACGAACTGAGCATGGCCGACCTCTACGAAGCCTGCCAGCTGCGCATCCCGATCGCGGAGGCGCACCTGCCGTGCCGCGACGACGCGCTCGGCGGCGCGGCACTGGCCGAGCTGGACGAGCTGCGGCTGCCGCTGCGCGACCTGCTGCGGCGACGCGTGTCCAACATCTACGAGAACGGGAAGGAAACGGCATGAACCGAGGATCCTGGCTGGCGTACGCCTGCGTCGCCGCGGTCGCCGCGCTCGCGCTGGCGGGCTGCAAGCGCGAGGCGGCGGCGCCCGCCGGCGCCCCCGCCGCGAAACCCGCGCCCGCCGCGTCCACGCCGGCGACAGGAGCGCCCGCCAGGCCCACGCAGCGCAAGGACGGTGCCGACGCGATGCCCGTGCTCGAGGTCGCCACGCTCGACGGCAAGCCGTGGCGCCTCGCCGACCATCGCGGCCGCTGGGTGGTCGTGAACTACTGGGCGACGTGGTGCGGTCCCTGCCTGAAGGAGATGCCGGAGCTGTCCGCGCTCGACGCGATGCGCGAGGACGTCGAGGTGATCGGGCTCGCCTACGAGGACATCGCCCCGGCCGACCTGAAGGCCTTCCTCGGCAAGCGCCCCGTGGTCTACCCGATCGCCGTGGTCGACGTGTACGACCCGCCGGCAGCGTTCGATGCGCCGCGAGGCCTGCCCACCACCTGGCTGATCGGGCCGGACGGGCGGGTGGCGCACCACTTCCTCGGCCCGGTGACCGCCGCGGAGCTGGAAGCCATGATCGCCAGAGGGGCACCGCCCGCGGCCTAGCGCCTTCCGGGGGCCCCTGACGCGGCGAGGGTTGCCCGCTGGCCGCGAAAACACTGCGACGAAACGGCGATTTGGCGGCCTGAATCGCCTTGACGGCGAGGCTGGGTTCGTCTGTACTAGTTCACATAGTACAGATAGGACAGCCCGATGGCCCGCATCCGTCCCCTGATGATCCAGATCGCCACCGGCGATCCCCGTCCGATCGGCAAGCAGATCGTGGACGCAGTCCGCATGCGGATCGCCACCGGCGAGCTCGAGCCGGGGGACCAGTTGCCCAGCGTCCGCGGCCTGGCGCAGCAACTCACGATCAACCCGAACACGGTGGCCAAGGCCTATGCCGAGCTCACCGCCGAAGGCTGGCTCGACTCGCGCCAGGGCCTGGGCCTGTACGTGGCCCCGCTGCGCCAGCGCCTGAGCGACGCGGAGCGCGAACGCCGGCTCGACGAGGCGATCCAGCGCTTCCTCCACGACGTGATCGTCCTCGACTTCGCCCCCGACGAGGTGCAGGCGCGCCTGCACCGCGAATTCCTCGCGCTTGCGCCCCGCAAGAGCGCCTGACCCCATGGAAGACCGGCCATGACCTCCGACGAATACGTCATCGAGACCGAGGCGCTCACCAAGCGTTACGGCCGCAAGCTCGCGCTCGACACGCTCGACCTGCGCATTCCCCGCGGCCGCATCCACGCCGTCGTCGGCGCCAACGGCGCCGGCAAGTCCACCCTGTTCCGGATCCTGCTCGGCTTCATGCCGCAGACCTCCGGCAGGGCGCGCATCCTCGGCCGCGACAGCGGCGCACTGCGGCCGGAGGACCGCGCCCGCATCGGCTTCGTCAACGAGGAACACACGCTGCCCGGCTGGATGACGGTGGACGCGGTCGTGGCGATGCAGCGCCACCAGTACCCGCGCTGGCGCCAGGAGGCCTTCGACGAGGTGATCGGCCACTACCGCGTGCTTCCCGGGCAGAAGGTGGGCCAGCTGTCGCGCGGCGAGCGCGCCGGGTTCAACCTCGCGCTCGCGCTGGCGCAGTCGCCCGAGCTCCTGGTGCTCGACGAGCCGACGCTGGGCCTCGACGTCGTCGCCAAGCGCGCGTTCCTCGAGTCGCTGCTGTACAGCAACGCGGCGGAACGGTGCACGGTGATCTATTGCTCGCACCAGATGGAGGAAGTCGAGCGCGTCGCCGACAACCTGGTGATCCTCGAGCAGGGCCGCCTGGTCGGCATGGCCGCGCCCGACGACTTCCGCGCGCGGGTGAGCCACTGGATCGCCGACATCCCGTTCAAGGGCCCCGATCCGCGCACGGTGCCCGGCCTGCTCGAGCACCAGCGCCTGGACGGGCTGCAGCACTACATCGTGCTCGACCAGGACGAAGGCTTCGGCGAATTCCTGCGCGCGGCGGGCGCGCGTTCCATGCAGAGCATGCCGGTGAGCCTGGACCGCGCGGTCAATGGCTTCCTGGCGAAGAACCACGCGGCGCCGGCGAAGGAGGGCGTGCGATGAAGGACCTGTTCAAGGGCGAGTTGCTGCGCTTCCGCGCCTGGGCGATCGCCGCCGCGGGGATCCATCTCGCCGTGCTCGGCTTCCTGGCGCGGCTCGTCGATCTCGCGCAGCAGCCGAAGCTGGTCTACCAGGTGTTCGGCATGGTCTATGTCGTGGCGGGAGCGCTGCTGGGCCTGTACCAGATGGGCACCTACCGGCGCGCCAACCACTGGCTCAACCTGCTGCACCGCCCGCTGCACCGGCTGCGGATCGCGGCCGCGCTGTGCGGCGCCGGCGGCGTGCTGCTCGCGGTGGCCGTGGCGCTGCCGATCGCCGCCATCGCCGTCTACCAGGAAGCGCTGACGGCGCGTGTCGTCGACCTGCGGCACTGGCTGCTGCCGGTGGCCGCCTTGCTGATCGCCGCCTGCGGCTACCTCGCCGGCGCGTATGCGATGCTCGCGAACCGGCGGTATTCGGCGGCCGCGGCGCTGCTGCCTGCGGCCTTCATGTTCTCGCATGCGCCGGGCGCGGGCGCGCTCGCGGTGCAGGCGATCGTGTTGCTGTCGCTCGCCGTGCTCGTGGGCATCGCGTTCAAGCCGCAGCTCGACCAGCCGCCGCGCCATCCGCTGGCGGTGGCCGCGACCGCGCTGCCGGTGCAGGTCGCCGTCTACTTCCTGCTGTGGATGCTCGGCATCGGGTATGAGATCGGCCTGACGGCGCTCGGCAAGCATCCGCTCAACGGCGCGCAGCCCGCGCCCACCGGCTACATCGCGGCCGGACGCATGGAGCCGAAGGAGCGCCTGCTCGCGGGCCTGGCGTCGAGCCGCGACGCCGATGCGCCGCTGTGGCGCGAACAGGCCGCGCTGTCGGACGTGTTCGTGCTGTATCCGATGCGCGAGCTGCCGATCCGCGGCCAGCTGACCGGCACGATGCAACCGCTGCAGTTCGACGAAGCGGAACGGCCGGTCACCTGGACCTTCAGCCACGACCGCATGCGTTTCGCCGGCCGCGGTTCGCTCGACGGCCGCCCGCGCGGAGAACTCGGCGTGGGCGAGGACAACGCGCCCTTCCCGGGCCCGGCGATGCCGATCGGCGGCGGTTACCTGGCGACACCGACCGTCGCGTACCAGTACGACGAGGACCAGCAACGCGTGTTCCCGCGCATTCGCCTGCCCCCCGGCGAGGTCTTCGCGGCCACGCCGGCGGCGGCGGGCGAGAACATCGCCGTGCTCAGCGACCGCGCCCTCTACATCTATCCCGGCCGCGAGGCGGCCAATACGCTGGATGTGCTGGCGCCCATGCTGCGGATGCCGATGCCGGGCGCCGTCGCCAAGCTCGGCAGCATAGAGCTGATGGAACTGCTCGACGGCTACCTGGTGTCGTTCACCTACACGAACGGCGCTTGGGCGGGCGAAGCCGTGCCGTACCAGCAGGTGATGCGCATCGACGGCAGCGGCCGGACGAGCACGGTGTCGCGGCGCGAGTTGACCTACGACTTGCCGCTCGCCTACACGATGCGCAGCTGGTGGCTTTCGCCGGCGCTGCGCACGCTGTGCCTGTCGCTGCAGGACGCGTTCGCGCCTCGCAATCCGCTCGCCGCCGGCGAGATGCCACCGCCGCCGCGGCGGATCGCACTGCTGGCGCTGGCGTTGTGCGTGTCGTCGCTGCTGGGTGCCATCGCGCTGACCCGCAGCCGTATCGCGACCCCGCTGGCGCGCTGGACCTGGGTGCTCGCCTGCGGCGCCATCGGCCTGCCGGCGCTGGCGAGCCTGTGGCTGTTGTATCCCGCGGCCGTGCGTCGCGACGCTGCCGCGCCCGCGCGTTCCGGCGCCGCGGAGCCGCTCGCGGGGACCGCGCGATGAGCGGCCTGGCGAAGTCCCTGGCGGCCGCGGCGGCGGCGATCCTGTTGTCCGCTGCGCCCCTGCCATCGCACGGGGCCGGCCGCGGCGACAACGCCGCGCTGCGCGCGGCCGTCGCCGTCGAGCAAGCCCGGGCGCCCGCGCCGCGCCTGCCGCGCAAGGCCTTCCTGGCGCCGCCGGCGCTTCCCGTCGTGCGGTTGTCGCCGGATGGCAGGAACGTCGCGTACCTGCGCGAAGAAGGCGAGTCGCGCAGCCTGTGGCTGCTGCCTGCCGACGGTGGTGCGCTGCGCCAGCTCGTGCCGCGCACCCAGGCCACGCAGCTCGGGTGGTCGCGCGACGGGCGCTGGCTGTTCGTGTTCGCGCCGCGCGCGCTCTCCACCCTGGAGATCGCGACCGGTGCCGGCATCCGCGTGCCGCTGCTCGGCACCGATGAGCGCCGGGTCATGCAGGTCGACGGATCGCAGCCGGCCGCGGTCATCCTGCGCGAGCGCGTGCGCCGCGGCACCTCGGAACGCTGGCGCATCGTGCGCATGGATGCGCGCGGGCATCGCACGCGGCTGTGGGAAGACGCGCACTGGGTGCACGACGTGGCCATCGATGCGCGTGGCCGCCTCGTCGCGCTCGCGCGCTTCATGGGCGACCACGACGCCATCCACGCCGTGGGGCCCGGCGGGCGGCTGCGCGAACTGCGGCGCATGCAGCCGATGGAGAGCGCGTCGCTGGTCGGCGTGGCGCCCGACGGCGCATTGCTGCTGGCCGGCAATACCGGCGGCGACCTCCGGCGCGTGCTGCGGCTCGATCCCGATGGCACCCTGCATACGTTGCACGCCGATCCACGAGGTGAAGCCGACCTCGACGAGGTAGTGCTCGATCCGTCCGGTTCCGAACCCCTGGCCGCGAACTATCGCGGCAGCGTCGCCGCGCTCTACGGGATGGGACGCGTGCGGGCCGCGGTCGACGCCCTGCGTGCGCGCTTCCCCGGCCGCGACATCGGCATCGACGTCGCCGAAGGGCCGCACGCGCGATGGCTGGTGTCCGAGCGCGCGAGCACGCTGCGCGACGCGAAATGGCACCTCTACGATCCCGCCAGCGGCCGCCTGCGCAGCATCCTCGCCGGTGGCGCGCAGGCGCGCCGCCCGCTGCCGGAAGCAGCGCTGGCGCGGAAGATCCCGTTCGACTACGCGGCCTCCGACGGGATGCGCGTGCACGGCTTCCTGCTGCTGCCCCCCGGTGCCGATCCCGCGCGCGTGCCGCTCGTCGCGCAGGTGCACGGCGGCCCGATCAACCACTTCCGCCCGGGTTACGACGCGATCGCGCAGTTGCTCGCGAATCGCGGCTACGCGGTGTTCCAGGCCAACTTCCGCGGCTCGACCGGATATGGGCGCGAGTACACCTTCGCTGCCAGGGGCGACTTCGGCAACGGGCGGGTGCAACAGGACATCGTCGACGGCGTGCGTCATCTGCTCGCGCAGGGCATCGGCGATCCCGCGCGGGTCGGCATCGTCGGACATTCCTTCGGCGGCTATTCGGCGCTGCTCGGCGTGACGTTCCAGCCGGACCTGTTCAAGGTCGGCGTCGCCGGTTCGCCGCCGCCGGACCTGGGCTGGGGCATGCGCTGGCTGGCGGCATCGGGCGACCAGGGCGACTTGCCGGACCGCTCCCTGTTGCTGACGCTGCGCACGCTCGGCATGGATCCGTCGGATCCCGCGACCTACGCGCGCCTGCATGCGCAATCGCCGGTGGCGAACGCGGCGCGCATGGCGCGGCCGCTGCTGGTGATGGCCGGCGGCGCCGACCGCACGGTCGCGGCGCGCGGCGTCATCGACTACGTCGCGCGGCTGCAGCGCCTGCGCAAGCCGGTCAGCCTCTACGTCGAGCCGGCGGGCGGGCACTCGCCGGTGGCTCCGGTGCCACGCGAGGCGTATGCCTGGCTGATGCTGCAGATGCTGCACGCGCACCTGGGCGGCGCCGCGCCCGACGCGCCAGGCTCGGCGCTGCGCGCCTGGCTGCGCGCGAACCTGCGCCTCGCCGGGCCGGAGTTCGAGGTGCTCGGCAAGCGCCCGGACCCGCTCAGCGCTCCCGCAGCCGAGGGCGCAAGGTAGCGAGGTTGCAGGGCTTCGTGCGTGCGTCGAGCTGCGCGCGCACGATCTTCTCCCACGCCGTGCGGCATGCCGACGTCGAGCCGGGCAGGGCGAACAGGAACGTTCCGTTCGCGAGCCCGGCGAAGGCACGCGACTGCAGCGTGGACGTGCCGATCTCTTCGAAGCTCAGCGCGCGGAACAGCTCGCCGAAGCCGGGCATTTCCTTGTCGAGCAGCGGCAGCAGCGCCTCCGGCGTGGAATCGCGGCCGGTGAAGCCGGTTCCGCCGGTGACCAGGATGCCGTCGACCGCCTCGTCGGCGATCCACTGCGACACCTGCGCGCGCAGCCGGTAGCGGTCGTCGGGCAGCAGCGCGCGCGCATGCAGCGCATGCCCGGCCTCGCGCAGCGCCGCGACGAGATAGTCGCCGGACGAATCCTGGTCCGGGCCGCGCGTGTCCGACACGGTCAGCACGCACAGCGACAAGGGGATGAAGTCGGCGGAAGCGCTCATCGCGTCGCCAGCGAGTACCACTGGGTCTCGTCCTCGTGCCAGCCGGCGGCACGGTACAGCGCGCGCGCCGGTGCGTTGTCGCGGGTGGTTTCGAGCGACAGGCCGGCGGCTCCCTGGTCGCGCGCGAACGCCGCCGCCGCATCGAGCAGCGCGCGCGCCACGCCGCCGCGTCGCGCACCGTCGACGACGAACAGGTCGTTGAGCAGCCAGGTGCGCGCGGTGCGCACCGACGAGAAGACCGGATAGAGCTGGGTGAAGCCGACGGCGGACGGCCCGCGCTCGGCGAGCAGCACCACCGACTCGCCGTTCGCGAGCCGCTCCGCGAGGAAATCGCGGGCGCGCACCGGGTCCGACGGCTGCGCGTAGAACACGCGGTAGGCGTCGAACAGGGGGACGAGGGCGTCGAGGTCGGCGGCGGAAGCGCGGCGGATGGTCGTGTCCATGCGCGCAGTCTATGCCGTCCGGCGGTCGCGGCGCCTATTCGCGGCCGAGGCGGGCCAGGTCGTCGGCCTGCTGCTCGCGCGCCAGGCGTTCGACCAGCGCGTCGAGGTTGCCTTCGAGCACGTTGGGAAGGTCGTACAGGGTCAGCCCTTCGACCCGATGGTCGGTGATGCGGCCCTGCGGATAGTTGTAGGTGCGGATGCGCTGGCTGCGGTCGCCGCTGCCCACCTGCAGCTTGCGGTCGGCGGCCTGCGCGGCGGCGCGCTTCTCGAGCTCGGCTTCGACCAGCATCGCCTTCAGCCGCTTCATCGCCTTGTCGCGGTTCGCGTGCTGGCTGCGCTCGGTCTGCGACTCGACCACGACGCCGCTGGGCACGTGGG
>JBDZUW010000067.1:0-11715 GCA_040255375.1 Luteimonas sp. | reverse complement strand
CAGTTCGACTGGATGCGCCGGTTGCTGCTGATGGCGTGCGACGTCTGCTTCGAGGCGCCGCGCACCATGGCCGGCGCCACCGAGGATGAGCCACCCGTCGACGACCTGGCCAGGGCGACCTGGCAGCTGTTCGACGCGATCGCCCGCGCCACGGACAACCGCTCGCTGCATCGCGCCATCGAGCAGGCGAACGACCGCCTGTCGCCGGTACGCCGCATCGGCCTGGGCCTGGTCCCCGATGCCGCCGACGAACTCTCGGCCCTGATCGAACACTGGAAACAAGGCGACGAACAGGCGCTTCGGTCCGGACTGGATGCCTACCACGTGCGGCGCGCCGAGCTGGTGCCGCGCATCGTGGCTTCGCTCGGCGAACGCATCGGCTTCCCGAGTTGACCCCAGCCCGGAAATCATTGGTTTATCGCGCAAAAACCATTTGAAAATCGAGATTTCCCGCTCCTAACGTGGCTCCGTCATGGATCGCCATGACGCCACGAAGGAGAAGCAAGATGAAGACCAGCGAGAGCACAAACAGGCGCGACGCGCGGCAAGAGGTCGTCGACCTGGGTGTCGCCAGCGTCGAAACCCACGGCACGCCGAAGGGCGAAGGCGAGTTCCTCGGCCACGACGTCGGGCTCGGCATCGCCAGCGAAGAGACCCGGGGCATTCCCGTCGGGGACGACGAGTTCCTCGGCATGAATGCCGACAACGGCATCTCGAACGGCTGAGCGCACCAGGGGTGCGCCTGCGGGCGCACCCCCCCTCCTCGGCCGGCGACGCGTGCAGTACCGGATTCGCAATGAGTTGTCGTACTGCGTGGTCGACGGCCACGTGGTCTTCCTCGACATCGCGGCGGACCGCTACTTCCGCCTGCCCGACCGGATTGAGCAGGCCTTCCTCGACTACACCAGCGCGTGCGACCGTTCCCCGCGCACCATCGCGATGCTCCTCGAGCGCAACATCCTGGTGCCGGGGCCGCAAGAGGATCCCGCCGACCTCGCACCGCAGATCGACACCCCCTTGCGCAGCGCGCTCGAGATGCCCGCATCCTGCCCCGGGTCGGCGATTCCGGCCCTCCCGGAAGTCCTTGCCACTGCGTGGCGCTGCAGGCGGCGGATCCGGACCTGGCCGCTCAGGGACGTCGTCGGCGAGACCGCACTTTATCGCGGGCGTCTCCGCCCGCTGCCATTCGCGACGCCCGACAGCTTTCACGAGCAGCGACTGCTCCGGGCGGTTGGCGCTTTCCACCGCGCACGACGTTTCGTTCCCATCGACACCATCTGCCTCCTGGACTCGCTTTCCTTGTCCATGTTCCTGTCGCGGCGCCATCTGCACGCGCGGATCGTGCTGGGCGTCACTGGCGAGCCGTTTTCGGCGCATTGCTGGGTCCAGGCCGGCGACATCGTCCTCAACGACACCGTCGGCAATGCCATGGCCTATACGGTCATCAAGGTGATCTGATGGGCTGCCGCTACCTGCTGTTGCCCGACGCGCAGGCCGCCGGCGGCGCAGTCGCGCGTTCGTCGGAGCGCCTTCGCGACGAGGGCCTGCTGGAGCGGTCCTGCTGCCCGGGCGCGAGACTGTTCGCGTCGGCGGAGACGCCGACGCTACGCATTCCCGGCGACGGAACCATCGTCGGCCATGTCTTCCTCGACGACGGTACGCCGCTGACCGAGAGCTCTCCCTTTCTCGCCCAGCTTCCGCCCGCGAACGCCGCGCAAATGCTGCTGGAACGTTGTTGGGGCGAATACGTCCTCATCCAGCGCGCGGGAGGCGAACCTTCATCGCTGCACGTGATGCGCGACCCGTCCGGCGGCGTCGCCTGCGTCCATTGCACATCGACCGATGTCCCGTTCGTGACCTCGGACATCTCCATCGCAACACGCCTGGGGCTATATCAGCGGCAGGTCGACTGGGAATTCATCGCCCATTTCCTTGCCTGGCCGTTCGTCAAGACGGCGCGCACGGGCCTGGCCGGCATTCGCGAGCTGTTGCCCGGAACGGGCCTGCACCTCCAGGGGAGCAGGGCCGAAGTCGGACCGATGTGGTCGCCGTGGGCTTTCGTCGGCCGCCCCCACCGGTTCGCCCGCATCGACGACGCGGCCACGCGGCTGCGGAGCGCAGTGGAGGATACGGTCAAGGCCTGGGCCACCGTGGACGAGGCCGCGCTGGTCGAATTGTCCGGCGGCCTCGATTCGTCGATCGTGGCAAGTTGCTTGCGGGGATCACGCGCAAGGATCCATTGCCTGACGGTCGTCCCGACGCTCCCCGGAGCGGACGAACGCCTGTATGCAGCACCCGTGGCGCGCGGCCTCGGCGTCGATCTCCATGTCGAGTCGCTCGAGGTCGCCGGTGCAGGTTTCGACGACCCGGTGCCACCCTGGACCGTCGTTCCCGGCGGAGGCCCGCTCCAGGGCGCAGTCGACCGCATCATGGCGTCGGTGGCTGCCCGCGAAGCGCTGCACTGCTTCTACTCGGGAGGTGGCGGCGACACGGTCTTCGGCTACCTGGGCGGTGCGGCACCGGCTGCCGATGCCTTCAGGGAACGCGGCTTGCTGGCGGCATTGCGGGCCATCCGCGACCTCTCGGAGCTGCATCGATGCACGTTCTGGCTCGCCGCCAGGACGACGCTGCAGGCGTTGGCCGCGTCCCGCGGCCAGCCGCCGCGTGCAAGCGCAGAGCTGCTGGACCGAACGAAGGTGCCCGATGCCCCCGACACGCACCCGTGGTGGGACGCCCCCGCCGATGCCCTCCCCGGCGACCGGGAACGCGTGGACGGGCTGGCCGCGACCCAGTTGTTCCGGGACACCCTGCCCCGGGGCGTGAGGCATTGGTTCCGCCTGCCGCTGCTCTCGCAACCGGTGATGGAAACCTGCCTGTCGATCCCGACTTGGATGTGGGTCGCAGACGGGCGCAACCGGGCCGTCGCCAGGCTGGCCTTCGCCGATGCGCTGCCGGCACCCGTCCTGCATCGACGGAGCAAGGGCAATTTTTCGCAGTACAACGCCGCCGTTTACCGCCGCAACAAGGAAGCCATGCGGCGCTTCCTGCTGGAAGGACGGCTGCGCGACCACGGGTTGCTGGACGCGGATGCGCTTTCGGTCTTCCTCGACCGGCCGCTTCCGCCACGCGACCGGTCGTTCATGCGCATCTTCGACTTGTGCCGCGCGGAGAACTGGGTGCGGCGTCAGTGCTGAGGCCGCGACGGTTCCCCTGATCCGCCGGGCTCGGCTTCGGCGGCGTTCCGCATGCCACGCCACCGGGCGTACTGCGCAGCTTTTGCCGGATCCGCGTCCTCGGCGCCCTGCAGCCAGAACCGGAACCAGTCGAGGTTGCGCTGGTAGGCGGCGAGCATGTGGCGCGGCTGGAACTTGCGGTGCGGTTCGTTCGGAAACACGTAGAGGTCGGCGCGCTGCCGGCGCAACAGCGGCATGACGTAGTCCAGCGCGTAGAGGTATTCCTCCTCCGGCATCTGGAACAGGATCGGAGCGTGGATACTGTCGACGTTGTAGGCAGGCGACAGCAGCTTCCAGCGGTCGGGGGTTTCCGTGGGCGAGCCGAGGCCCCAGACCCTGCGCAACCCCGTCGTGAACATGTCGCCCTTGGCCAGGTTCATGAGGTAGTAGGACGGCGTGCCGCTCGGCGAGGTCACGGACGCCGCGGACAGCAGGTTCGACCGCATCGCCACCCACAGCGTCACCTCGCTGCCGAAGCTGAGCCCGCCCATGCCGACATGCCCGCGGTCGACCAGGCCCTGGCCGGCCAGCAGGTCGATGGCGCTCGCGATTGCCGCAAGTGCGGCGTCGTAGCGCAGCACCGGATCGGCGACGAGATCCGAGGCATTGATGCACAGGGTCGCGATGCCGGCTTCGGCCAGCGAGGCGAGCGGCCATTCGTCGCCCATTCCGCCGCGCAGGAACCCGGTGCAGTGGTAGTAGTTGATGAACAAGGGCCGCGGCGCCATCGCTCCCGCGCGGCCGGTGAACAACTGGCCGGTGAACCGGTTTCCATCTTTGTCCTGCCATGCCAGCAGGTGCGACGAAACCGTCGCTTGCAGGTCTTCGGCCAGTGCGGCATTCGGTTCGAACAACACCCGGCGCTGCCCGGTCGCGATGTCGACGGCTTCGAGCCTGGGCGGGCCCACGGCTTCGGCAGACACGCACGCGAGTGCCGTCGCCGAGATGCCGCAGGTGCTGGACGAGATGCGCCCGCCATTGATGAAACCCTGCGCCGCCACGACCGGATGCACCTCGCCGGTCGCGATGTTCCAGCGGAAGATCGACTGCGCTTCGCCCGCATCGCGGTCGGTCACGGTGAACAGCACTTCCGTGCCGCCCGGCCGCCACTGCACGCTGCCGATCGCCTTGCCCGTGCATTGCGCTGCTTCGCAGCGGATCGGCTTCGCCTTCGCGTTGGCTTTCCCGGGCAGGATCGCCAGCCTGGTGACGGACGACCGCTTCGTGCGGTCGCCGCCGTCCGCGCGCGTGAGCACCGCGCTGCGGCCGCTGTGCGGATCCTTCGCCTCGAACACGGTCAGCGGGAGAATGGACGGATCCACCTTGCGCGGATCCGCCGCCGGCGCGGATTCCGCCTCCGCCGGCACGCGCCGCTCGCCCGTCTGCAGGTCGATTTCGCGCCAGCGGTCCGGAACGTCACCGAGCAGCGGTCCACGTGCGAACCAGATGCCGATGTAGCGCTGCGTGGCCAGCCTTCCGCCGACGAAACTGGAACGGAACAGGCCGGCCCCGACGGGAACGGTCTCGTCGATGTGGATGCCGTCGTCGTATTCGCGCTGCTCCGCACGCAGCACTTCATCGCGGGTCGCGCCCACCGCGTACTTCAAGGTCCGGCCGCCGTCCTCCAGCGAGAACTCGCGCACGTCGGCAGGATCGAGCGTGACTGGTTGGGCGCCCGATCCGTCCGCCGGGGCACGCCAGACGTCGACCCGACCGTCCAGCAGCGCCCGATAGAAGATCGCCTTTCCGTCCGGCGACCAGACCGCCGCCTCCTCGAACGAGCCCCCGGCGGAGTCCCGCAACGGCACGCCGCCGTCGCCGACGGGATGCGGCGGTGCGCTTCCGTCCATCGGCTGGACATACCAGGTGGAGACATACGTATTGCGTTCCACTATTGCGTGTTCTGCGCGAAACGCGACCAGTCGTCCGTCCGGGGAAACGCTGGGGGCGGCAATGTCCACCACCTCCACCAGCCGGCGTGGTGGAATGCTCGCGGCTTGCGCCGCGAGCGCAGCCACGGCGAGGAGCGCCCCCACCGCGAGCCTCGAGCAAACGCCGCTTGCCGGGAACTTGTCCATCGATCGCTCCTCCGTCAGAACCGCTTGGTGACCGATACGCTCACGAAGCGGCCGATCGCCGAGTAGTTCGTGGAGTCGTACGGCGCGTACGAGGAGCTGGCGGGCGGATAGGTCGGCGGGTCGCGATCGAACAGGTTCTGCGCCGACAGGGCGAATTCCAGGTCGGACCAGGCACCGTGGCCCGGGCCGGTGTCGTAGCGGAGCGTCGTGTCGAAGGTCGTGAACGACGCGCCCTGTTCCGTCCCGCCGGCCGCCGATGGTGCGATCACGCCATCGGTGTAGTTGGCGAACGCAGAGACGCCCAACCCACCGCGGGTCCACACCGCGCCCAGCCGGCTCTTGAGCTTCACGGGCCCGAACAGCACGCCGGTCAGGTCGTAGATTTCCGCCCCCGGCGTCGCCTGCTGCGTACTGTGGAGCCAGCTCGCCGAGCCCTGCAGCGCCAGTTCGCCGGCACCGAGGTGCAGGCGGTACGACGCGGAAAGGTCGAAACCGTGGATGCGCTGGCCGGCCGCGTTCGCGGATTGTGCATACAGGATCGCCACGACCTTGGCCGGGTCGTACGGCGATGCGGTCAGGTTGTAGAAGACGTCGGCCGAATCGAGCAGCGCGGCCTGTTCTTCCGCGGTCGGCGAGTGATCGATGAACTGCTGGTAGGCGGGGTTCTCCAGCGCCAGGTTCACGTTGTTGATCGGATCGACGACGCGACCGGTGTAGTCGATGTCGAACCAGCTCAAGGTCGCATCCAGCGCAGGCAACGCTTCCGGATGCAGTACCAGCGAAGCGCTGCGCGTGGTGGCCCGTTCGGCCTGCAGCGCGGGGTTGCCGCCGCCGATCATCAGCACGGTGGCATCGGCCGGATAGCTCTGCCCGCCGAATTCCTGTGCGTCGCGCAGCAGCGCCTGCTGCGCCCAGTAGCGCTGGAACAGCGTCGGGGCCTTGAACGATCGGCCCCACGAGGCCTTGAACGTCATGTCGGCCCCCGGCCCGTAGACCAGGCCGACCTTCGGCGTGGTCACGCCACCGAAGCTTTCGTAGCGTTCACTGCGGCCGGCGATGTTCAGTTCCAGCCGGCGTGCCCACGGCAACGCCGTGTCCGGCTCGACGAACGGCAGGCTGAGCTCGGCGTATGCGAAACGGCTGCTTTCCGATCCCTCCACCGCCACCGTCCCGGTTAGGTGCTGCTCCAGCGAGAATCGCGTTCTGCGATGACCCGCGCCCACGGCGAGCCGGGCCTTGCCGCCCGGCAGTTCGAAGACCGGGCCTTCCGCCCCGGCTTCCCAGGAGGCCAGGTCGTTGCAGTAGCAATCGTCACTGCGCGGATTGAGCGAACCGTCGGCGTAGCTGACCCGCGTCTGGCGGCTCGCCAACCGGTTCCTGCCCCACCCTGCCCCGACGTTGATGCTCCAGTCGCCGGGCAACAGGAACTCGACCTGGGGCGCCACCAGCGTCGCCACCGAGCTCTGGTCGATCACGTTGTAGTACGTCAGGCCGGGGCGATTGAAGGGATATTGGACCTGGCTGCGCTCGGTCCGCAGGGCGTCCAGGGAGAACTCCACGTTGTCCCCGAGCGACTGGTGGAGGCTCAGCAGCCCGCTGCGCAGCTGACTGCCCGGATAGAGCGTGCTCGGGTCGGCCATCTGCTGCGTGTAGTCGCGCTGGCGCGCGAACAGCGGGTCGGTCGAGGTGTGCGCGTAGGTCGCGATGAGACCGCCGCTCGACCACGTGTGACCTGCGGTCGCCGTGTACTCGTGCGTCGCGAGCCCGCCCCCGGTCGCTTCACCGTAGCGGGCGCTCACGGCGACCCCGTCGTAGTCCTGCCGGAGGATGACATTGCCGACGCCGCCCACCGCGTCGGAGCCGTACACCGCCGATGCGCCGTCCGGGAGGATCTCGATGCGCTCCACGGCTTCCACCGGGATCGCGCTGACGTCCACCGCCTGCACGAATCCGCCGTAGGACATGCGGCGCCCGTTGAGCAGCGTCAAGGTCGCATCCGGACCCAGGCCGCGCAGGTTCAGCGACGAACCGCCGGTGACGTTCTGGTTGGCGAGGCCTGCGGCGCCCGTGGTCGCGCCACCCGCCACGCCGGGATTCTGCCCGCCGCTGAAGTTCTGCGGCACGCTGCGCACCACCTCGCCAAGGTCCGCGAACCCCTGCTCCTTGATGTCCTCGGAGCCGATGGTGATGACCGGCGACGCGCTCGTGCCTCCACGGATGCGCGTGCCGGTCACCACCACCACTCCCAGCGTCGTCGCTCCCGGCGACGCTGGTGCTGCCGCACCCTGGACCAGCACGCTGCCATCGGCGTTCGCGCGGTAGCCGAGGCCGCTGCCCTGCAACACCTGCGCGAGCGCGTCCTGCCACGCCATGCGCCCGCGCACCGCGCTCGCCTGCTTGCCCGCGACGGCGCCGGCGTCGTAGTGCAGTTCGATGCCGCTCTGTTCGACGAAGCGGTCGAGCGCGGCGGAGAGTTCGCCGGCCGGCAGGTCGAAATCCGATACGGCCTGCGGCGTGGCGGCGGCCGCGCGGGCCTGCGGTGCTGCGGCGGCAGCGCCCTCCGCGGCGCGGGCCGTTCCGGTCGTGCCGGCGACCACGGACAACAAGGCGACCACGATCGCGTCGTGAAGCATGTGCGTCTTCATCTGGGTTCCCCTATGAGTGGTTGCGCGGCGTCCCTGCCTTCACCCACATCCCCGCCGCCGCGGCTACGAAATACGTAGCGAACACCGACGCTACGATATGCGTAGCGACAGGTCAAGCAACTTTTTCTTTCATTTCTGCGGGTAACCGGTTACCCACAGCCCATGTAACCGGCTACGTTAACCGTAGTATCGAAGCCGGGCGTCGTTCCGGATGCTTCCCAGCAGGGATTCCGGAACGCGCATCCGCTTGGCCGACAAACCGCAACTTCCCGTCTTCAGCCGCCGGCTGCGCGAAGCGCGCGAGGCCTACGGCGTCTCCCAGCGCAGCCTGGGCATCGAGGCCGGCCTGGACGACTTCGTCGCCAGCACCCGCATCAACCGCTACGAGACCGGCGTTCACCAGCCCGACCTCCAGACCCTGCAGCGTCTGGCCGCCGTCCTCGGCCTGCCCGTCGCCTATTTCTATGCCGAGGACGACGAACTGGCCAGGCTGATCCGCGAGTTCCAGCAGCAGCGCAAGGGCAAGGGCAAAGGCAAGACGGCTCGCTGAACGCCGCCCCGCGGCCTTCCCGTGGTCTTCATCGCCCCCGTGGACACTGGCGCCCGTCCACCCACAGGAGGCGCGACCATGACATCCAGGCTCATCCCGATCGCCGCGCTGGCCACCGCCCTGGCCCTGGCGCTCCCGGCCCCGGCGGCCCGCGCGGCCCAGCCGGACATCAACTGCCGCATGGATTATCAGCTCACCGGCTGGTCGCTGGTCTACAAGCACACCACCGGCACCGGCGTGGTCACCTGCGACAACGGCGCCACCATGCGGGTCAAGCTGTCGGCGCGCGCGGTCGGCGCGACCGTCGGCAAGTGGAAGATCGACAACGGCGTCGGCCGCTTCTCCGACGTGCACGAGATCCGCGAGGTGCTCGGCAACTACGCCCAGGCCAACGCCAACGCCGCGGTGGTGAAGGCCGCCGAGGCGCAGGTGCTGACCAAGGGCAACGTGTCGCTGGCGCTGGCCGGCGGCGGCGAGGGCATCGCCCTCGGCGTGGACATCGGCACGCTGCACATCGATCCGGCGGACTGATCGCCGCGCCCGCGATCGGCCGCCGCGCGTCAGGCCGGCGGCCGGTCGAGGCGCTGCAGGATCTCGCCGGCCTGGAACACGCGTCCCCATTGCCGCTCGTTGGCCAGGCCGACGATGCCTTCCGCGAGCAGGTTGTTGAGCGCCGCGTTCGCCGCCGGTTGCGAAATCCCCAGGCCTGCCGCCGCTTGCTGCACGGAAAGCACGGGATGCCCGAGCAGGAAGCGCGGCAGGCGGCGGGTCGCCGAGTGCGAGCGGTAGCGCGCGAGTTGCCGTTCCCAACCGTCGGCCAGCGCCACCAGGTCCGTTGCGATGGCCACCGATTCGTCGCTCGCCTCGACGATCGCACGACCGAGCAGCTCGAGCCACGGCGCCCAGTCACCGCACAACTGCACCGCCGCCAAGGCTGCGTAGTACGCAGCCCGCGCGCGCAGCAGCACGCCCGACAGGTAGAGCGGCGGATAGCCTTCCGCAGCGAGCAGCAGCGGCAACAGCAGCCGGCCGGTGCGGCCGTTGCCGTCCGCATAGGGATGGATGGTTTCGAACTGGGCGTGCGCGATCGCGAGTTGCGCCACCAGCGTCAACGCGCCCTGCTCTTCGTCGCGCGGCGCGTACTGCAGGATGCCCCCCGCCATCTCCGCCATGCACGCTGCGATCCGCGCCGGCGGCGCCGGCACGAAGGTCGCATCCTCGATCCGCGGGCTGCCACCGATCCACGCCTGCGTGTCGCGCCACGCGCCGACCGGCACGACACCGGCCTGGTCCTGCATCAGCACGGCATGCAGCCGGTGGATCAGCGGCAGGTCGAGTCCGCGCCGGCCTTCGGCGCGAATCCGTTCCAGGCCGAGTTGGAGTGCGGCGACATAGCGCTCGGTGATCGCGGCGTCGGCCGGCAGGCCGGTCGCGCCGCGCGTCGCCTCGTAGGCGAGGAGTTGCGGAAGGTTGGTGCGGGTTCCTTCGATCTGCGAACTGGCGACCGCTTCCCGACGCGCGAGCGTCCGGGTCACGAGGTCGGCCTCCGGGATCCGCGCCATCGCGACCTGCAGCCGGCGCAACGCCGCGTCGGCGCTCGCGAACAGCGCGTGGTACCGCCCCCCTTCCGGAATGGCGCGCGGTGTCGGCGGCGCCACCAGGGCCAGGGCATTGGGGTGCCCCGCGGCGGGAACGAGATATTTCTGGAGATCCGGAGCGATCTGGTCCCGGCGCATCGTGCGGTCCCGGTCGGTGGAGAACCTGATGGAGCCCCGCCGGCTCGTTAAGGATTGGCACTGAAGCTTATACTTCTCAGCCGGGTTTGTAAATATGAGCCGAAACCTTATGAAGCCTGGATCGCATCATAGGTTTTCGCCCTCCAGCCAGCCCGGGGGCAAGCCCGTCTCGTCAGGCCTTGAGCTTCCACCCGCTGCGGAAGATCCACCACACCACGCCCAGGCACAGCACCAGGAAGCCGATGATCGCCGCGATGCTGATCCCCACCGGCACGTCGGCGTTGCCGTAGAAGCTCCAGCGGAACCCGCTGACCAGGTACACGACCGGGTTGAACAGCGTGACCGCCTGCCAGAATGGCGGCAGCATCTTGATCGAGTAGAACGCGCCGCCGAGGAAGGTCAGCGGCGTCATCACCATCAGCGGCACGATCTGCAGCTTCTGGAAGTCGTCGGCCCACAGCCCGATGATGAAGCCGAACAGGCTGAAGCTCGTCGCGGTGAGCAGCAGGAACGCGAGCATCCACACCGGATGCAGGATCTCGTAGTCCACGAACAGCCGCGCGGTGGCGACGATCAGCACGCCGAGGATCAGCGACTTCGTGGCCGCCGCGCCCACGTAGCCGAGCACCACCTCGACGAAGGACACCGGCGCCGACAGCAGTTCGTAGATCGTGCCCGACCACTTCGGCATGTAGATGCCGAACGACGCGTTGGAGATGCTCTCGCTCAGCAGCGACAGCATGATCAGCCCCGGGATGATGAAGGCGCCGTAGCCCACGCCGTCGATCTCGCCCATGCGCGAGCCGATCGCCGCGCCGAACACGATGAAGTACAGCGACGTCGACAGCACCGGCGAGGCGATCGACTCGAACAGCGTGCGGAAGGTGCGCGCCATCTCGAAGCGGTAGATCGCGCGGACGGCGTGGATGTTGAGGCCGGCGGGGGCGGCGGCGGCGCGGGCGCTCGTCTCCGTGCTCATGATGCGCAGACTCCTTTCGGCGTGTCCCGCACCAGGCTCACGAAGATGTCCTCGAGCGAACTCTCGCTCGAATGCAGGTCGCGGAAGTCCACGCCCTGTTCGGCCAGCCGCCGCAGCAGGCCGGCGATGCCGGTGCGTTCGCCCTCCTGCACGTCGAAGGTGTAGGTGAGCGTGCCGCCGTCTTCCGACAGCTCGAGCGGCAGGTCGACCAGCGCCGCCGGAATAGCCGGCAGCGGCGCCTGCAGTGTCAGCGCCAGCTGCCGCTTGCCGAGCTTGCGCATCAGCGTCGCCTTCTCCTCCACCACCACCAGCTCGCCGTGGTTGATCACGCCGATGCGGTCGGCCATCTCCTCGGCCTCCTCGATGTAGTGCGTGGTCAGGATGATGGTCACCCCGTCCTCGCGCAGGCGCCGCACCATCTGCCACATGTCGTGGCGCAGCTCCACGTCCACGCCGGCGGTGGGCTCGTCCAGGAACAGGATGCGCGGCTCGTG
>JBDZUW010000066.1:0-11963 GCA_040255375.1 Luteimonas sp. | reverse complement strand
GGCGAGATCGCCGGCGAGTACCTGCGCAAGGGCCGCCAGGTCTACATCGAGGGCCGGATCGAATACGGCTCGTACGAGAAGGACGGCGTCAAGCACTACACCACCGACATCGTGGCCGACGAGATGCAGATGCTCGGCGGCGGCGAGGGCGGCGGCGGTGGCGGCCGCGGCGAGTCGCGCGGCGGAGGTGGCGAGCGCCCGCAGCGCAGCGCGCCGGCGCAGCGCCGCGAGGCCCCGGCCGCGGCCCGCAGCGACTTCGGTGGGGAAGACTTCGCCGACGACGACATCCCGTTCTGAGCCTCTGCATGACGACCTGGCTGGTCACCGGCGGCGCCGGGTTCATCGGGGGGAATTTCGTGCTCGAGGCCGTGGCCTCGGGCATCCGCGTGGTCAACCTCGATGCGCTGACCTACGCCGGCAACCGCGACACCCTGGCGTCCCTCGATCGCGACGCGCGCCACGTGTTCGTGCACGGCGACATCGGCGATCGCGCGCTGGTCGCACGCTTGCTGGCCGAACACCGGCCGCAGGCGGTCGTGAACTTCGCCGCGGAAAGCCACGTGGACCGCTCGATCGACGGCCCGGCGGCGTTCGTGCAGACCAACGTCGTCGGCACGCTGGCGCTGCTCGAGGCCGCGCGCGACTACTGGAAGTCGCTGGAAGGCGAGGCGAGGGAGGGGTTCCGCTTCCTGCACGTGTCCACCGACGAGGTCTACGGCTCGCTCGGCGAGACCGGCAGGTTCACCGAGGAAACGCCCTACGCGCCCAACTCGCCGTACTCGGCGTCGAAGGCGGCGTCAGACCACCTCGTGCGCGCGTTCCACCACACCTACGGGCTGCCGGTGCTGACCACCAACTGCAGCAACAACTACGGCCCGTACCAGTTCCCGGAAAAGCTCATCCCGCTGGTGATCGCCCGCGCGCTCGCCGGCGAGCCGCTGCCGGTGTACGGCGACGGCCGCAACGTGCGCGACTGGCTGTACGTGGGCGACCACTGCGCCGCGATCCGCGCGGTGCTCGAGCGCGGCCGCGCCGGCGAGACCTACAACGTCGGCGGCGACGCGGAGAAGCAGAACATCGAAGTGGTGCGCACCATCTGCGCGCTGCTCGACGCGCGCCGGCCGCGCGCCGACGGCAAGCCGCGCACCGACCAGATCACCTACGTCGCGGACCGCCCGGGCCATGACCGGCGCTACGCCATCGACGCCTCGAAACTGAAGCGCGAGCTCGGCTGGGCGCCGGCGCACAGTTTCGAGCAGGGCATCGCCGATACCGTCGACTGGTACCTGGGCCACCAGGACTGGGTGGCGCGCGTGCTCGACGGCAGCTATCGCCTCGAGCGCATCGGGACCGCGGCATGAGCGCGGCCGCGCAGGGCGCGCCGGCGCGCAAGGGCATCGTGCTGGCCGGCGGTTCCGGCACCCGGCTGTACCCGATCACCCAGGCGATCAGCAAGCAGCTGCTGCCGGTGTTCGACAAGCCGATGGTGTACTACCCGCTGAGCGTGCTGATGCTCGCCGGCATCCGCGAGGTGCTGGTGATCAACACCCCGCACGAGCAGGCGCTGTTCAAGGCGCTGCTCGGCGACGGTTCGCAATGGGGCATGCGGATCGAATACGCCGCGCAGCCCAGCCCCGACGGCCTGGCGCAGGCATTCCTGATCGGGCGCGAGTTCCTGGCCGGTGCGCCGAGCTGCCTGGTGCTGGGCGACAACATCTTCTACGGCCACGGCCTGACGGGACTGCTGCGCCGCGCGAACGCGCAGGCGCGCGGCGCCACCGTGTTCGGCTACCGCGTGCGCGATCCGGAGCGCTATGGCGTGGCCGAGTTCGACGCCGACGACCGCGTGGTGGGCCTGGAGGAGAAGCCGGCGAACCCGCGCTCGAACTATGCGGTCACCGGGTTGTACTTCTACGACGGCCGTGCCAGCGAGTTCGCCGCGCAGCTGCAGCCATCCGCGCGCGGGGAACTGGAGATCACCGACCTCAACCGCATGTACCTGGAGCGCGGCGAGCTGCAGCTCGAGCGCATGGGCCGCGGCTTCGCCTGGCTCGACACCGGCACGCACGAGTCGCTGGTCGAGGCTTCGACCTACGTGCAGACGATCGAGAAGCGGCAGGGCCTGCGGGTGTGCTGCCCGGAGGAGATCGCCTGGAGCAACGGCTGGATCGACGACGCGCAGCTGCGCGCGCTGGCGACGCCGCTGGCGAAGAACGGCTATGGCCAGTACCTGCTCGGCCTCCTGGACCAGCCGCAGGCGCGGCCGATCGCATGAAGGTCGTCGAGACGGGCCTGCCCGGCTGCCTCGTCCTCGAGCCGCAGGTGTTCGGCGACGATCGCGGCTTCTTCTACGAATCCTTCAACCGCGACAAGCTCGCCGCGGTCGGTCTTCCGCCGCATTTCGTGCAGGGCAACGTCTCGCGCTCGGCGCGCGGCGTGCTGCGCGGCCTGCACTACCAGTGGCCGAAGCCGCAGGGCAAGCTGGTCAGCGTGCTCGAGGGCGAGGTCTGGGACGTCGCGGTGGACGTGCGCCGCGGCTCGCCCACCTTCGGGCAATGGACGGCAGTCGTGCTCAGCGCGGACAACAGGCGCCACTTCTGGATCCCGGAAGGCTACGCGCACGGCTTCGTGACGCTCAGCGACACCGCGCTGTTCAACTACGTCTGCACCGACACCTACGACCGCGACGCGGACGCCGGCGTGCGCTGGAACGATGCGCAACTGGCGATCGACTGGCCGGTGGCCGCGCCGCTGCTCTCGGACAAGGACGCGAAGCTGCCGTTCCTCGGCGACATCGCGCCGGACCGGCTGCCTCCGTACGCCGCATGAGCGGTCCGCGCATCCTGCTGCTGGGCGCCGACGGCCAGCTGGGGACCGAGCTGCGGCGCAGCCTGGGCGGGCAGGGCAACGTGGTGGCGGCGACGCTGTCGGGCCGTGTCGGCGACGCCGCCTGCGAAACCGCGGACTTCTCGCGACCGGACACCCTGCCGGGCCTGCTGGAGCGGACCGCGCCGGACATCGTCGTCAATGCGGCCGCGTACACCGCCGTCGATCGCGCGGAGCAGGAAGTCGAGCTCGTGTTCCGCATCAACGCGGAGGCGCCGGACGTCCTGGCCGCCGCCTGCGCCGCGCGCGGCGCGCGCTTCGTGCACTACTCGACCGACTACGTGTTCGACGGGCAGGGCACGCGGCCGTACCGGGAGGACGACACGACCGCGCCGCTCGGCGTCTACGGCGCGAGCAAGCTGGCGGGCGAGGTCGCGGTGCTCGGCTCCGGCGCGCGCCACATGGTCTTCCGCACGGCCTGGGTGTACGCCGCGCACAGCCACAATTTCATGCGCACGATGCTGCGGCTCGGCGCCGGGCGCGACGCGTTGCGCGTCGTCGCCGACCAGGTCGGCACGCCGACCCCGGCCGCGCTGCTCGCCGACGTGACCGCGCACGCGCTGCGGCGCGAACGCGCAGCGCCCTCCGGCCTCTGGCACCTGACGCCGACGGGCCAGACGAGCTGGCACGGCTTCGCCGAAGCGATCTTCGCCGGCGCGGTCGCGCGCGGGCTGCTGCCGCGCGCGCCGAAGGTCGAGGCGATCGCCACCGCCGACTATCCGACGCCGGCGGCGCGCCCCGCGTACTCGGTGCTCGACTGCAGCGCGGTGCAACGCGACCTCGGCGTTGCGTTGCCCGACTGGCGCGCGGGACTGGATGCCACGCTCGACGAGCTCGCGAGGGTCGCCGCTTCCGGCGCTACCTGACGCCGTGCATCCAGCGCCGCAGCAGCGGCGCCAGCAGCAGGAACACCAGCGCCGCGCCGAGCCCGATCCAGGCCATCAGCCCGAACAGATGGCCGTACTTCGCGGCCGCCGTGGCCATGTCGATGGCGCCGACTTCGCCGCCGCCCGCCAACGCGCCGTCGAGCGAGGCGAGCTTGCCGAACTGCGCCGCCAGCAGCTCGGAATAGGCCGTCGCCAGCCAGAAGCCGCCCATCATCAGCCCGACCACGCGCGCGACCGACAGCTGCGTCACCGCCGACAGGCCGATGGGCGACAGGCACATCTCGCCGACCTCGAGCACGAAGTAGGCGAGCACCAGCCACCACACGCTCGCCATCGCGCCGGTGCCGGCGACCTTCGCCGCGGCGAGCAGCGGCAGGAACGACAGCGCGGCGAACGCCAGGCCAATCGCGCTCTTCATCGGCTTGGACGGATTCCACCCGCGCTTGTCGAGCCAGGGCCACAGCCACGCGAACAGCGGCGACAGCAGCACGATGAAGAACGAGCCGAGGAAGGTCAGCGAGCCGGCCGTCTGCGGCACCAGCACCACGTCGCGGAAGCAGGCCACCGCCATCGCCAGCGACATCACGCCGACCAGGGTCCGCGCGGTACCGCGCGCGCCGCGGTCGCTGGCGCGCAGCGCGGCGACCATCAGCACCGGCGTCGCCGCCATCATGTAGAGCGACCACGGCAGCGTGCCGCCCGCATCGCTCACCAGCGACGGGAACATGTCCTTGGTCATCAGCCGGTCGGTGAACGTCAGCCACGACCCGTAGGTCTGCTCGTACAGGGTGAAGAACACCAGCACGCCGACGATCATCAGGATCAGCGACCCCATCTGCTGGCGCTCGACGCGGCTGCAGTGGCGCACGAGGAACCACGCGAACCACGCGAGGAAGCCCGCCAGCACCAGGTGCATCGCGCCGGCCACCGTCCAGGTGCGCTGGATCAGCTGCCACACCACCGCGACGCCCGCGAACGACAGCAGGTAGATCCACCACTCGCGCGGCAGCAGCGCCACGCGCTCGCGCAGCAGGGCCGGCGCGCGCGGTTCCGCATGGCCGTGCAGGTACTTCTGTCCCCACAGGAACATCGCCAGGCCCGCGAGCATGCCGATGCCGGCCGCGCCGAAGCCGTATTTCCACCCGTAGGTCTCGCCCAGGAACGCGCAGATCAGGCCGGCGAACAGCCCGCCGACGTTGATGCCGGCGTAGAACAGGGTGAAGCCGGAATCGCGGCGCGGATCGTCCTCGGCGTACAGCTTGCCGACGATCGTCGAGATGTTGGGCTTGAGGAAGCCGACGCCCATGATGATCAGCGCGAGCGAAAGGTAGAACACCTGCAGCGCGCCCGCGTCGCGCACGACCACGCCGTCGACGACGCGCGCGTCGGCGCCCTCGAACGCCATGCCGAAATGCCCGAGGCACAGCAGCACGCCGCCGAGCACCACCGCCTTGCGCATGCCCAGCCAGCGGTCGGCGACCATCCCGCCGATCACCGGCACCGCGTACACCAGGCCGCCGTAGGCGCCGATCAGGTCGTAGCCCATGTCGTCCGTGAAGCGATGGTGCTTCAGCAGGTAGAGCAGCAGCAGCGCCTTCATTCCGTAGAACGAGAAGCGCTCCCACATCTCGGTGAAGAAGCAGACGAAGACGCCCTTCGGGTGGCCGAGGAAATCCTGGCGGGTTCCGGCCTGCGCGCCGCGGGCCTCGAGGGTGCCGGCGCCCCGTGGGGCCGGCGAAGCAGTCGCTCCAGGCAAGTCTGGGTCCCCGGGTTGGCTGCGGGGGAGTATAGATGCCATCATCGGGCGATTGCCGGCCGCCGGCCGGTCCATGCCAGCAAGCAGGGGAGCCCGCCCGGATGAGCACGCAAGACCCGAACCCGTCCGCAGCGAACCGGCGTGGCGCCGGCGCCGCGGTGCCGCAGCTCACGTTCCGCGCGATCGCGCTGTCGATGGTGCTTGCGGTGATCCTCGCCGCCGCCAACGCCTACCTCGGCCTGTTCGCCGGCCTCACCATCGCCACCGCGATTCCCGCGGCGGTCGTCTCGATGGGCGTGCTGCGGCTGCTCGGCGGCGGCACGATCCTCGAGAACAACATCGTGCAGACCGGCGCCTCCGCGGGTTCATCGATCGCGGCGGGCGTGATCTTCACGATCCCGGCGCTGATCATCCTCGGTTACTGGCAGGACTTCCGCTATTCGTGGGTGCTGGCGATCGCCGGCCTCGGCGGCCTGCTCGGCGTGCTGTTCTCGGTGCCGCTGCGGCGCACGATGATCGTCGAGGATCCGCTGCCCTTCCCGGAGGGCAAGGCCGCGGCGGAAGTGCTCAAGGCGGGCGAGAATCCCGGCCCCGGGCTGAAGATCCTCGGCCTGTCCGGCGTGATCGGCGCGGTGGTCAAGCTCGCCGCCGCCAGCGGCCTGCGCATGATCCCGGACAACGCGGTCGGCGCCGGCTTCCTAGGCAAGTACCTCGGCTACATGGGCACCGGCCTGTCGCCGGCGCTGCTCGGCGTGGGCTACATCGTCGGGCTGAACGTCGGCATCGTGGTGGTGTCGGGCAGCATCCTGTCGTTCAACATCGCGATCCCGATCTACCACGCGTTCTTCCTCGGCAGCGATCCGGCGCTCGCGTCGTCGATCGCCGGCGCCTCCGCGGCGGACGCGGCGGGCGCGATCTGGTCCGCGAAGATCCGTTACCTCGGCGTCGGCACGATGCTGATCGGCGGCATCTGGACGCTGTTCTCGCTGCGCAAGTCGCTGGCGTCCGGCATCCGCAGCGGCTTCGCCGCCGCGCGCAAGGGCACCGGCAAGGTCATCGCGGAGACCGAGCGCGACCTGCCGATGAAGTGGATGCTGGTCGCGCTGGTCGCGTTCGTGGTGCCGCTGGCGCTGCTGTACCAGGCGATCGTCGGGCAATGGATGGTCAGCATCCCGATGACGATCATCATGATCGTCGCGGGCTTCCTGTTCGTCTCGGTCTCCGCCTACCTCGCGGGCCTGGTCGGTTCGTCGAACAACCCGGTGTCGGGCATCACCATCGCGACGATCCTGTTCGCGTCGGTGGTGCTGGTGCTGCTGCTCGGGCGCGGTTCGCCGATCGGCGCGGTGGCCGCGATCATGATCGGTGCGGTCGTTTGCTGCGCAGCCGCGGTCGGCGGCGACAACCTGCAGGACCTCAAGGCCGGCTACCTCGTCGGCGCGACGCCGTGGAAGCAGCAGCTGATGCTCGCGATCGGCGCGTTCTCCTGCGCGCTGATCATGGCCCCGGTGCTGAACCTGCTGTCGCAGGCCTACGGCATCGGCCCGCCGACGCCGGAGCACCCGAACTCGCTGGCGGCGCCGCAGGCGACGCTGATGGCCTCGGTCGCCAACGGCATGTTCG
Source organism: Luteimonas sp. (assembly GCA_040255375.1). GTDB lineage: Bacteria > Pseudomonadota > Gammaproteobacteria > Xanthomonadales > Xanthomonadaceae > Cognatiluteimonas. The sequence goes on along the minus strand of JBDZUW010000066.1, from coordinate 4,811 downwards.
GCGGCAAGCTGCCCTGGGGCATGATCGCGATCGGCGCCGGCATCGGCGCGCTGGTCATCGCGTTCGATTCGTGGCTCAAGGCGCGCGGCTCGCGCTTCCGCGTGCCGGTCCTCGCCGCGGCGATCGGCATCTACCTGCCGCTGGAACTGATGGTGCCGATCTTCGTCGGCGGCCTGCTGTCCTGGCTCGTGGAGCGGAAGAAGGGCCTGCACCCGGACGACGAGGAGGCGCGCGACCGGATCCACCGCCCGGGCACGCTGTTCTCGGCCGGCCTGATCACCGGCGAGGCGCTGATGGGCATCCTGATCGCGATCCCGATCGTCGCCAGCAGCCGTGCCGACGTGCTGGCGCTGCCGGCGCAGTTCCAGTTCGGGCAGTTCGTCGGCCTCGTCGTGCTCGCCGTCGTCGGCTGGCTGCTGTACCGCAGCGGCACGAAGCGCGTGCTGGGCGACGCCGAGCCGGGCCCGATGTGATCCTGCCGCCGCCGGCCGGCCGCAGCCCCCGGCTGCAACCCGCCCGCTGCACCCCCTGATCGACGCAAGAGGAATTCCCCGTGAACGCCGCCATGAAACTCCGCCAAGCCCTCCTTCCCGCGGCGCTGCTGCTGTCGCTGCCGTCGCTCGCGCTCGCGGAGCGCGGTTTCCAGGCCAGCGACATGGTGGCGATGGACCGCTACTCGTCGCCGGCGCTGTCGCCGGACGGGCGCAAGCTCGTGTTCGCCAAGCGCACAATGGACATGGCCAGCGGCAAGGCGACGACCTCGCTGTGGATCGAGGACCTCGTCGCGCGCGACGCGGCGCCGCCGGTGCGGCTCACGCCCGAAGGCTGGAACGTCAATTCGCCGGCGTTCTCGAAGGACGGCGCGTCGGTGTATTTCCTCAGCGGCAAGAACGGCACCTCGCAGCTGTACGCGATCCCGGTCGCCGGCGGCGAACCGGCGCAGCTGACCGATTTCGCGCTCGACGTGGACGGTTTCTCGCTGTCGCCCGACGGCAGGCGCATCGCCTTCGCGGCGGCCGCGTTCGCCGATTGCGGAGGAGACCTGGGCTGCAGCCGCAAGCGCTTCGACGCCGAGCCGAAGTCGAGCGGCGTCGTGTTCGACCGCCTGTTCATCCGCCACTGGGACACGTGGGCCGACGGCGCGCTGAACCGCATCTTCGTGGCGACGCTGCCCGCTTCAGGCGCGAAGGCCACGACCGCGGCGACGCTCGTCGGCGGCGACCTCGTCGCGGACGTGCCGTCGAAGCCGTTCGGCGACCTGTCCGACCTCGCCTGGGCGCCCGACGGCAAGTCGCTGGTCGTGAGCGCGCGCCTGTCCAATGGCGAGGAGCCGCGCTCGACCAATTTCGACCTGTACCGGCTCGACGCCGGCGGCAAGGGCAAGGCCGTCAACCTCACCGCCGCCAACAAGGCGTGGGATGCCGGCCCGGTGTTCAGCCACGACGGCCGGACGCTGTACTACCGCGCGATGAAGCGCCCGGGCTTCGAGGCGGACCGCTTCGGGCTGATGGCGATGGACCTCGCCAGCGGCAAGGTGCGCGAGATCGCGCCGCAGTGGGACCGCTCCGCCGACGCCATCGTGCTGTCGAAGGACGGGAAGACGATCTACACGCCGGCCCAGGACATGGGCAGCCATCCGTTGTTCGCGGTGGACATCGCCACCGGCAAGGCGACCCCGGCGATCTCCGGCGGCAGCATCGGCGACTTCGCGATCGCGGGTCCGACCACGGTGTTCACGCGCAACTCGATGAAGAGCGGCGCGCAGGTGTTCACCGGCGGCCTCGCCGGCGCGCCCGAGCGCGCGATCACGCCGAGCGCGGGCGACATGCTGCCCGACGTGAAGTGGGGGGAGTACGAGCAGTTCTCGTTCAAGGGCTGGAACGACGAGACCGTGCACGGCTACGTCGTGAAGCCCTGGAACTACGAGGCAGGCAAGCGCTACCCGGTCGCCTTCCTGATCCACGGCGGCCCGCAGGGCAGCTTCGGCGACGGCTGGAGCTACCGCTGGAATCCGCAGACCTACGCGGGCCAGGGCTACGCGGTGGTCATGATCGACTTCCACGGCAGCACCGGCTACGGCCAGGCATTCACCGACGCGATCAGCGAACACTGGGGCGACCGGCCGCTCGAGGACCTGCAGAAGGGCTGGGCTGCGGCGCAGCAGCAGTATCCGTTCCTCGACGGCGGCAAGGCCTGCGCGCTCGGCGCGAGCTACGGCGGCTACATGGTCTACTGGATCGCCGGCGTGTGGAACCAGCCGTGGAAGTGCCTCGTCGACCACGACGGCGTGTTCGACAACCGCATGATGGGCTACGCCACCGAGGAACTCTGGTTCAGCGAGTGGGAGAACGGCGGCACGCCGTACGACAACCCGGAAGGCTACGAGAAGTTCAATCCGATCAACCACGTCAAGGACTGGCGCGTGCCGATGCTGGTGGTCCACAGCGCGAAGGACTTCCGCATCCCGGTGGACCAGGGCATCGCCGCGTTCACCGCGCTGCAGCGCAAGGGGATCGAATCGAAGTTCCTGTACTTCCCGGACGAGAACCACTGGGTGCTGAAGCCCGCGAACAGCCTGCTCTGGCACGACACCGTCAACGCCTGGCTGCGCGCGCACATCGGCGGCGGGGCGCAGTAGCGCGGGCGATGGCCGGCGCCGACGACGCGCCCCGCGGCCCTGCCGCGGAAAGCCGGGGCGCCACGCCGCCCCGCCGGGGCCTGCGCGTCCAGGGCGCGCCCTGGGGCCGGCAATGGCTGCACCACCTGGACGCGGACGATCGTGCGCGGCTGACCGCGGCGCAGGTCGCCGCCACGCGCCCCGCGTTCACCGCGGTCCTGCTCGGCGGCGCGGCGATGCTCGCCAGTGCCGCGGCGCTGCAGGCCGCGGGGATGGCGCCGGGCATCGGCTATCCCGCCTGGCTCGTGCTCTGCGCCGCGGTGGCCGTCGTCGTGCTGGCGTGGCTCAACCTGCGCGTGCGGCAATGGGGCGTGCGCCTGGCCGCGATGCTCCTGGCCACCGCATTGACCGGGGTCTTCCTGTCCGTTCCGCTTCCGGGCGCGCCGGGCGTCGCCGGCGAGTTCCCGATCCGCACCGGGCTGTTCCACCTCATGCCGATCGCGCTGCTGGCGCTGGCGGTACGGCCCTTGTCCATCGGCTCGCTGGTGGCGGTGGTGGTGGCGCTCGCGGAAGTACGCCTGTACCTGCATGGCGCGCCGCACTCGGGCCAGGCGTTCTACTGGCTCTACACGGTGGCGACCATCGCCTTCGGCCTCATGCTCTCGGGTTATCGCACCGACTTCGCGGTCGAGGCCTACCGGGTCCGCCGCGCGCTGTGGAAGCAGGCCGCGACCGACGCGCTGACCGGCCTGGCGAACCGTGCCGGTTGGGACCGCGATGCGGTACCGGTGTACGACGATGCCGGCAGGCGCGGCGCGTCGCGCAGCCTGGTGTTCTTCGACGTCGACCACTTCAAGGACGTCAACGACCAGATGGGCCACGCCTACGGCGACGAAGTGCTGCGGCGGCTGGGACAGGTGCTCGCGGCGCGCGTCGGTCCCGACGGCTACGCGGCGCGGATGGGCGGCGAGGAGTTCATCGCGTTGCTGGTCGACGCGCCCCCGGTATCGGTGCAGCGGTTCGCGCAGCGGGTGCGCGAGGATTTCGCGACGTTCGCCGGCCGCCAGCCGGTGACCCTGAGCGCGGGCATCGCGTTCGCGGCGCCCGGCGAGGCGGCGGGCGACGCCCTGCGCCGCGCCGACGAGGCGCTGTATGCGGCCAAGCAGGCCGGCCGCGACCGCATCGTCATCGCCGGCGCACCGGCGGTCGCCTAGAGCCAGCGCACCTTGCGCAGGTAGCGGTACAGCACGCCGCAGACCACGGCCACGACGCCGATCAGCACGAAATAGCCGTGCCGCGTGTGCAGTTCGGGCATGTTGGCGAAGTTCATGCCGTACCAGCTGGTGATCAGCGTCGGCGCCGCGAGCAGCGCCGCCCAGCCGGCGAGCTTCTTCACGATCTCGCCCTGGTTGATCGTGACCAGCGACAGGTTCATCGCCATCGCGGCGGTCAGCATCTCGCGCATCGTGTCGGTGGACTCGTTGACGCGCAGCGCGTGGTCGAGCACGTCGCGGAAGTACGGGCGCACCTCGTCGGCGACGAGATGGCCGTGCACGCGCGTCAGCTGCGCCAGGATGTCCTGCAGCGGCGCGACCGCGAGCCGCAGCCGGGTCAGCTCGCGCTTGAGTTCGTAGAGCGCCACGATGGTCTCGCGGCGGAACTCGTCGGCGAACAGGTCCTGTTCCAGCTCGACCAGCTCCGCGTGGAAGGCGTCGACGATCGGCAGGTAGTTGTCCACGATCGAGTCGAGCACCGCGTAGAGGCCGTAGCTCGGGCCCAGCGCGAGCAGCTCCGGCTCGCGTTCCACCTGCGCGCGCACCGGCGCATACGACGCGGAGGCGCCGTGGCGCACGGTGACGAGATAGCGCTTGCCGAGGAAGGCGTGGGTCTCGCCGAACTCGATCTTCCCGCCGGCGGCGGCCTGCGCGGTATGCGCGACCACGAACAACGAATCCCCGTAGGCCTCGATCTTCGGCCGCTGGTGCGCGTGCTGCGCGTCCTCGATCGCGAGGTCGTGCAGGCCGAATTCCTCCTGCAGCTTGTCGAGCAGCGCGTCGGCCGGCTCGTACAGGCCGACCCAGACGAAGCTGCCGTCGTCGCGGGCGAGGACGTCGCTGATCTCGTCCAGGGAGATGTCGCGCCGCGTGCCGTCCGCACCGTAGGCCACGCAGTTGACGACGCACCGGGGCAGGGA
>JBDZUW010000172.1:0-2391 GCA_040255375.1 Luteimonas sp. | reverse complement strand
CGCGGCGGCGTGCTCGGCGCCATGGACACCATGTACCAGCGCGGCAAGATCCAGGAAGAGAGCCTGTACTACGAGCACAAGAAGCACGACGGCTCGCTGCCCCTGGTGGGCGTCAACACCTTCCTGCCCAAGGACCACGGCGGCGACATCGTCACCGAGATCGAGCTGATCCGCTCGACCCCCGAGGAGAAGGGCCAGCAGATCCGCAACGTCGAGGCCTTCCGCGCCCGCGGCCAGGACGAGGCCGACGTCGTCGGCGCCCACCTGCAGGCCGCGACCAGCCTCTCCGCGCTACAGGCGACCGCCCGTGACCGGAAGAACGTCTTCGCCGCGTTGATGGAAGCGGTGAAGACGCATTCGCTGGGGCAGATCAGCCATGCGCTCTATGAGGTCGGCGGGGAATATCGCCGCAACATGTAGATCAACGAAGAGTTGAATCTAGTCCCGGGTGTCCGGATAGCGCTCGGCGATCCGGTCGATGATTCGTCTCCGCTGCGCTGCCGGAATCGGAGCGGCGCCTGGCTCCAGCAACGTCCACGCGAGCTTCGGATTCAGCACCCTGACCGACGCGTGCTGTGAGCCCGGCGTGGCCCGGACGAACCAGCCGGGCAGGGAGACGACCGGAATTACTCGAACCGGCTCCCCGGTTTTCCCGAGAAGATCCTTGGCGAGCTCGCGCGCGCAGGCGGACGCCTGCTCGAGCGGGGCGCGATCCTTGAAGCCGCTCGGGAACTGCAATGTCTCACCGTCGTAGAGTACTTCGGCGGACGCCTTTCCGTTGCCCCGCTTGCTGCGCCACTTGGTCTCCACCACGAACACGGCGCTGGGGGCGACGACCACGTGGTCGAGGTTGCCCCTGCTTCCCGGAACGTCATGGAAGACGACGCAGTCCTTCGCCAGCAGCCGGTTGAGCTCCTGCGCGGACGCCAGCTCGCCCGAGAGGCCGGCCTGTGCATCGGCCCGAGCCTTCCAGAGCGTCCAGACGCTCCTCACGTTCCAGGCGACGAACGCCAAGCCGAAGACCAGAATCACGAGCATCCCCCAGTCGAATCGGACGACGCGCCAGTCCACGGCGGGAAGCGTGATCGCAAGGAGAAGCACTGGGCCGATGACGAATAGCCTCGCGAGGCGCTCGTCGATGTCATCCTCCAAGCTTTGGATGCGCTGGCGGAGCTGTTCGCCCGGCTGATGGAACAGCTTGTCGGTCAACGGGGACCGGCGGTTTTCCCTCTTGCGCAGCCACTTGAGCGTCAACATCGTCGCGACGAGCAAGGCGACGGGGATTCCTACGCTACCGACGATCAGCAACACGCTCCTGAGCATGGTGGTTGGCCTCCTTTCCCCACAGGGCCCCTATAGTCACTGAGGCCGGGGCCCTGCGCAAAGCATGCCCGTGGAGCCCTGGCTCCCTGACCCGCCATAGGCGAGGATCGCCGGGGGCGCGGGGCGTTGCTTTATCCTGTCCCCATGATCAACAACGACGTCCTCCGCAGCATCCGCTACATGCTCGACCTGAGCGACCAGAGGGTGGTCGACATCGCGAAGCTGGCGGATCCGGCCTTCGCCATCGAGAAGGCGCAGGTGCATGCCTTCCTGCTGCGGGACGACGAGCCGGGCTACCTGGATTGCAGCGATGCTGCGCTGGCGCACTTTCTCGACGGGCTGATCGTGCATCGGCGCGGCCGCGACGAGCGCCTGCCGCCGCGGCCGGTCGAGTCGCGCATCAGCAACAACGTGGTGCTGAAGAAGCTTCGGGTGGCGTTCGAGCTGAAGGATGCTGACCTGCATGCGATCTTCGCGGCGGCGGGGTTCCCGGTCTCGAAGCCGGAGCTGTCGGCACTGTTTCGCCTGCCGGGGCACAAGAACTTCCGCCGCTGCGGCGACCAGCTGCTGCGCAACTTCCTCAAGGGGCTGACGCTGCGGGTGCGCGGGCCGCAGTGAGCATGCCTGGGTTCGTGAACCCTGCCGTTGACGCGGCGGCGCCTACAATCTGGGCATGAACCCGCCTTCGATTCCGGTTTCGATCCTCGATCTCGCGCCCGTCGGCGAGGGCCGCACGCCCGCCGACACCTTCGCGCACATGCTCGACCTGGCGCGCCTGGGCGAGTCGCTGGGTTACCGCCGCTTCTGGCTGGCGGAGCACCACAACATGCCGGGCATCGCCAGCGCGGCGACGGCCGTGCTGATCGCGCACGTCGCGGCCGGCACGCGGAGCATCCGCGTCGGCGCCGGCGGCGTGATGCTGCCCAACCACGCGCCGCTGCAGGTGGCCGAGCAGTTCGGCACGCTCGGCACGCTGCATCCGGGTCGCATCGATCTCGGGCTCGGGCGTGCGCCGGGCACGGACCAGGCCGCGACGCGTGCGCTGCGCCGCTACTACAGCGCGGCCGA
>JBDZUW010000065.1:0-12063 GCA_040255375.1 Luteimonas sp. | reverse complement strand
GACACCTTCACGATCCAGGCCGTGCCGAACGCGTCCCAGGACGATTCGAAGTGCGGGACGCTCTCCATCGACAACACCGGCACGAAGGGCGCGAACGACGTCGAAGCCTGCTGGTAGCGGCGCAAAGTCGGAAGCGGTTACACCGCTTGTCACCGTTTCCGGCGTTTGACAGCACCGGAACCCCGTCGGTAATGTGACCGGCGTCGCAACGTGCTGCCCACTCGGCCCGCTGCGGAGGCGCCGGCGGCTCGCAGGGGAGGCCCGCCGGACCGAAGGCGTCCGGAGAGAACGCCCGGACACAGGCAGGGACGCGGGCCGCCGCAAGGCGGCCATTCGGGGTACCACCTCAACGCGATCGAAGGCCGGCCTGCGGCATGGAAGCAGGGCAGGGATGCGCGGGCAGGAAGCCGCGGCACGGAGGCCACGCGGGCACAAGGCAGGGCCGGTACGAGACATTCCGGCATTCGGAAACACCCGGTCCCCTTGGGCCGGGTTTTTCTTTGGCGCTACAGCAGCAGGTCGATGCCGTGGGCGGCCATCGCGATGAAGCGGCCGGACAACAGGCCCAGCACGCCGACGCACGCGCCACCGGCGATCCATGCGACCGCCATCAGCGCGCCGTCGCGTTCGAGCATCGCCAGCGCGAACAGCAGCAGCAAGGCGCCGAACAGGTAGTTGGTGAACGGGATCGGCAGCGACAGCAGCAGGCCGAGCATCACCAGCAGCAGGCCCGTCAGCGCCGTGGAGGCGGGATGGTGCAGCAGTTCCGGCAGGCGTGGCCTGACCACGCGTTCCAGGCGTGCCAGCCAGGGCGAGACGAGCCGGTCGAAACGCGCGAGTGCGTGGCGGTGCGGGCCGCGGTCCCCGATCGTCCGCGGCAGCCACGGCTCGCGGCGCCCCGCGAGCAGCTGCAGGCCGATCAGGACCACCAGCGGGCCGCTGATCGCGCCGCCGATGGGGATCGGGATGAATGCGGGCAGCGTCGCGACGAACAGCAGCATGCCGAACGAGCGCCGCCCGAGTCCCGCCAGCAGGTCGCGCAGCCGCAGCGTCTCGCCGGGATCGCCGACGATCAGCGCATCGAGCAGGGCGCGCAGGTTGCGGCCGTCGTCGCGGTCGCGTCCATCGCCGGGACCCTCATTCATCGGCGTCGCCGCCGCCTCCGGCCTCGGGGAGTCGCTGCATGAGCAGCTTGTCGATGCGCGGCCCGTCCAGGTCCACGACCTCGATGCGCCAGCCCGCCCATTGGAAATGCTCGCCCGCATTAGGGATGCGGCTGAAGCGCGCGATCACCATGCCCGCGGCGGTGTGGTAGTCGTGCTCGTCCTCTTCCGGCAGGGCGCCGCCGCCGAGCAGTTCCCGCAGGTCGTCCACCGGCAGCGAACCGTCGACCAGCAGCGAGCCGTCCTCGCGTTCGACCACCAGCGCTTCGGCGTCGTGGCCCTCGCCCGACTGCACGCGGCCGATGACGGCGCCCATGAGGTCGTTGAGCGTCACCATGCCGGCGACGTCGCCGTACTCGTCCACCACCAGGGCCAGCGACTGCTGCTCCTCGCGGAAGATCTCGAGCAGCTTCAGGGCATGCGTCGATTCGGAGACGTACACCGCCGGGCGCAGGCTGGCGAACAGGTCCGGCTTGCGCTGCTCCAGGCCGTCCAGCAGCGTCTTCACCTCCAGCACGCCGAGTACGTCGGAGTCGCTGCCGCGGTACACCGGATAGCGCGAATACGGGGTCTCGCGCATCGCCGCGAGGTTCTCCTCGACGCTTGCGGCGGCATCGAGCCAGACGATGCGCACGCGCGGCGTCATCAGGCTGTCGGCGGTGCGGTCGCCCAGCCGCATCACGCGCTGCATCATGTTGCGTTCGTCGGCGTCCAGCACGCCCTGCTCGTGGCCTTCGGCCACCAGCATCCGGATCTCCTCCTCGGTGACGGCGCCCGCGCTGGTGTCGTGCAGGCCGAGCAGGCGCATCGTCAGCCGCGTGCAGGCCGCCAGCAACACCACCAGCGGCTTGGCGAGCTTGGCGAAGAAGTCCATCGGGTAGGCGACCGCCATCGCGATCTCCTCGGGGCGCAGCGTGCCGATGCGCTTGGGCACCAGCTCGCCCACCAGGCCGAACAGGAACAGCATCACCACGAAGCCGATGACGAAGCCGATCTGGTGGGCGTAGGGCGCCAGCCAGGGGATGTCGTGCAGGGGCTGGGCCAGCTGCCCGCCCATCGACTCGCCGCCGAAATAGCCCACGACCAGGCCGAGCAGGGTGATCCAGAGCTGGACCGCGGACAGGAACCCCTCGGGGTGCTCGGCCAGCCACAGGGCCTTGCGGGCGCGGCGGCTGCGCTCGGCCAGCTGCCGCAGGCGGCTCTTGCGCGAGGTGAGGACGGCCATCTCCGACATGGCGAAGAAGCCGTTGCACAGGATCAGGACGAGGACGACCAGGAGCTGCAGCAAGCGCGGTTCCGGGGAGGAGGGCGGGCGGCCCGGATCATAGCAGCCGCCCCCGGCGGGCCCGGCGACCCGGCCATGACACGGAACCGTCATAATCCGGCCATATCCTCGTCATCCTTCCGCAACCGGGACCAAGGCCGATGTTCTCCCTCCAGACCATCTTCGGGCAGGGCAAGCAGTTCTACGCGCTGCTGGACGAGGCGGCCGACGCCGCCCATGCGAGCACCGTGGCCCTGTACGACATGCTCAAGGCCCCGGGCCGCGAGCCGTCGCTCGACGCCTTCAAGCTGGCCCGCCAGCGCGAGCGCGACGCCTCGGCCAAGATCAGCCAGGCCCTGGTCGACAGCTTCATCACCCCGATCGAGCGCGAGGACATCGAAGCGCTGGGCTCGGCCCTGTACAAGATCCCCAAGCAGGTCGAGCGCTTCGCCGACCGCTACGCCCTGGCCAGGCACCGCCTGGAGGGCATCGACTTCGCGCCGCGCGCCGCCATGCTGGAAAAGGCCGCCGCGGTGGTGGTCGAGATGGTGCGGGAGCTGCGCCACCTGCGGCTGGAGCCGATGAAGCAGCTCAACGACAAGCTGCGCGTGCTCGAGACCGAGGCGGACCGCCTGATCCTCGAGCTGCACCGGGACATCTACTCCGGGCGCCTCGACGCCGGCGAGATGTTCCTGCTGAAGGAATTCTTCGAGATCCTCGAGAAGGCCATCGACCGCTGCCGCGAGGCGGGCGTCGTGGCCTACGAAATCGCGCTGAAGAACAGCTGAGCCCGGGGCCGCCGCGATGCTGACCATAGTGCTGGTGGTGGTGGTCGCCGCCCTGCTGTTCGAGTTCATCAACGGCTTCCACGACACCGCCAATTCGATCGCGACCGTGGTCGCGACCAAGGTGCTGTCGCCGGGGCAGGCGGTGATCCTGGCGGCGACGATGAACCTGATCGGCGCCTTCATGGGCACCGCGGTCGCCAAGACCATCTCCTCCGGGCTGGTGGACGCGGACGTGGTGGCCGTGACCTCGCAGGTGCTGCTGTGCGCGCTCGGCGGCGGCATCACCTGGAACCTCATCACCTGGTGGCTCGGCCTGCCGTCGTCGTCCTCGCACGCGCTGATCGGCGGCCTGTGCGGCGCGGCGCTGGCGGCGGCGCACAACAACTGGAATGCCCTGATCTGGTCGCAGAACGTCGGCGACTGGACCAAGAACAAGGGCCTGCTGTGGAAGGTCTTCGTGCCGATGATCAGCTCGCCGATCGCCGGCTTCCTGCTCGGCGTGCTGATCATGGTGCTGCTGTGGGCGATCATCGCGGCGATGGCGCGTGCCGGCGGCCCGCTGGCGCGGCTGGCGCGGCCGCGCTGGGTGAACGCGTTCTTCGGCAAGGCGCAGCTGGTGTCGGCGGCCTACATGGGCTTCGCCCACGGCACCAACGACGCGCAGAAGACCATGGGCATCATCGCCCTGGCGATCTTCGCCGCGCAGGCCTCCGGCGCCCTCGACCAGCTGCCGCCGTGGCTGGCCTTCATGCATCCGGATGGCGGCGAGACCGACATCGACAGCTGGATCATCGCGACCTGCGCGCTGGTGATGGCCGCCGGCACCGCCGCGGGCGGCTGGCGCATCATCAAGACGATGGGCCACAAGATGGTGAAGCTGCATCCGATCCACGGCTTCGCCGCGGAAAGCGCGTCGGCCACGATCCTGACCCTGGCCGCGCACTTCGGCATGCCGGTCTCGACCACGCACAGCATCTCGACCGCGATCATGGGCGTGGGCTACGCCAAGAACCCGCGCGCGCTGAAGCTGACGGTGATCGAGCGCATCGTCTGGGCCTGGATCCTGACCATCCCCGCCGCCGGCGGCATCGCCTACGCGATGCTCAAGCTGTGCGAATGGATGGGGTGGACCTGACGCCGGCCGCTTCGGCGGAGGAACGCATCCTCGCGGCGGTGCGGGCGATCCCGCGCGGCCGCGTGGCGGCCTACGGCGAGGTGGCCCGCCGCGCGGGGCTTCCCGGCCGGGCGCGGCTGGCGGCGAAGGTGCTCAGCGGCAATACCGACCCCCACCTGCCATGGCACCGCGTGCTGCGCGCGGACGGCCGGATCGCGTTTCCCGCCGGATCGAAGGGCTACCGCGAGCAGGCCCGGCGCCTGGAGGCGGAGGGCGTGACGGTCGTGAAGGGGCGTGTGCGGATGGCGCCCGCCGCCGGTTTCGACATGGACGCCGAGGTCTGGGCGCCGCGCTGACGCCAGCCCGGTATCATGGGCGCACGATGTTCTCGAATATCCCCCCCGTCACCAAGGCGCTGCTGATCGCGAACGGCGTCGTGTTCCTGCTGCAGCAGCTGCTGGGCGATGCCGTGTTCGCGGCGTTCATGCTCTGGCCGCTGGGCGGCGACGCGAATCCGTTCGGTCCGTCGATGGCGTTCCTGCCGTGGCAGCTGGTGACCTACGCGTTCCTGCACGGCAGCTTCGCGCACGTCGGCTTCAACATGCTCGCGCTGCTGATGTTCGGTGCCCCGCTCGAGTACACCTGGGGCCAGCGCCGCTTCCTCGCCTATTTCCTCGCCTGCGTGGTCGGCGCGGGCCTGTGCCAGCTGGCGGTGGGGTCGTGGGCGGTGGCGCAGGGCGGCGGCGCATACCCCACCGTCGGCGCGTCGGGCGGCGTGTTCGGCCTGCTGCTGGCCTACGGCATGCTGTTCCCGAACCAGCGCGTGATGCTGCTGATCCCGCCGATCCCGATGCGGGCGCGCACGCTGGTGATCGTCTACGGCGCGATCGAGCTGCTGCTCGGTTTCACCGGCCTGCAGCCGGGCGTGGCGCACTTCGCGCACCTGGGCGGCATGCTGTTCGGCTGGCTGCTGATCCGCCACTGGCGCGGGCAGCCGCCGTTCGGCCGCGGCGGCCCGCGGCGCCCGCGCATCGTCCGCTGACTACCGCCAGACCTTGAGCTGCTGCGGCGCGGCGCGCTGCATCGGCGTGCCGGGCTTGCAGGAGAACGCCGCGCCGAAACCAGGATCGTTGGCCAGCGGGCCGTTCGCGCGCCACTGGCCGGGCGCGTGCACGTCGGTCGCGGCCAGGCGCTGCGCCACGTCCGCCGACATCTGCTGCGGCCACAGCCGCGCCCAGCCCTGGTAGAACCACTGCTTCGCCTGGGGCGCGATGCCGGGCTGCGCGGCGAGCAGCGCGTCCTGCGCGAGCTCGACGCCGCCCAGGTCGGCCGCGTTCTCCTCGCGGGTCTGGGCGCCGGCGACGAAAGTGCCGGACAGGCCTGGCCACGGGTAGGCGCCGTACTGCACGGACAACGCGGAGAGCAGCGCGTCCCACGCCGTGGCGTCGGCGGGCGTCCACCAGTCGCGCACGGTGCCGGCCGCGTCGATGTTGCGTCCCGTACCGTCGAAGCCGTGCGTGAGTTCGTGCCCGACGAGCGCGCCGAATGCGCCGTAGTTCGCGGCGTCCTCGCGGGCCATGTCGAGGACCGGCGGCTGCAGCATCGCGGCGGTGACGATCAGGCGGTTCTGGGCCGGATCGTAGGCCAGCGCCGGCTGCTGCGGCAGCACCGGCCAACGCCGGTCGGCGTTGCCGCGGCCGATGCGCTTCATCTCCTCGCGATGGCGCCAGGTGGAGGCGATGAGCATGTTGCCGCCGAAGCTGCCGCGCCCCATCGGCTGCACCGTGTAGTCGAGGTCGCGCGCGGGCACGCCGACTTCGATCTTGAGTTGCGCGAGCTTGGCCTTCGCCTGCTCGCGCGTCGCCGGCGACATCCAGGCGGCGCGCTCGATGCCGCGGCCGAGCGCGTCGCGCACCTGCACGGCGATTTCCTGGGCGCGGGCGCGGGATTCCACCGGCAGGTAGCGCGCGGCGTACTCGTGGCCGAGCATCGGGCCGGCCGCGAGGTTCATCGCCGCCAGCACCTGTTCGCGCCGCGCCGGCGGCGCGGTCTCGCCGCGCAGCACGGTGCCGCGGAAGGCGAAGTCGACGTCGCGCCAGGCCTTCGACAGGTACGGCGCCATCGCCGCGGCCACCTGGTAGCGCAGGTAGGCCTTCCACTGCGCCGGCTTCAGGCCGGCGACGAGCGTGTCGAGCTGGGCGAACAGGCGCGGGTCGGCGAGCGAGACGCTGTCGTCGGCCACGCCCTGCGCCTGCAGGAAGGCCTGCAGCTGCAGGTTGCGGAACTGCTTGTCCAGGCCGGCCACGGCCAGCGGCGCATAGTTCGCGCGCGGGTCGCGGAGCAGGGTGAGCGGACGCGACGCCTGGGCGATGCGGGTTTCGAGGTCGATCACGGCCTGCACGTCGGCCTGCAGCTGCTGCGGCTTGCTGCCGGCGAGGGTGAGCAGCTTGCCGACGTAGTCGCGGTAGCGGTCGAACAGCGCCTTCGCGTCCGCGTCCGTGCGCGTGTAATAGGCGGGATCGGGCAGCCCCAGCCCGCCCTGGCTGAAGTAGCCGAGGTGGCGGTCGAGGTCGTCCAGGTCCACGTCCGGCCCGAAGTTGAACAGGACCGGGATGCCGACCTGGTGCAGCGCCGCGATCGCGGCCGGCACGTCCTTCGTGCGCCGGATCGAGTCGATGCGCGACAGCAGCGGCGCGATCGGACCGGCGCCATCGCGCTCGACCGCGGCCTCGTCGAGCCCGCTCGCCCAGAAGTCGCCGAGCAGCTTGGCGACGCCGCCCTGCGCGCTGCGCATGTCCTCGTCGAGCAGGTCGACCTGCTGCTGGTGCGCGCGCTGCGCGAGCTGCGCGAACGCCGACTGCATGCCGGTGCCGGAAACCAGCAGGTTCGCCTTCAGCCAGTCGGCGTTGGCCTGGCCGTAGAAATCCTGGCAGGCGGGCGCGATCGCGGACTTCTTCGGCGCGGCCTTCTTCTTCGCGGCGCCGGCCTGCGGGGATGCGAGCAGCGCCGTCGCGGCGGCGAATCCGATCGAGAGCGCGAGCGCACGCAGTTTCGGCATTCCTGGACGTCCGTTGGAAGGGCCGGGCGAGTGTAGCAACGGGTGGCGCGCCTTCCGTGAACGGTGGCGCGTTTCGCGCAAAAGGAAAGGCCCGGCGCGAGCCGGGCCTTCCATGCACCGCTTCGAGGTCGCGACGCCTACCAGATCACGACGCGCTTGTCGTCCGCGCGCACCATCGGGTCGCCGGCCTTGCACTGGAACGCCGCCGCGAACGCCGGCAGGTTCGAGGGCGCGCCGATCGCGCGGAACTCGCCGGGCGCGTGCGGGTTGGTGTTCACGATCACCTTCAGGTAGTCGGGCGCCATCTTGTCGCGCCACACCGTCTCCCAGTTGATGAAGAAGCGCTGGTCGCGGCTCAGCCCGTCGATCATCGGGTCCGGCGTGCCGTCCGTCGCCATCTTCATCGCATCGTAGGCGGTGGCCAGGCCGCCCAGGTCCGCGATGTTCTCGCCCAGGGTCAGCTTGCCGTTGACCTTCAGGCCCGGCAGCGCCTCGTAGCCGCTGAACTGCTCCACCAGCTTGTCGGTGCGGGAAGCGAAGCCCTTGGCGTCCGCGTCGGTCCACCAGTTCTCGAAGTTGCCGGTGGGCCCGAAGCGGCTGCCCTGGTCGTCGTAGCCGTGGGTCATCTCGTGGCCGATCACCGCGCCGATGCCGCCGTAGTTGAGCGGGTCGTCGGCCTTCGGGTCGAAGAACGGCGGCTGCAGGATCGCCGCCGGGAACACGATCTCGTTCTGCAGCGGGTTGTAGTAGGCATTGACCGTCTGCGGGCTCATCGTCCACTCGGTCTTGTCCACCGGCTTGCCGATCTTGCCGAGCTGCCACTTGTAGTTGAAGGCGTTCGCGGCCAGCACGTTGCCGATGTAGCTGTCGCGCGAAGTCGACAGGCCCGACCAGTCGCGCCACTTGTCGGGGTAGCCGATCTTCGGGGTGAAGCTTTCCCACTTGGCGATCGCCTTGGCCTTGGTCTCGTCGCTCATCCAGTCGAGCTTCTGGATGCGGGCCTTGAGCGCGGTGCGCAAGTTGTCCACCAGTTTTTCCATGCGCGCCTTGGAGTCGGCGGGGAAGGCGACATCCACGTAGATCTGGCCGAAGGCCTCGCCGGCGTTGCTCTCGATCGCGCCGAGTACGCGCTTCCAGCGCGCCTTCTGCTCCTTCTGGCCGCGCATCGCCTTGCCGTAGAACTCGTAGTTCTCCTGCGCGAAGGCTTCGGCCAGGAACGGCGAGGCCTCGTCGACGGCATGGAAGCGCAGGTAGGCCTTCCAGTCGTCCAGCGGCACGGCTGCCAGCATCGCGCTGACTTCCTGGTGGAATGCGGGCATCGCCAGCGAGAACATCGCCGGGACCGCGACGCCCTGCGACTCGAAGAACTTCGTCCACGGGAAATTCGGGGTGAGCTTGTCGGCGTCGGCCGGCGACACCGGGTTGTAGTACAGCGAGACGTCGCGCGAGAGTTCCTCGCTGGACTTCGAGGCCTTCGCCAGGCGCGTTTCGAAGGCGACCACCGCGTCGGCCTGCTTCGCCGCTTCCGCGGCGGCGACGCCGGACAGCTCGAGCACCTTCGCCACGTGCTTGCGGTAGGCCTCGAGCTTGTCCTTCTTGTCGGCATCGAAGTAGTAGCCGCGGTCCGGGAGGCCGAGGCCGCCCTGGGTGGCGTAGGCGATGTTCATGGACGAGTTCTTGAAATCGGCCTCGGGGCCGAAGTCGAACAGGACGTTCTCGCCCTTCGCCGCCGACGCGCGCAGGTAGTCGGCGAGGCCGGCCTGGTCCGCGATCGCGGCGATCGCGTCCAGGCGATCCTGCATCGGCGCGATGCCCTGCGCGTCGATCTTCGCCTGGTCCATGCCGGTGGCGTAGAAGTCGCCGACGATCTTGTCCACGCCGGTCGCGTCCTTGCGGGCCGCGGCCTGTTCCGCGAGCTGCTGGCGCACCGCGAGCGAACGCTCGGCGAGCATGTCGAACGCGCCCCACGAAGAGCGGTCGCCGGGGATCTCGTTCGCCGCGAGCCACTTGCCGTTGACGTACGCGCCGAAGTCCTTGCAGGCATTGCCACTGGCGTCGAGGTCGGAGGCCTGGAAGCGGATGACCGGCGGCAGCTTCGACTCGTCGAGCGCGTAGGCGGTCTTGGCGGGCGCGGCCTTGCCGGCGTCGGCGGCGGGCGTGGCGTCCTGCTTGCAGGCGCCGAGGGCGAGGGTGGTGGCGAGTGCGGCGGCGAGCGCCGCCGGCTTCAGCGTGCTGCGGTTCATCGGTGTTCCCCTGGAATGGATGTTCGGAAAGAAAAGGCGCGCGCGGCTTTCCGCCGCGCGCGCCGGGATGGCCCCTGTTACCAGATGACGACGCGCTTGTCGTCCGCCCGCACCATCGCGTCGCCCGGCTTGCACTGGAACGCCGCCGCGAACGCCGGCATGTTCGAGGGCGCGCCGATCGCGCGGAAGTTCGCGGGAGCGTGCGGATCGGTGTTCAGGCGCACCTTCAGCTCTTCGGGGTTGAAGTTGCGGCGCCACACCGTCGCCCAGTTGAGGAAGAAGCGCTGGTCCTCGGTGTAGCCGTCGATCTTCTCGTCGGGCGACTTGCCGGCGTCGGCCAGGGCCTTCTGCAGCGCGTCGTACGCCACGGTCAGGCCGCCGAGGTCGGCGATGTTCTCGCCCAGCGTCAGCTGGCCCTTGACGTGCAGGCCGTCGATCGAAACGTAATCGTCGAACTGCTGCACCAGCTTCTTCGTGCGCGCCTCGAAGCCCTTGCGGTCCGCGTCCTGCCACCAGTTGGCGAAGTTGCCCTTGGCGTCGAACTGGCTGCCCTGGTCGTCGTAGCCGTGCAGCATCTCGTGGCCGATGACCGCGCCGATGCCGCCGTAGTTGAGCGCCGGGTCGGCCTTCGGGTCGAAGAACGGCGGCTGCAGGATCGCCGCCGGGAACACGATCTCGTTCATCGACGGGTTGTAGTAGGCGTTGACGGTCTGCGGCGTCATGCCCCACTCGGTGCGGTCCACGGGCTTCCCGATCTTGCCGTACTGCCAGTCGCGGTTGAACTTCGCGGCGGCCAGCGCGTTCTGCGCGTAGCCCTCGCGCGAGGTCGCCAGGCCGTCCCAGCTGCGCCACTTGTCGGGGTAGCCGATCTTGGGCATGAAGCTGTTCCACTTCTCGACGGCCTTGGCCTTGGTCTCGTCGCTCATCCAGTCGAGCTTCTCGAGGCGGGCCTTGAGCGAGGCGCGCAGGTTGTCGACCAGCTTCTCCATCGCCGCCTTGGATTCGGCCGGGAAGTACTGCTTGACGTACATCTGGCCCAGCGCCTCGCCGACGTTGCCCTCGGTGGCGTCGAGCACGCGCTTCCAGCGCGGCTTCTGTTCCTTCTGGCCGCGCAGCGTCTTGTTGAAGAAGTCGAAGCGCTCGTCCGCGAAGGTGTCGGCCAGGTATGGCGCCATGCCGTCGATGGCGTTGATGCGCAGGTAGGCCTGCCACTGGTCCACCGGCACGTCGCCGATCATCTTGTCCATCTCGGCGAAGAACTTCGGCTGCGACAGCGAGAAGCCCTCGACCGACAGGCCCTGCGACTTCATGAACTCCGCCCACGGGAAGTTCTTCGCCGTCTTGTCGGCGTCGGCGACGGTCACGAAGTGGTACTGGTTCTTCGGATCGCGCATCTCGATGCGAGAGATCGACGCCTTCGCCAGCCGGGTCTCGAACGCGAGCACGTCGGCGGCCTGCTTGTCCGCGGCCTCCTTGGCGACGCCGGCGTTCTGCAGCTGCTTGCTGACGTGGGCGACATAGGCCTCGCGGATCTTCCTGTATTCGCCGTCCTTGCCGTCCTCGAGGTAGTACGCCTTCTCGGGCAGCGCCAGGCCGCCCTGGTAGGCGTAGCCGATCACCGTCGAGGAGTCCTTGAAATCCGCCTCGCCGAAGAAGTTGAAGACCTCGCCGCGGCCGGCCGCGAACTCGTCGCGCAGGTACTGCGCCACGTCCGCGGGCGTCTTGATCGCGTCGATGCGGTCGAGCATCGGCTGGACCGGCGTCAGGCCGGCCGCGTTGATCGCGGCTTCGTCGAGGCCGGTGGCGTAGAAGTCGCCGACCAGCTTCGCCACGCCCGACGCGTTCTTGTCCGCGGCCGCAGCCTCGGCGATGTTCCTGCTGGCCGCCTCGGAGCGCTCGTCGAGCATCTCGAAGCTGCCCCAGGTGGTGCGATCCGACGGCACCGGGTGGGCGGCGAGCCACTTGTCGTTCACGAACGCGGACAGGTCGTCGCACACGTTCTTGCCGGTGTCGAGGTCCGCGATGGAGAACGCGGCCGTCGGCGGCAGTTCGGCGGCGACGGGCGCGGGCGTCTTCGCGGCGTCGGCGGCGGGCGCCGCTGCTTCCTGCTGCTTGCAGCCGACGAGGGCGGCGGCGATGGCGACGGTCAACGCAAGGACTTGCGGTCTGGTGCTCACGAAAGGCTCCGGAAGGGATCGGGTTCCGCACCGGGACCCGGCACGGCGGCCTCCTGGCCGGAGGCGTCCGGCGACTCTAGCCCGTGCCGCCGGGAGCAGGGGGTGTCGAAGGTCACGCCCGCGGGCGCGCGATCCGGTTCCCGGAAACGAAAAAAGCCCGCATCGCTGCGAGCTTCCGCTGGTCACGCTTGAAAGATGGCGCCCGAAGTTGGACTCGAACCAACGACCCCCTGATTAACAGTCAAGTGCTCTAACC
>JBDZUW010000171.1:0-2436 GCA_040255375.1 Luteimonas sp. | reverse complement strand
AGACCTGCGACGCGGTCAGCCACGCGCACGCCAACCTGATCGTGCACCGCGACCTCAAGCCGTCGAACATCCTGGTGACGCCGCACGAGGAAGTGCGGCTGCTCGACTTCGGCATCGCCAAGCTGCTCGACACCGCGGACCTGGCGCCGGAGCACCCCGGCACCGGCACCGGGCTGCGCGCGTTCACCCTGCACTACGCGGCGCCCGAGCAGGTGCGCGGCGAGCCGGTCACGACGATGACCGACGTGTACGCGCTCGGCGTGGTGCTGCATGAGCTGCTGACCGGCTGCCGCCCGTACGCGCCGAAGCGCGGCACCGATGCGGCGTTCGAGGAGGAGATCGTCGCCGGCGAACCGACGCGGCCCTCGCACGCGCTGCTGCGCGCCGGCGGCCGCGCCGACGAATCGGTGCGCGAACGCGCGCTGCGGCGCCGCCTCGGGCGCACGCTGGCGGGCGACCTCGACAACATCGTGCTCAAGGCGCTGGCCAAGCGCCCCGAGCAACGCTACGCCTCGGTCGAGGCGCTGGCGCTGGACATCGCGCGCTACCGCGCCGGCAAGCCGGTGCTCGCGCGCCCGCAGAACATCGGCTATCGCGTCGGCAAATACGTCACGCGCCATCGCTGGGTGCTCACCGCGACGCTGCTGGTGGCGCTCGCGCTCTCGGCTTCGTTCGTGCTGATCGCCTGGCAGGCGCGACAGGCGGTGCGCGAGGCCAGCCGCGCGCAGGCGCTGCAGGATTTCGTGATCGGGCTCTTCGAGCGTGCCGGCAACGGCGGCGGCAGCGGCGGGGGCGACGCGCCCCTGGACGTACGCGGGCTGCTCGACGCCGGCCTGCAGCGCGGCGAGCGTGAGCTCGTGCACCAGCCGATCGCGCGGGCGGAGCTCATCGGCGTCGTCGCGCGGCTGCGGCTGGGCATGGGCGACTACCGGCCCGCGCTCGCGCTGCTGCAGCAGCAGTCGGCGCTGGTGGCGGCCCTGGGCGGCGACGCGCCTTCGAGCCTGCGCCTGGAATCGGCCACCGAGCGCGGCCGCGCGCAACTGGCGGTGGGCGCTCCCGATGCCTGCATCGCGGCGACGTCGCCGCTGGGCAAGCTGGCCCAGCGCGAGCAGCGGCAGCTGCCGGTCCAGGTCGCGGAGTACTGGTCGCAGCTCGGCCTGTGCCGCCGCGCCGCCGGCCAGGTCGACGTCGCGCGCCCGCTGTTCCAGCGCGCGCTCGCGCTGCGCCGCGACGTCATCGGCGATGCCGCCGGCACCGTGCAGAGCCTGTCCGACCTCGCCGGCCTGCGCGCCGACGCGGGACAGTTCGCGGAGGCGCGCGACGACTACCGCGCCGCGCTGCGCCAGCTGCGCGCCAACGTCGGCGCGCGCCATCCGCTGGCGGTGGGCCTGCTGCGCGACATGTGCCTGGCGCAGCGCAGCCTCGGCGACACGGTCGGCGCCGAGCGCGATTGCGGAAGCGCGCTGGCGCTCGCGCGCGAGCTGCACGGCGACGGCCACCCGGCGACCGTGGCCGCGCGCCGCGCGCTGGCCAGCATCGAGGTGGACATCGGCCGCTACGGTGAAGCCGAGCAGGCGCTGCGGACGACCCGCGCCTGGACCGCGGCGCATGCCGGCCCCGGGCATCCCGACGTGGCCGACGACGAGGACGGCCTGGCGCGCGTCGCGTGGGAACGCGGCCAGGCCGACGAGGCGCTCGCCCACCTGCGCGCCGCGCGCGAACGCTTGCGCGACCAGGGCAAGTCGCCGGCCACGGCCGAGCTGCTGTCGCACGAAGCGATCGTCCTGCACGGCACCGGCCGCGACGCCGAGGCGCTGTCGCGGTTGCAGGCCGCGCGCGCGATCCGCGTCGCGGCCTTCGGCGAGGGCACCCCGCGCGTCGCGGAGATCGACACGATGCTCGGCCAGGTGGATTCCGCGCTCGGCAACGATGCGCGGGCGCTGGCGGAGCTGCAGGCCGGCGAGCGGGTCGCGCGCGCGGCGTTCGGCCGCGACCATCCCCTCGCGCTGCGCGCGCGCCTCGCGCTCGCGCGCCACCAGGCCGCGCGTGGGGATCGGGACGCGCTGGCGACGCTGGACGCGCTGGCCGCCATCCGTTCGCCGCGCGAACTCGGCGTGCGCCGGGTGGCATGGCTCGCATCGGCCAGCGCGGCGTCGCTGCGCTGCAAGGGCGCGGAACGCGAACGCGCGCGGGCCACGCTGCGGGTCGTCGCCGCCGAAGTGCGCAATGCGCTGCCGGAAGGCAGCGCGGTGGAGCGCGAGGTGGCGGCGATCGGTGCCGGCTGCCACTGACCGCGGCGGCAACCGCAGCGGCAGCGCGCGATCGCGACCGCTACAGCAGCGGCGCCTGCAGCGGCTCGATCCCCGCTTCCCCGCGCATGATCCGCTTGAACTCCGCCCGCGACACCGACACGTAGCGCTCGTTGCCGCCGATCTC
>JBDZUW010000064.1:3896-12445 GCA_040255375.1 Luteimonas sp. | reverse complement strand
GCGAGGGCGACCGCACCACGCCGTCCATCGTCGCCTGGACCAAGGACGGCGAAGTCCTGGTCGGCGCCTCGGCCAAGCGCCAGGCGGTCACCAATCCCAAGAACACCTTCTACGCGGTGAAGCGCCTGATCGGCCGCAAGTTCACCGACGCCGAGGTGCAGAAGGACCTCGGCCTGGTGCCGTACGCCATCACCCAGCACGACAACGGCGACGCCTGGGTGGCGCTGGCCGACGGCAAGAAGCTGGCGCCGCAGGAAGTCTCGGCGAAGGTGCTCGAGAAGATGAAGAAGACGGCCGAGGCCTACCTCGGCGAGACGGTCACCGAGGCGGTGATCACGGTGCCCGCGTACTTCAACGATTCGCAGCGCCAGGCGACCAAGGACGCCGGCCGCATCGCCGGCCTCGACGTCAAGCGCATCATCAACGAGCCGACCGCGGCCGCGCTGGCCTACGGCATGGACAAGAAGGGCGGCGACCGCAAGGTCGCGGTCTACGACCTCGGCGGCGGCACCTTCGACGTCTCGATCATCGAGATCGCGTCGGTGGACGGCGAGATGCAGGTCGAGGTGCTGTCCACCAACGGCGACACCTTCCTCGGCGGCGAGGACTTCGACAAGCGCGTCATCGACTACCTCGTCGAGGAGTTCCAGAAGGACCAGGGCATCGACCTGCGCAAGGATCCGCTCGCCCTGCAGCGCCTGAAGGACGCCGCGGAGCGCGCGAAGATCGAGCTGTCGAGCGCGCAGCAGACCGAAGTGAACCTGCCGTACGTCACCGCCGACGCGAGCGGCCCGAAGCACCTCAACATCAAGCTGACCCGGGCCAAGCTCGAGGCGCTGGTGGAGGACCTGGTGCGCAAGACCATCGAGCCCTGCCGCATCGCGCTGAACGATGCCGGCCTGCGCGCGTCCGACGTCACCGAGGTGATCCTCGTCGGCGGCCAGACCCGCATGCCGAAGGTGCAGCAGGCGGTCGGCGAGTTCTTCGGCAAGGAGCCGCGCAAGGACGTCAACCCGGACGAAGCGGTGGCGATCGGCGCCGCGATCCAGGGCGGCGTGCTCGCCGGCGACGTCAAGGACGTGCTGCTGCTCGACGTCACCCCGCTGTCGCTCGGCATCGAGACCCTCGGCGGCGTGATGACCAAGATCATCGAGAAGAACACCACCATCCCGACCAAGGCGTCGCAGACGTTCTCCACGGCCGAGGACAACCAGTCCGCGGTGACCGTGCACGTGCTGCAGGGCGAGCGCGAGCAGGCCCGCTACAACAAGTCGCTGGCCCGCTTCGACCTGTCCGGCATCGAGCCCGCGCCGCGCGGCATGCCGCAGGTGGAGGTGTCGTTCGACATCGACGCCAACGGCATCCTGCACGTGTCGGCCAAGGACAAGAAGACCGGCAAGGAGCAGAAGGTCGAGATCAAGGCCGGCTCGGGCCTGTCGGACGAAGAGATCCAGCGGATGGTGCAGGACGCCGAGGCGCACCGCGAGGAGGACGCGAAGTTCCACGAGCTGGTGCAGGCGCGCAACCAGGCCGATGCGCTGGTGCATGCCACGCGCAGCGCGATCAAGGACAATGGCGACAAGGTGCCGGGCGACGTGATCGGCCGCGCCGAGGCGGCCATCGCCGAGGTCGAGGCCGCGATCAAGAGCGACGACAAGGCGCAGATCGAGGCCAAGTCGAAGGCGCTCGAGGAGGCCGGCCAAGCGCTGTTCGCCGCGGCCGCGGCCGCCGCGCAGGGCGGCGCCGAGGCGGGCGGCGCACAGTCCGGCGGCGCCGGCGGTGCCCCGCGCAACGACGACGTCGTCGATGCCGAGTTCACCGAGGTCAAGGACGACGGCCAGAAGCAGTAAGGATGAAGCTCAGCCCGTGAGGGTGGAGCTCAGGGAATTTGCGGGCCGGCGGATGCCGGCCCGTTTCCGGAGGAGCCAGGGAATGGCGCGGCCGCATCACGGATTGATGGCCTGGCAGGAGGCCATGGAGGTCGCTCGTGCGGTGTATTCGCTGACCGGTGCGTTTCCACCGGACGAGCGGTTTGGCCTGACGGCACAACTCAGGCGGGCCGCAGTCAGTGTTCCATCCAATATCGCCGAAGGGTGTGCAAGGGGAAGTACCAAGGAAATGCTTCGCTTCCTGTTTATCGCGCGCGGATCGTTGTCGGAGCTGGACACCCAGCTCCGCCTGGCGTCCGACCTCGGATTCTGCGATTCCAGCCAGGTCCTCGTAAGAGTCGAGAGCCTTTTTGCCCGTCTTGCCGCGCTGATCCGCGCGAACGACGTTTCTCACCCCCTCACAAGGGCAGCGAAGCTGCCCGCTGACAAGCCGCGCAGCGGCGCTCACGACGAATGAAGCGCGATTACTACGAAGTCCTGGGCGTCGCCCGCACCGCGACCGACGAGGAGCTGAAGAAGGCTTACCGTCGCTGCGCGATGAAGCACCACCCTGACCGCAATCCCGGCGACAAGGCCGCGGAAGCGGCGTTCAAGGAGTGCAAGGAAGCGTACGAGGTGCTTTCCGACGCCGGGAAGCGCCGCGCGTACGACGCGCACGGCCACGCCGCGTTCGAGCACGGCATGGGCGGCGGCGCCGGCGGCGGGCCGGGCTACGCCGACATGGGCGACATCTTCGGGGACATCTTCGGCAACATCTTCGGTGGCGGGGCCGCGCGCGGTCCGCGCCGCGGCGCGGACATCGGCTACGTGATGGAGCTCGATCTCGAGGAGGCGGTCGCCGGCGTCGAGAAGCACATCGAAGTGCCGACGCTCGCGCCCTGCGAGCCCTGCAAGGGCAGCGGTTCGGAGGACGGGAAGATCGAGACCTGCGCGACCTGCCATGGCCGCGGCCAGGTGCGCATGCAGCGCGGCATCTTCACCATGCAGCAGCCGTGCCCGCACTGCGGCGGGCGCGGCCAGACCATCGCCAACCCGTGCAAGACCTGCCATGGCGCGGGCCGCGTCGAGGAAGAGAAGGTCCTGGCGGTGAAGATCCCCGCCGGCGTCGACAGCGGCGACCGCATCCGGCTGGCCGGTGAGGGCGAGGCCGGGCCGCCGGGCACCCCGCCGGGCGACCTGTTCGTGGAAGTGCGGGTGCGTCCGCACGAGATCTTCGAGCGCGACGGCGACGACCTCCACTGCGAGGTGCCGATCCGCATTTCGCAGGCGGCGCTGGGCGACACGATCCGCGTGCCGACGCTGGAGGGCGAGGTGGAACTGCGGATCCCGGCCGAGACCCAGACGGGCAGGGTGTTCCGCCTGCGCGAGAAGGGCGTGCGCTCCGTGCGCAGCCGCCATCCGGGCGACCTGTACTGCAAGGCGGTGGTCGAGACGCCGGTCAACCTGACCAACGAACAGCGCGAGCTGCTGGAGAAGTTCGAGGCGACCTTCGTGGGCGAGGGCGCGCGCCGCCATTCGCCGAAGTCCAGCACCTTCCTGGACGGCGTGAAGGGCTTCTGGGACCGCATGGTCTCCTGACCGCCCGCGGGGCGGCTATGCTTCCGCCATGGACGCCCCCATCCGCCTGCTGATCCACGGCGCCTCCGGCCGCATGGGCCAGGCGTTGCTGCGCCTGTGCGCCGAGGCGCCCGAGCGCTTCGAGGTGGTCGGAGCGGTGTCGCGCAGGCCGCGGCAGCGCGTGGTCGACGGCGTTCCGCAATTCGCGGCGGCCGAACTGAACGGCGTGCCGGCGTTCGACGTCGCGGTGGATTTCAGCCTGCCGGAAGCGTTCGACGCGATCCTGTCGGCTTGCGTCGCGCGCAGGTCCGCCTTCGTTTCCGGCACCACCGGCCTCTACGAAGCGCAGCGCATCGCGCTGGAAGAGGCCGCGCGGGTCGTCCCGACGCTGTGGGCGTCCAACTTCAGCCTCGGCGTCGCGGTACTCGCCGACGCGGTCGCGCGCGCGGCGCGCGCCTTGCCCGGCTGGGATTGCGACATCGTCGAGGCGCACCACGCCGGCAAGCGCGATGCGCCATCCGGCACCGCGTTGTCGCTGGGCGAAGCGGCGGCGGTCGGCGGCGCCGATCCGCGCTACGCATCGCTGCGCGCCGGCGACATCGTCGGCGAGCACACCGTGCAGTTCACGGGCGCCGGCGAGCGCCTCGAATTCATCCATCGCGCGATGAACCGCGACGTGTTCGCGCGCGGCGCCCTTCACGCGGCGGCGTGGCTCGCCGGCCGCGCGCCCGGCCAGTACCGGATGGTGGACCTGCTGTAACGCTGGCGCCGGACGGGGCTTCCGGGTATCATTCCCGCTCGCCTGACACCCCTGCCTCCGGACGGTTCCGCACCGTGCCGGCGGTTTCCTGCAACTCGACGTAGGCGAATCCCCCCGTGACCCAGCCCGCAATCCTCGCGCTCGAAGACGGCACCGTGTTCGAGGGCGATTCCGTCGGCGCGCCCGGCCTCGCGGTCGGCGAGGTGGTGTTCAACACCGCCATGACCGGCTACCAGGAGATCGTCACCGATCCGTCCTACGCCCGCCAGCTCGTGACGCTCACCGTCCCGCACGTCGGCAACACCGGCTGCAACCCCGCCGACGACGAGTCGAGGCAGGCCTGGGCGGCCGGCCTGATCGTCCGCGACGTGCCGCGGCGGCCGTCGAACTGGCGCAGCGCCATTGCGCTGCCGGAATGGCTGCGCCAGCGCGGCGTGGTCGCGATCAGCGGCATCGACACCCGCAAGCTTACGCGCCTGCTGCGCGACCGCGGCGCGCAGAACGGCGCGCTCGCCGCCGGCGACGCCATCGACGTCGACGCCGCGATCGAGGCGGCGCGCAAGTTCCCCGGCCTCAAGGGCATGGACCTGGCGAAGGAAGTCTGCGTGCGCGAGCCGTACCGCTGGAACGAGGGCCGCCTCGACCTCGACCGCAACGCGTTCGCCGCGGGCGGCGGGAAGTTCCGTGTCGTCGCCTACGACTTCGGCGTCAAGACCAACATCCTGCGCATGCTCGCCGAGCGCGGCTGCGACCTCACCGTGGTGCCGGCGCAGACGCCCGCGTCGGAGGTGTTCGCGCTGCAGCCCGACGGCGTCTTCCTCGGCAACGGCCCCGGCGATCCGGCGCCCTGCGACTACGCGATCGCCGCGACCCGCGAGTTCGTCGCGCGCAAACTGCCGCTGTACGGCATCTGCCTCGGCCACCAGATCCTCGGCCTTGCCCTGGGCGCGCAGACCGTGAAGATGAAGTTCGGCCACCACGGCGCCAACCACCCGGTGATCGACCTCGACAGCGGCCGCGTGCTGATCACCAGCCAGAACCACGGCTTCGCGGTGGACGAGGCGACGCTGCCGGCGAACGTGCGCGTGACCCACCGTTCGCTGTTCGACGGCTCCAACCAGGGCATCGCGCTCACCGACGCGCCGGCCTTCAGCTTCCAGGGGCATCCGGAAGCGAGCCCGGGGCCGCACGACGTTTCCTATCTCTTCGACCGCTTCGTGGCGTCGATGCTCGACGGGCGCGCACTCCACAAGCCCGCAGGAGCGCACTGACATGCCGAAGCGCACAGACATCAAGACCGTCCTGATCATCGGCGCCGGCCCGATCGTGATCGGCCAGGCCTGCGAGTTCGACTACTCCGGCGCGCAGGCCTGCAAGGCGCTGCGCGACGAGGGCTACCGCGTCGTGCTGGTGAACAGCAACCCCGCGACGATCATGACCGACCCGGGCATGGCCGACGCGGTCTACATCGAGCCGATCAACCGCGCCTCGGTCGAGAAGATCATCGCCAAGGAGCGCCCGGACGCGCTGCTGCCGACGATGGGCGGCCAGACCGCGCTGAACTGCGCGCTGGATCTTGCCGACCACGGCGTGCTGGAGAAGTACGGCGTCGAGCTGATCGGCGCCTCGCGCGACGCGATCCGCATGGCCGAGGACCGCGAGCTGTTCAAGCAGGCGATGTCGGAGATCGGCCTCGACAGCCCGAAGTCCGAGGTCGCGCGCAGCTACGAGCAGGCGCTGGCGATCCAGGCCGACGTCGGCTTCCCGACCATCATCCGCCCGAGCTTCACCCTCGGCGGCACCGGCGGCGGCATCGCCTACAACCGCGAGGAGTTCGAGGAGATCGTCAAGCGCGGCCTCGAGCTGTCGCCGACGCACGAGGTGCTGATCGAGGAATCGGTGCTCGGCTGGAAGGAGTTCGAGATGGAGGTGGTCCGCGACACGGCGGACAACTGCATCATCGTCTGCTCGATCGAGAACTTCGACCCGATGGGCGTGCACACCGGCGACTCGATCACCGTCGCCCCGGCCCTGACCCTCACCGACAAGGAATACCAGCGCCTGCGCGACGCCTCGATCGCGGTGCTGCGCAAGATCGGCGTGGACACCGGCGGCTCGAACGTGCAGTTCGGCATCAACGCCCGCGACGGCCGCGTCGTCGTGATCGAGATGAACCCGCGGGTGTCGCGTTCCTCGGCGCTGGCGTCGAAGGCCACCGGCTTCCCGATCGCCAAGGTCGCGGCCAAGCTGGCGGTCGGCTACACGCTCGACGAGCTGAAGAACGAGATCACCGGCGGCCTGACCCCGGCGTCGTTCGAGCCGAGCATCGACTACGTCGTCACCAAGATCCCGCGCTTCGCGTTCGAGAAGTTCCCCGCCGCCGACGCGCGCCTGACCACGCAGATGAAGTCGGTGGGCGAGGTGATGGCGATCGGCCGGACGTTCCAGGAGTCGCTGCAGAAGGCGCTGCGCGGCCTGGAGACCGGCAAGAGCGGCCTCGATCCGACCGGCCTCGACCTCGGCAGCGACGACGACCTCGCCACGCTGCGCCGCGAGCTCAAGGAGCCGGGACCGGAGCGCATCTTCCACATCGCCGATGCGTTCCGCGCCGGCATGTCGGTGGACGACGTGCACGCGCTGTCCTTCGTCGATCCGTGGTTCCTGGACCAGATCGAGGACCTGGTGGCGATGGAGTCTGGCGTGGCCGCGGGCGGCCTCGATGGCCTCGACGCGAAGCGCCTGCGCGGGCTCAAGCGCGCCGGCTTCTCCGATGCGCGCCTGGCCGCGCTGGCGGGCACCGACGAATCGGCGCTGCGCGCGCTGCGCAAGGCCTTCGGCGTGCGCCCGGTCTACAAGCGGGTGGACTCCTGCGCCGCCGAGTTCGCCACCACCACCGCCTACATGTACTCGACCTACGAGGACGAGTGCGAGGCGCAACCGACCGACCGCCGCAAGATCATGGTGCTCGGCGGCGGCCCGAACCGCATCGGCCAGGGCATCGAGTTCGACTACTGCTGCGTGCACGCCGCGCTGGCGCTGCGCGAGGACGGGTTCGAGACCATCATGGTCAACTGCAACCCGGAGACGGTGTCGACCGACTACGACACCTCCGACCGCCTGTACTTCGAGCCGCTGACCCTCGAGGACGTGCTGGAGATCGTCGAGCTGGAGAAGCCCGAGGGCGTGATCGTGCAGTACGGCGGGCAGACGCCGCTGAAGCTGGCGCGCGCGCTCGAGGCCAACGGCGTGCCGGTGATCGGCACCTCTCCCGAGTCGATCGACCTGGCCGAGGACCGCGAGCGCTTCCAGAAGCTCGTGTCCGACCTCGGCCTGCTGCAGCCGCCGAACCGCACCGCGCGCAGCCCCGACGAGGCGCTGGTGCTGGCGCGCGAGATCGGCTATCCGCTGGTGGTGCGCCCGAGCTACGTGCTCGGCGGCCGCGCGATGGAAGTGGTGCATTCCGACGCCGACCTGTCGCGCTACATCCGCGAAGCGGTGAAGGTGTCGAACGATTCGCCGGTGCTGCTCGACCGCTTCCTCGACCACGCGGTCGAGGTCGACGTCGACGTCATCGCCGACCGCGACGGCCAGGTGCTGATCGGCGGCGTGATGGAGCACATCGAGGAGGCCGGCGTGCATTCGGGCGACTCCTCGTGCTCGCTGCCGCCGTACTCGCTGACGCGCGAGGTGCAGGACCGCCTGCGCGAGCAGGTGGTCGCGCTGGCGCGCGCGCTGGACGTGGTCGGCCTGATGAACACCCAGTTCGCCGTGCAGGTGGACGAGGGCGGCGAGGCCACGATTTTCCTGCTGGAAGTGAACCCGCGCGCCTCGCGCACCGTGCCGTTCGTGTCGAAGGCCACCGGCGTGCCGCTGGCCGCGATCGCCGCGCGCTGCATGGCCGGCATGTCGCTGGCGCGGCAGGGCGCGACGAAGGAGGTCGTGCCCGGCTACTACTCGGTCAAGGAAGCGATCTTCCCGTTCGCCAAGTTCCAGGGCGTGGACCCGATCCTGGGCCCGGAGATGCGCTCCACCGGCGAGGTGATGGGCGTCGGCAAGACCTTCGGCGCGGCGTTCGCGCGCGCCGAGGAGGCCGCCAACATCCGCGCGCCGGAAACCGGCAAGGTGTTCCTGTCGGTGCGCGACCCCGACAAGGCGCGGCTGCTGCCGGTGGCGCGCGACCTGATCCGCCGCGGCTGCAGCCTGGTCGCCACGCGCGGGACCGCGGCCTACCTGCGCGACAACGGCCTGGACTGCGAGGTGGTCAACAAGGTGCTGGAAGGCCGGCCGCACATCGTCGACCTGATCAAGAACGGCGAGATCGCCTACATCGTCAACACCACCGA
>JBDZUW010000064.1:0-3796 GCA_040255375.1 Luteimonas sp. | reverse complement strand
AACGCCGAGTACCACGCCGCGCGCGAGCAGCAGGGCTTCATCGAGGGCCGGATCAAGCAGCTCGAGGCGGAGCTCTCCAACGCGCAGCTGATCGACGTGGCCACGCTCAACGCGGGCGACAAGGTCGTGTTCGGCGCCACCGTCGTCCTCGCCGACGTCGAGAACGACGAGGAGAAGACCTACCAGCTGGTCGGCGACCTCGAGGCCGACATCAAGCAGGGCCTGATCGCGATCTCGTCGCCGGTGGCGCGCGCCCTGGTCGGCAAGCACGAGGGCGACACGATCACCATCGACGCGCCCGCGGGACAGCGCGAGTACGAGATCGTCTCGGTCCGCTACCAGGGCTGAGGGCACCGCCGTGCCGCGCGAACGCACGGTTGCCGCCGGGGACGGTCCGGCGGACGGTGCGTCCGCAGGCGCGACCTTCCTGCTGCCGGCGCGTGCGGCATTCGCGGGGCGCGGCCTGCCTGCCGACATCGCGCGCGCGCTGGGGCGCGCGGACCATTTCGCCGGCGAGGCGGGCGAACGGCCGCAGGTGCAGCGCCACTTCGAATGGTTCCCGCGCGGCTGGCCGGTCGCGGCGCTGGCGCGCGCGATCGACGCGCCCGACGCCGACGCGGCCGGCGTGCAGTGGCTGCGCGCCGATCCCGCCTGGATCCGCCCGGACATCAACGGCGCGCGCCTGTTCGCATCGGGCGAGGGCCTGCGCCTCGCGCGCGCGGATGCGGAGGCCTTGCTGCCGGCGTTGCGACCCCTGTTCGGCGATGCCGGCATGCCGATCGATGCGCCCGATCCCTCGCGCTGGTACCTGCGGATCGCGCCGGGCATGCCGCTTCCGGCGTTCCCGGATCCGTCCGAAGCGCTCGGCGCCGACCTGGGCGACGCGCTGGTGGGCGATTCCGCCGCGGCGCTTCCGGCCGCCGGCGCTGCCGGCCTGCGCCGCTGGCGCACGCTGCTGACCGAAGCACAGGTCGTCCTGCACAACCATCCCTGGAACGCGCAGCGCGCCGCCCTCGGCAAGCCGCCGGTGAACTCGCTCTGGTTCTGGGGCGGCGGCGCGCTGCCCGGGCATGTCGGCACGGCCGCCCGTGCGGTCCATTCCGGCGATGCGCTGCTGGGCGGGCTCGCAGTCCGCGCCGGCATCGCGCACGAGCCCCTGCCGGCGCGCTTCGAACCCGGCTCACGGCGGGGCGAGCTGTTCGACCTGCGCGGCGAGCGGGACGCCGGGGCCCTCGCGGACGACTGGCTTCGGCCGGCCCTGGATGCGCTCCATGCCGGGGCGCTCGACGCATTGCTGCTGGATTTCGCCGACGGCGCCGGCGTCCGCCTGGCACGCCGCCAGCGCTGGCGCTTCTGGCGCCAGCCGCTGGCGCGGCTCGCCTAGCCTTCGAGGAAGGGCCTTTCGCGCGCGGCGTGCGCCGCCGCGGCCACCGGCGCTGGTGCGCGCCGCTTGCCCTTCAGCCCGAACAGCGGCCGCAGCAGTGCGCTCCGGCGGATCAGCAGGTCGTTGAGCAGCCAGCATCCCGCGACCGTCCCCAGCAGCACCAGCGCGGGTTCGAGCACCGGGCCCAGGCCCAGTGGCAGCAGCAGGAAACCGATCAGCACGATCAGGCTCTGGTGCAGCACGTACCACGGATAGACCGATTCGTTCGCCCAGTGCAGCCACGGCCAGGGCCGGTCGAGGTGGACGCGCGCAAAGCCGAGGATCGCGCACAGCGCCGACCAGACGTACAGGTTGCGCAGCAGCCACACACTGCGCTCCAGCCAGGCCGGGACGGCGTCGGGCGCGAACGCGACGAAGGCGAAATACACCGCGAACAGGCCCGCCGCGAACGCGAGCGTGCGCCGGCGCAGCCGCGCGAGTTCGTCCCAGAAGCCCGCGTCGGTGCCGATCCAGTAGCCGTAGAGGAAGGCGGTGAAGTAGACCGCGTGGCGGTACCAGTCGTGGACCAGGTCGCCCGTGTCCGGGAAATGCGGCTGCAGCAACACGGTCGCCAGCGCCAGCGGCAGGGCCGGCAGCAGCACGAGCCAGGGCCCGCGCAGGGCGAGGAACGCGCCGCGCAGGCGCTGCCCCGCGGCGCTGCGCAACAACGGCAGCAGGGCCACCAGCGCCAGCGAATAGGTCCACAGGTAGGCGAGGTACCACAGGTGGTTCCAGGTGAACCCGTGCTCCCATCCCGCGAAGGCGCCTTCCGGCCAGGGCGCGCCGGTGTAGTACCGGGCCAGGAACGCCAGGAAGCCCGGCTGCACCAGCCCGTTCGAGACGCCCTCGGCGTAGGGCTGCACCGGCACCACGACCAGGATGCCGAAGGCCAGCGGCAGCAGCAGGCGCCAGCTGCGCCGGGCGACGAAGCGACCGATGCCGCTGCCGCGGAGCAGGAAGTTCACGGAGAGCCCGGACACCAGGAAGACCAGGTCCATCCGCCAGCGGTTGACCGCCAGCATCGGCAACTGCAGCCACCCGGCGAGGTGGGTGCTCTTCACGTGCCAGCCCCAGTCGTCCCCGGCGACGTAGAACATGCCCCAGTGGTAGAGGATGAGCAGGGCGAAGGCGAGGGCGCGCAGGGCGTCGATGTCGTGGCGGCGTTGCATGGCGGTCGGTTCCTCCGGGGATGCGCCAATTCCGCCGCGTTCCCGCAGCCGTCGCCATCGCAGGGTGACCTGCGGCGTGGAACGGGGGACGAATCGCGGGCCGCGGGGACGAGCGGTTGCGGGCCGCGCGGCCGTTCCGGCGACAATGCGCGGATGACGAGCCCGCAGCCCGCTTCCCGCGACCCCGGCGCCTGGGAGCGCTACCGCCCCTGGAGGCCCTGGGTCGAGCCCGGCTTCTGGATCGTGCAGTTCCTGGTCGCGGCGGTCGCCAACAGCATCACCGTGAACATGGACGTGAGCCGCCTCGACCTCGCGTTCGAGGCCTGGCAGCCCGCGGTCTGGGAGACCAGCAGCGGCCTCGTCGCACTGGCGCTGGTGCCGGCGGTGGCGTGGTTCACGCGGCGCTGGCCGCTGCACCTGGACAACTGGCGGCGCATGCTGCCGGTGCATCTCGCGGCCAGCGTGGCCTGGTCGGCGCTGCACGTGGCCGGCATGGTCGGGCTGCGCAAGCTGGCCTACGCCAGCGTCGGCGACAGCTACGACTTCAGCCCGTGGTGGCGCGAGTTCGGCTACGAATACCTGAAGGACGTGCGCACCTACGGCGGCATGGTGCTGGCGATGGAAGGCTACCGCCTGCTGCTGCGCCGGATGCAGGGCGAGGCCAGCCTGTTGTCCGCCCCGGACGACGGCCCCGCGACGGACGCGCTGGAGCGCCCCGAACGCTTCCTGGTGCGCAAGCTGGGGCGCGAATTCCTCGTGCCCGCCGCGGACATCGAATGGCTGCAGGCCTCGGGCAACTACGTGAACCTGCGCGTGCGCGGCCACGACTACCCGCTGCGCAGCACGATCGCCGGCATCGGCGAGCGGCTGGACCCGTCGCGGTTCGCGCGGATCCACCGCAGCTACATCGTCAACCTCGACCAAGTGGCATCGATCGAACCGCTGGAGACCGGCGACGCGCGCGTGCACCTGCGCGACGGCGGCGTGCTGCCGTGCAGCCGGCGCCAGCGCGAGCTGCTGCGCGGCCGCCTGGCGCCCTCGCGCGCGCCGGCCGCCTAGGCGGCTCTGGTAGAATTTGCGGCCTTTCGCGACAAGATCCAGGCCATGATCGAGCTCAATCCCGTC
This sequence comes from Luteimonas sp., assembly GCA_040255375.1. Taxonomy (GTDB): domain Bacteria; phylum Pseudomonadota; class Gammaproteobacteria; order Xanthomonadales; family Xanthomonadaceae; genus Cognatiluteimonas. The sequence continues at coordinate 79 of JBDZUW010000064.1, read as the reverse complement.
CGCCAGCGCATCGCCGACCTCCGGGGCCGGCTGGATGCGCTGAGGGGGTATCTTTGACTACGACGCCAAGGTAGAGCGT
>JBDZUW010000063.1:0-12497 GCA_040255375.1 Luteimonas sp. | reverse complement strand
GCACCAGCATCGACGACGCGATGATGGCCGAGATCAAGGCGCTGCACGCCGCGGTCGAGCCGGTCGAGACGCTGTTCGTCGTCGACTCGATGACCGGCCAGGACGCCGCCGTCACCGCGAAGCACTTCGGCGACGCGCTGCCGCTCACCGGCGTCGTGCTCACCAAGACCGACGGCGACGCGCGCGGCGGCGCCGCGCTGAGCGTGCGCTACGTCACCGGCAAGCCGATCAAGTTCGTCGGCACCGGCGAGAAGCCCGACGGCCTGGACGTGTTCCACCCGGACCGCGCCGCCAGCCGCATCCTCGACATGGGCGACGTGCTGTCGCTGGTCGAGCAGGTCGAGCAGCAGGTCGACAGGGACAAGGCGGCGAAGCTCGCCGAGAAGGTCGCCAAGGGCAAGCGCTTCGACCTCAACGACATGAAGGACCAGCTCGAGCAGATGCAGAACATGGGCGGCCTGGCCGGGCTCATGGACAAGCTGCCGGGCGTGGGCCAGATCCCGGACCACGTGAAGGCGCAGGTCACCGGCAAGGAAGTGCCGCGGATGGTCGCCATCATCAACTCGATGACGAAGAAGGAGCGCCGCAACCCGGCGCTGCTGAACGGCTCGCGCCGGGCCCGGATCGCGAAGGGGGCCGGACTGGCCCCGGCCGACGTCAACAAGCTGATGAAGCAGTACCAGCAGATGGAAAAGATGATGGCCAAGATGGGCCGCGGCGGCATGAAGGGCCTGATGCGCGGCATGCAGGGGATGATGGGCGGGGCCGGCGGGATGCCGTTCCGCCGCTGAGCGGCGGGCGCGGGCCGGCCATGGGCCGGCTCTACACACGGGGGCGGAAATCCCTTTATAATTGCCGGCTTACCCTGCCATCCCGGCAGCTGGGCAACACCGGAACCACCATGGTCAAGATCCGCCTCACCCGTGGCGGCGCGAAGAAGCGCCCCTTCTACCACATCATCGTCACCGACAGCCGCAGCGCCCGCGACGGCCGCAACATCGAGCGCGTCGGTTACTACAACCCGGTCGCCGCCGGCAACGAGAAGCGGGTCGAGCTCGACCTGGCGCGCGTGCAGCACTGGGTGGGCCAGGGCGCGCAGATGACCGACAAGGTCGCCGACCTGTACAAGCAGGCGAACAAGGCCGCCGCGGCCTGATGTTCCGGGCCGCGCATCGCGCGGCCCTTTCCCGATGAACTCCGGAGCGCCGTCCGCGCAGAACGCCGCCGAAAAGCGCGTGCTTCTGGGCCGGATCCACGGCGCCTTCGGCGTGCGCGGCGAACTCAAGCTCGAATCGTTCACCGATCCGGTGCGCGGCATCCTGCGCTACCAGCCGTGGATCCTGCGCGACGCGCGCGGCGTCGAGCGCGAGCTGACCGGCGCGCGCGGCCGCGAGACCGCCAAGGGCCTGGTGGCGACGCTGCCGGGCGTGGACGACCGCGATGCGGCCGATGCGCTGCGCGGCACCGAGGTGTGGGTGCCGCGATCGGCGCTGCCGCCGCCGGCCGAGGGCGAGTACTACTGGGTCGACCTCGAGGGCCTGCGGGTCGTGAACCTCGAAGGCGCGGACCTGGGCATCGTGTCCCACCTGTTCGCTACCGGCGCCAACGACGTGCTCGTCGCCCAGGGCGACCGTGAACGCATGATTCCGTTCCTGCAACCGGACGTCATCCGCTCCGTCGACTTCGACGCGGGCTTGGTGACGGTCGACTGGGACGCGGATTTCTGAGATGCGCATCGACGTCGTCAGCCTGTTCCCCGAGTTCGTGTCGCAGATGGCCGGCCATGGGGTGGTCGGGCGCGCGGTCGAGCGCGGGCTGCTGTCGGTGCAGGGCTGGAATCCGCGCGACTACGCGGAAGGGAACTATCGCCGGGTCGACGACCGCCCGTTCGGCGGCGGCCCCGGCATGGTGATGCTGATCGAGCCGCTGCAGGCCACGCTGGCGGCGGTGCGCGCCGCCGATCCGCTGCCGCCGCACGTGGTGTACCTGAGCCCGCAGGGCCGGCCCCTCGACCAGGCGAAGGTCCGCGAGCTTGCCGCGCGGCCGCGGCTGGTGCTGCTGTGCGGCCGCTACGAGGGCGTGGACGAGCGCCTGCTGGCCGCCTCGGTCGACGAGGAGATCTCGATCGGCGACTACGTCCTCTCCGGCGGCGAACTGCCGGCGGCCGTGGTCGTGGACGCGGTCGCCCGGCTGCAGGAAGGCGCCCTGAACGACGCCGAGTCGGCCGTCCAGGACAGCTTCGAGGCCGGGCCGGACGGCCAGCGGCTGCTCGACTGCCCGCACTACACCCGGCCGGTGGAACACGCGCTGGGCACCGTCCCCGGGGTGCTGCTGTCCGGCAACCACGCGGCCATCGCCCGCTGGCGGCGCCAGCAGGCGCTGGGCCGGACCTGGCTGCGGCGGCCGGACCTCATCGACCGGGAGGCCCTGTCCGCGGCCGACCGGGCCCTGCTCGATGCCTTCCTGCGGGATGACCACGGCGGGAAAAACCCGCTATAATTCGCGGCTTAGCTCCACCCGCGCCACCAAGAAACGAGCAGTTCCACCCAAGCCAAGACGCGGGTCCACGTGCACTCGCGCTACAACAGCCCGGCATCCGAGCGGTGACCAGGCACACCAACAGGCCAACACAATGAACAAGCCCTCGATCCACACGCTGCTGCAGAACTTCGAAACCGAACAGGTGCAGCGCAAGCTGCCGGACTTCGGCCCGGGCGACACCGTCGTCGTCAACGTCAAGGTCAAGGAAGGCAACCGCGAGCGCGTCCAGGCCTACGAGGGCGTGGTCATCGGCAAGAAGAACGCCGGCCTCAACTCCGCGTTCACCGTGCGCAAGATCTCGCACGGCTACGGCGTCGAGCGCGTGTTCCAGACCCACAGCGCGAGCATCGACTCGGTGCAGGTGAAGCGCCGCGGCGCGGTGCGCGCCGGCAAGCTGTACTACCTGCGTGGCCTGGAAGGCAAGAAGGCGCGCATCAAGGAAGACCTGGCCGGCAACGCCAAGGCCAAGGCCGAAGCCGCCGCGGCCGCCGCCGCCGAGTAAGCGGCGCGCCACCGGTTTTCCAGCGACGGCCGCCTCCTGGGCGGCCGTTCGCGTTTCGCAGCGCACGAACACGCCATGGCATCCCGATCCAGCGAGCAGGATTCGCGCGACCCGCCGGCGCATGCGCCGGCGACCGCGGGCGGCGTGCGCATCGACCTGTGGCTGTGGGCGGCGCGCTTCTACCGGACGCGCAGCCTCGCGAAGCAGGCGGTGGAGACCGGCAAGGTCGAAGTCGACGGCGCGCGGCCGAAGCCTTCGCGCATGCTGCGCGGCGGCGAGGCCCTGCGCATCGAGCGCGCGGGCGAGCTGTTCGAGGTGGCGGTGCTGGCGCTGTCCGACGTGCGCGGCCCGGCGAGCGTCGCGCAGGCGCTTTACGCGGAATCCGAGGCGTCGAAGGCGCGCCGCGCGGAATTGCGCGCGCGACGCGCGGCCGAGCGCAACGGCTACCAGCCGCCCGAGGGCAAGCCCGACAAGCGCGCGCGGCGGCTGATCCGCGCGCTGGGCGACATCGACGCTACGTGAGCGACTTGAGGCGGTAGAGCGCCTCGAGCGCCTGCTTCGGCGTGAGTTCGTCGGGATCGATGCCGGCCAGCGCCTCGAGCGCTGCCGACGCCGGCGCGAACAGGCCGATCTGCTGCGGCGCGTCCAGGTTCTGCGCCGTCAGCGGCGCCGACGGCGCGTCGCGGCCCTGCGCCTCGAGTTCGGCCAGCCGCGCGCGCGCCTGGCGCACGACCGCCTTCGGCAAGCCAGCGAGCGCCGCGACCTGCAGGCCGAAGCTGCGGTCGGCCGGGCCGTCCTTCACCGCATGCATGAACACCAGCGACTCGTTGCCGGCCTGGTCGCGGTGCTCGATCGCGTCCAGGTGCACGTTGGCGATGCCGCTGCCGGGCGTCGCCAGCGCGGTCAGTTCGAAGTAATGGGTCGCGAACAGCGTGTACGCGCGGTTCGTCGCGGCAAGGTGGCGCGCGCAGGCGTCGGCGAGCGCAAGGCCGTCGTAGGTGGACGTGCCGCGGCCGATCTCGTCCATCAGCACCAGCGACTCGCTGGTGGCGTGGTGGAGGATGTAGCTGGTCTCGCTCATCTCGACCATGAAGGTCGACTGGCCGCGCGCGAGGTCGTCGCCGGCGCCGATGCGGGTGAGGATGCGGTCGATCGGCCCGATCGTCGCGCGCGCCGCCGGCACGAAGCTGCCGATGTGGGCGAGCAGCACGATCAGCGCGTTCTGGCGCATGTAGGTGCTCTTGCCGCCCATGTTCGGGCCGGTGATGACGAGCATGCGGATGCCGTCGCCGTCGCCGTCGCCCAGCACCAGGTCGTTGGGCGTGAACGGCTCCTCGCGCACCGCCTCCACCACCGGGTGGCGGCCGCCCTCGATCCGCAGGCACGCCGCGTCCACCAGCTGCGGGCGCGACCAGTCCAGCGCCTGCGCGCGCTCGGCGAAGCAGGCGAGCACGTCGAGTTCGCTCAACGCGGCGGCGCAGCGCTTGAGCGCCTCGAGGTCCTCGTTGAGCGCGTCGAGCAGGCCGTCGTAGAGCAGCTTCTCGCGGGCGAGGGCGCGTTCGCGCGCCGACAGCACCTTGTCCTCGAACTGCTTGAGCTCCTCGGTGATGTAGCGCTCGGCGCCGGTCAGCGTCTGCCGGCGCGCGTAGTGCGCGGGCGCCTTCGCGGCCTGCGCCTTGCCGATCTCGATGTAGTAGCCGTGGACGCGGTTGTAGCCGACCTTGAGCGTGGCGATGCCGGTGGCGTCGCGCTCGCGGCGCTCGAGGTCGACGAGGAACTGGTCGGCGTTGGTGGAGAGCCGGCGCAGTTCGTCGAGTTCGGCGTCGTAACCCTCGGCGATGACGCCGCCGTCGCGCGCGAGCAGCGGCGGCTGCGGCACGACGGCGGTGGCCAGCAGGTGCGCGTTGGCGCCATGCTCGCCGAGTTCCGCGGCGAGCGCCTGCAGGCGCGGCGACGCGTTCGCGCCGGCGGCGAACGGCGCCAGCTGCGCGCGCAGCGCCGGCAGCAGCGCCAGGCCGTCGCGCAGCGTCGACAGGTCGCGCGGGCGTGCGCTGCGCAGCGCGATGCGGGCGAGGATGCGTTCGAGGTCGCCGAGCGCGCGGAAGGATTCGCGCAGCGTTTCGTCCGCACGCGCGTCGGCGAGCGCGGCGACCGCCTGGTGGCGCTCGCCGAGCACGCGGCGGTCGCGCAGCGGGCGGTGCAGCCAGCGCCGCAGCAGGCGCCCGCCCATCGGCGAGATCGTGCTGTCGAGCACGCCGAGCAGCGTGTTGCGCGTGTCGCCGTCGACGCGCGTGTCGAGCTCGAGGTGGCGGCGCGTGGCCGCGTTCATCGCGATCGCCTCGTCGGCGGGCTCGAAGGCGATGCCGGTGAGGTGGGGCAGGCGCTGTTTCTGCGTTTCCTCGACGTAGCCGAGCAGCGCCGCGGCGGCGGCGATGCAGGCGGGGCGGTCGTCGATGCCGAAGCCGCCGAGGTCGTGCACGGCGAAGAAGCGCAGCAGCTGGCGGCGGCCGCTGTCGGCGTCGAACAGCCACGGCGGGCGGCGGCGCAGGCCGCGGCATTCGAGCACAGCGGGCGGCCAGCCGTCCTCGTCGGCGAACAGCACTTCGGCGGGCGAGAGACGCGCGAGCTCGGCTTCGAGCGCGTCGTCGCCGGCGACTTCGTTCACCAGGAAGCGGCCGCCGGAAAGATCGGCCCAGGCGAGGCCGTAGCCGCTGCGCCCGCGCGCGATCGCCAGCAGCAGCGTGTCGCGGCGCTCGTCGAGCAGCGCCTCGTCGGTCACCGTGCCCGGCGTGACGATGCGCACGACCTTGCGCTCGACCAGGCCCTTGGCGAGCGCCGGATCGCCGATCTGCTCGCAGATCGCCACCGATTCGCCCAGCGCCACCAGCCGCGCGAGGTAACCCTCGTACGCGTGCACCGGCACGCCCGCCATCGGGATCGGCTGCCCGGCCGATTGCCCGCGCTGGGTCAGGGTGATGTCGAGCAGCCGCGCCGCCTTGCGCGCGTCGTCGTAGAACAGCTCGTAGAAATCGCCCATCCGGAAGAACAGCAGCGTGTCCGGGTGCTCCGCCTTGGCGGCGAAGAACTGCTTCATCAGCGGCGTGTGCTCTGCGGCTGCGGCCATGGTCGCTGCGGTCGTGGACTTCGGGGCGAAAGGCCGCTAGTTTGCCCCATCCGCTCCAGGATTCCGCGCGCGACGCGCAAGGACGACAGCATGCAGGCCCCGGACGACGAACGACTGCGCGCGCAGGCCGCCGCGCTCGGCACGCGGCTGCGCGAGGCGCGGCAGACGCTGGTCACCGCGGAGAGCTGCACCGGCGGCTGGATCGCGAAGGTGTTGACCGACATCGCCGGTTCGTCCGAGTGGTTCGACTGCGGCCTGGCGACCTACAGCTACGAGGCGAAGCAGGGCCTGCTCGGGGTGAGCCCGCTGACGCTGGAACACTTCGGCGCGGTGAGCCGGGAGACGGTGCTGGAGATGGTGTCCGGCGCGCTGGTGCACTCGGGCGCCGGCGTGGCCGTGGCGGTGACCGGCATCGCGGGGCCGGGCGGCGGGACGCCGGAAAAGCCGGTCGGCACGGTTTGGATCGCCTGGAAGCGCCGCGGCGGGTATCCGCGCGCCGAGGTCTTCCATTTCGATGGCGACCGCGAGGCGGTGCGCCGGCAGACCGTGTCCGCGGCGCTGGAAGGGCTCGAGCGGATCCTCGCGGCCTGACGCACCGGGCGTTGACGGGGCGTTTCGTTAGTAGTAATACTACTAACCATGAACGCGACCTCGCCGTTGACCGAAACCCAGCAGGCCATCCTGGCCCTGATCGCCGAGCGCCTCGAAGCCGAGGGCATGCCGCCATCGCAGGCGGAGATCGCGCGCGCGTTCGGGTTCAAGGGCGTGCGGGCGGCCCAGTACCACCTCGAGGCGCTGGAAGCCGCCGGTGCGATCGAACGGGTGCCGGGGCGGGCCCGCGGCATCCGCCTGCTGCAGGCGCCGGTGCCGCCGCAGGGCGCGCTCGCGCTGGCGCCGGCGGCCAATATGTCCCAGGCCTCGAACGACGACGCGCTGCTCCTGCCGGTGCTCGGCCAGGTGGCGGCGGGCATGCCCATCGGCGCCGACATCGGTTCGGACCAGATGCTGGTGCTCGACCGCGTGCTGTTCTCCCCGGCGCCCGACTACCTGCTGAAGGTCAAGGGCGACTCGATGCGGGACGAGGGCATCTTCGACGGCGACCTGATCGGCGTGCATCGCACCCGCGACGCGCGCTCGGGCCAGATCGTGGTCGCGCGCATCGACGACGAGGTGACGGTCAAGCTGCTCAAGGTGGGCAAGGACCGCATCCGGCTGCTGCCGCGCAATCCCGACTACGCGCCGATCGAGGTCCAGCCGGGGCAGGACTTCGCGATCGAGGGCCTGTACTGCGGCCTGGTGAGGCCGAACCGGTGAACGGCGCGCCCGCCGCGCGGGATTTCCCGACGCCGCGGCAGGGCGTCCACCGCTGCCCCGCAAGTCCTCCGGCGCGCACATTCGATGCGTGGCCGGCATCCGGAACGAGCCGTCGCAGTCCGTGCGATGGGCCTTCCCTAGGCTGACTACCAACCCTTACCGCATCCCACTTCGAACGAGGAACCGACCCATGGACGAGAACAAGAAGCGCGCCCTCTCCGCCGCCCTGAGCCAGATCGAGAAGCAGTTCGGCAAGGGCTCGGTGATGCGCATGGGCGACAAGGTCGCCGAAGCCGTCGAGGTCGTCCCGACGGGCTCGCTGATGCTCGACATCGCGCTGGGCATCGGCGGCCTGCCGCGCGGCCGCGTGGTCGAGATCTACGGCCCGGAGTCCTCGGGCAAGACCACGCTGACGCTGCAGGCGATCGCGCAGTGCCAGAAGCGCGGCGGCACCGCGGCCTTCATCGACGCCGAGCACGCGCTCGACCCGACCTACGCCGCCAAGCTCGGCGTCAACGTCGACGACCTGCTGGTCTCGCAGCCCGACACCGGCGAGCAGGCGCTCGAGATCGCCGACATGCTGGTGCGTTCGAACTCCGTGGACATGGTCGTGGTCGACTCCGTCGCCGCGCTCACGCCCAAGGCCGAAATCGAGGGCGAGATGGGCGACCAGCTCCCCGGCCTGCAGGCGCGCCTGATGAGCCAGGCGCTGCGCAAGCTCACCGGCAACATCAAGCGCAGCAACTGCCTGGTGGTCTTCATCAACCAGCTGCGCATGAAGATCGGCGTGATGATGCCGGGACAGAGCCCGGAAACCACCACCGGCGGCAATGCGCTGAAGTTCTACGCCTCGGTGCGCCTGGACATCCGCCGCATCGGTTCGATCAAGAAGGGCGACGAGATCATCGGCAACCAGACCCGCATCAAGGTGGTCAAGAACAAGATGGCGCCGCCGTTCAAGCAGGTCATCACCGAGATCCTGTACGGGGAAGGCATCTCGCGCGAGGGCGAGCTGATCGACATGGGCGTGGAAGCGCGCCTGGTCGAGAAGTCGGGCGCCTGGTACAGCTACAACGACGAGCGCATCGGCCAGGGCAAGGAGAACGCCCGCCAGTTCCTCAAGGAGAATCCGGCGATGGCGACGACGCTGGAGAACGCGCTGCGCGAGAAGTTCGTGCCGCAGGAAGCCTCGCGCGACGAGAACGACGACGCGGGCAAGGACGACTGAGTCGGCGATGGCGGGGCGGCGTCCCGAACCCACTCCCGCGCAACGGGCGCTCGCGCTGCTGGTCAGGCGCGAGCATTCGCGGCCCGAGCTGGCGCGCAAGCTGCGTGCCCGCGGGATCCCTGCCGACGAGGCACGGAGCGCGGTGGCGCGGATGACCGAGGCGGGGTGGCAGGATGATCTCCGCTTCGCCTGCAGCCTCGTCCGTTCGCGGGTCGCGGGCGGGCAGGGCCCGGTGCGGATCCGCGCCGAGCTGGCCAGCCACGGCATCGCCGAGCCGCTGGTGGAAGAGGCCTTCGCGGCGCTCGCGGAGACCGGCGAGGACGACTGGCTGGCACGTGCCCGCGACCTGGTCCGCCGCCGCTTCGGCAACGAGCTCGAATCCCTGCAGGTGCGGCGCAAGGCCGCCGATTTCCTGCTGCGGCGGGGCTTCGATGGCGACGTGGTCCGCGCCGTCACCCGCGCCGGGCCCGTCGACCTGGACTGAGCGGGCAAGGGCCGCCCGGGCGTCTGCGCCCCGGCTGTCTGCTACCCTTGGCGCATCCGGTTTCCCGCCTGCCCGGACCGCGCAAGCCGGTTCCGGGCCGGGCGTCGTGACCGCCTGCCGCAACAGCCCGCTCACGCCCATCGCAGTGCCCATGAAGACCACTTCCGAAATCCGTCGCGATTTCCTCGACTTCTTCGCCGCCCGCGGCCACACCATCGTCCCGTCGGCGCCGCTCGTGCCGGCAAACGACCCGACCCTGCTGTTCACGAACTCGGGCATGGTCCAGTTCAAGGACGTGTTCCTCGGCGCGGAGAAGCGCGGCTACGTGCGCGCGGCCGACGTGCAGCGCTGCCTGCGCGCCGGCGGCAAGCACAACGACCTCGACCAGGTCGGCTACACCGCGCGCCACCACACCTTCTTCGAGATGCTGGGCAACTGGTCGTTCGGCGACTACTTCAAGAAGGACGCGATCGCCTGGGCCTGGGAGCTGCTGACGCAGGTGTGGAAGCTGCCGGCCGAGCGCCTGCTCGTGACCGTCTACCAGACCGACGACGAGGCCTACGATCTCTGGCACAGGATGATCGGCCTCCCGCCGGAGCGCATCGTGCGCATCGGCGACAACAAGGGCGCGCCCTTCGCCAGCGACAACTTCTGGCAGATGGCCGACACCGGCCCCTGCGGCCCGTGCACCGAGATCTTCTACGACCACGGCGCGCACATCGCCGGCGGCCCGCCCGGCTCGCCGGACGAGGACGGCGACCGTTTCATCGAGATATGGAACCTGGTGTTCATGCAGTTCGACCGCCAGCCCGACGGCACGCTGCTGCCGCTGCCGGCGCCGTGCGTGGATACCGGCATGGGCCTGGAGCGCCTGACCGCGGTGCTGCAGGGCGTGCACGGCAACTACGAGATCGACCTGTTCCGCGACCTGATCGCGGCGGCCGCGCGCCTCACCGGCACCGGCGACCTCGGCAACAAGTCGCTGCGCGTGATCGCGGACCACATCCGTGCCTGCAGCTTCCTGATCGTGGACGGCGTGCTGCCGTCGAACGAGGGCCGCGGCTACGTGCTGCGCCGGATCATCCGCCGCGCGCTGCGCCATGGCTGGATGCTCGGCGTGCGCGGCGACTTCTTCTGGAAGATGGTCGCGCCCCTGGTCGCGACGATGGGCGAGGCCTATCCGGAGCTGGCGCGCGAGCAGGCCTTCGTCGAGGCCGCGCTGCGCGCCGAGGAAGAGCGCTTCGGCGAGACGCTCGAGCACGGCATGCGCATCTTCGACGAGGTCGCCGGCCGCGACGAGGTCGAGGCGAGCGGCACGATCCCCGGCGCGGACGCGTTCCGCCTCTACGACACCTACGGCTTCCCGGTCGACCTGACCGCCGACATCGCGCGCGAGCGCGGGCTCGGCGTGGACATGGCCGGCTTCGACGCGGCGATGGCGCAGCAGAAGGCCACCGCGCGCGCCGCCGGCAAGTTCGGCGGCGGCGCGACGCTGCCGGCCGAGCTGGCCTCGCAGCTGCCGCCCACGCGCTTCCTCGGCTACGACGCGCTCGAGGCCGGCGGCCTCGAAGTGCTCGCCATCCTGCGCGACGGCCGCCCGGTGGATGCGCTGGCCGAGGGCGAGGAGGGCATCGTCCTGCTCGACGCGACCCCGTTCTATGCGGAATCCGGCGGCCAGGTCGGCGACACCGGCGAGCTCGCGGAGCGCGGCATGCGCTTCGTGGTCGAGGACACGCTGAAGCTCGCCGGGCAGTTCCACGCGCACGCCGGCCGGCTCGCCGCCGGCACGCTGCGCCGCGGCGACAAGCTGCTCGGTGCCGTGGACGCGCAGCGCCGCGCCGCGACCGTGCTCAACCACAGCGCGACCCACCTGCTGCACGCCGCGCTGCGCCAGGTGCTCGGCACGCACGTCGCGCAGAAGGGCTCGCTGGTCGCGCCCGAGCGCCTGCGTTTCGATTTCTCGCACATCCAGCCGATGACCGCGGCCGAGGTCGCCGAGGTCGAGCGCCGCGTCAACGCGGAGATCCGCGCGAACCACGCCGCCGAAGTGCATCACATGGGCATGCAGGAAGCGCTGGACTTCGGCGCGATGGCGCTCTTCGGCGAGAAGTACGGCGACGAGGTGCGCGTGCTGCGCATGGGCGAAGCCTCGACCGAGCTGTGCGGCGGCACCCACGTCGGCCGCACCGGCGACATCGGCCTGTTCAAGATCGTGTCCGAGGGCGGCGTGTCCGCGGGGGTGCGCCGCATCGAGGCGCTGACCGGGCAGGGCGCGCTGGACCATGTCGCCGCGGAGGAGCAGCGCCTGCGCGAAGCGGCGCAGCTGCTGGGCGGCAGCGCCTCCGACGTCGCCGAGAAGCTGCGCGGCCTGCTCGACCGCCAGAAGAAGCTCGAGCGCGAGCTCGAGGCGCTGCGCGCGAAGGCGGCGAGCGGCGCCACGGCCGACCTTGCCGCGAACGCGGTGGACGTCGCCGGCGTGCGCGTGCTCGCCGCGCGCCTGGAAGGCTTCGACGCGAAGGCGCTGCGCGATGCGGTCGACCGCTTCAAGCAGCAGCTCGGCGATGCCGTCGTCGTGCTCGCCGGCGCGGCGGACGGCAAGGCGGCGCTGGTCGCCGGCGTCAGCGGCAGTGCGCTCGGCAGGGTCAAGGCCGGCGACCTGCTGTCGCACGTGGCGAAGGCGATCAACGGCAAGGGCGGCGGTCGCCCGGACCTGGCGCAGGGCGGCGGCGACGACGGCCCGGCGCTGGTCGCCGCGCTCGGCGCCATACCCGATTGGGTCCGGGAAAGGATGAACTGAACCCCACCGGCATCACCGGGGCGTGACTTTCGTCGTGCCCACATTGCCTACGCGAGTGGGTAGTATCCTAGCCAGTTCACGGAACCGGTTGCACCCGGCATGAAGCCGGGCATGGAGAAGTTCAAATGCTGATTCTCACCCGTCGCGTCGGAGAGACGCTGATGATCGGCGATTCGGTCACGGTCACCGTGCTCGGCGTCAAGGGGAACCAGGTGCGCATCGGCATCACGGCACCCAAGGACGTCGCGGTCCACCGCGAGGAGATCTACCAGCGCATCCAGCGCGGGGAGCCCGGCCAGGACTCCGATTTGCCGCAGGTGGGCTGAGCCGCTATCCTTTCGCGCTCGCGGCGCCGGCATCGGCCGCCACGGAGACTTGCCCGAGAGGCCGAAGGGGCTCCCCTGCTAAGGGAGTATGGGGTCAAAAGCTCCATCGAGGGTTCGAATCCCTCAGTCTCCGCCAGTTTTCACCGCTTCGAAGGATTGACGGAACCCGCCTGGTTCCGCA
>JBDZUW010000062.1:0-12589 GCA_040255375.1 Luteimonas sp. | reverse complement strand
GGGCCGAAGCGGGCGAAATCCACCAGGAAGGCGTCGTGGCCCTGCGGCGACTCCAGGCCCAGGAACGTTGCGTCGGCGCCGCCGGCGCGCAGGCCGTCGGCGATCTGCTCCTGCTGCTGCAGCGGGAACAGGATGTCGGTGGCGACGCCGATGGCCAGCGCGCGCTCCACCCGGATCCGCGCCAGCGCCTGCAGCACGTCGCCGCCGTGCCCGGCGCCGGGCGCGCGGCTGGCCGCGCTCGCGCCGCAGGATTCGGCGAGGTCGAACCAGTCCATCGAGCGGCTGAGGTAGAGGTAGCAGTTCGGGTCGAAGCTGCGCACGAAGCGTCGCGCGTGTCCCTCGAGGTAGCTTTCCACCTCGAACTCGAGGCCGAACGGATCCTCGTCGTCGCGGCGGTCGGACTCCAGGCGCACGCGGCCGAAGCGGCCGTCCCATTCCAGCGCCGAGCGGTAGGTGATCACGCCGAGCTTGCGCGCCATGCGCATGCCCGATTCCGGATAGTGCGCCTCATCGTAGTTGCCTTCGTTCCAGCTCGGGTCGAGGCGGATCGCCTCGCGCTGCAGCGAGCGGATCGCGATCGAGAACGGCAGCGCGTGCGCCGCGCCGGAAATGTTGACGTGCGTGCGCGCGATGCCGGGATGCCGCTGCAGGAACGCGAGCGCGGCCATGCCGCCCATGGAGTTGCCGATGACGCAGGCCAGGCGCTCGATGCCGAGCGCGCGCACGACGTGGGCCGCGGCGTCGGCGCCGTCCTCGATCGACAGCTCGGGGAAGGCGAGGCGGTACGGCGCGCCGGTGGCGGGGTCGATGGACGCGGGGCCGGTGGAACCCTTGCAGCTGCCGAGCGAGTTGACGCAGACGACGAACCAGCGGTCCGTGTCGATGGGCTTGCCCGGGCCGAGCATCGCCTCCCACCAGCCCGGCGCGGGATTGGCCGCGTTCGCCGCCGCATGCGCGTCCGGCGACAGGCCGGTGAGGATCAGGATCGCGTTGCCGCGCGCCGCGTCGAGCGTGCCCCAGGTCTCGTAGGCGATGCGCGCGCCGTGCAGCTCGCCGCCGCGCTTCATCCGGAACGGCGAGGGCAGGTCGACGTAGCGGGTGCCGGGCGGTACGAACTCGGTCATCGGCGTGCTCAGCGGGCCTGGCCGACGACGAGCTCCACCGGCGCGGTGGCGGGCAGGCGCACGCGCTGCGGCGCCGACTCGAGGTCGCCGGCCTGCGCCGTGGCGTCGCCGCTGCGCGAGATGCGGGCGACCAGTTCGACTTCGCCGACGCCCGACAGCTTCGCGGTCGGCATCGGGCCGTCGGCGTCGTCGAGCGTGGCGGTGAACGGAAGTTCGGAGACCGCGTGGCGTTCGACCGCGATCGGCATCGGCGGTCCCGCCACGGGGCGCGCGATCACGAACACGGTGGCGTTGCCGTCGAGGCGCGCGCGCGCGGCCAGCTGCGGATCGAGCGACACGCGCACCTGGATGTCGTGCGTGCCAGGCGCGGCGGGTTGCGCGGCGCCCGGGGCCGTCGCGCCGCCAGCGCCCGCGTCGGCGGGCAGCGGCGGCAGACCGGCGTCCGCGCGCGCGGCGTCGATCTGCTGGCGCAGCATCGCGCCGGCGCTCGCGTCCACCTGCGCGAGCAGGGGCATCCACAGCTCGGCGGCGCCGGCCGCATCGCCGGCCTGGCGCTTCGCGATGCCGCGGTACCAGCGGGCGCGCTGGTGTTCCGGCTGCACCTGCAGCGCGCGGTCGAGCCATGCGACGCCTTGCGCGTCGAAGCGATGCTCCGGCGCGGCGAGCGCACGCGCCCCGGCCGCTTCCACCAGCACGTCGGGATTGTCGGGCGCCAGGGCGGCGGCGCGCGCGTAGGCGTCGGCGGCCCTGGCGGGCTGCTGCGCGCCGGTCAGGGCCTGGCCGAGCAGCATCCAGCCTTCGAGCTGCGACGGGTCGGCCCGCAGGCGCGCTTCGAGCTGGGCGATGGCGGCGTCCAGGGTCTGCGGCGCGCTGCGCGCGGCGGGATCCAGCGCCGCCGGCGTGCCGACCAGCCGGTACAGCAGGAACGCGGCGAGCGCGAGCCCGGCGACCAGGCCGGCCGCAGGCACGCGCGCCCCGGGCATGCGCCACACCGGCCGCAGTACCAGGCCCAGCACCGCCAGCGTCGCCGCCGCGGCGATCGCGGCAAACAGCATCGTTTCGCCGGCCATCACCACTCCTGTCCGTCGTCCGGATCGACCTGCGTGCCCGCCTGGCCGCCGCCGTGGCGGCGCACGATGCGCGCGACGACGAAGCCGCCCGCGAGCACCAGCAGCGCAGGCCCGAACCACAGCAGCCAGGTCTTCGATTCCACCCGCGGCTTGTACAGCACGAATTCGCCATAGCGGGCGACCAGGAAGCGCTCGATCTCCGCGTCGCTGCGCCCCTCGCGCATCAGGTCCAGCACCTCGCGGCGCAGGTCGTGCGCGATCTGCGCGTTGGAATCGGCGAGCGACTGGTTCTGGCACATCACGCAGCGCAGCTCCGACACCAGCGCGCGGAAGCGCGCTTCCTCCGCACCGTCGCGGAAGCGCAGCGGCGCGGGATCGGACGCCTGCGCCGCGGCGGGCGGCGCGAACGCGAGCATCGGTGCCGCCACGAACATCGTCGCCGCAAGCAGTGCAGCCGCCGTCGCGCGCCGGGCCGCCGCGCTCATCGCCGCGCCTCCGCCTCGACCCGCTCGAGCGCCGGCAGCAGCTCGTCGTTCACGACGGCATCGTCGAGCGGGCCGACATGCTTCCAGCGGATGATGCCGGCCGCGTCGACCAGGTAGGTCTCGGGCGCGCCGTAGATGCCCCAGTCGATCGCGTAGCGGCCTTCGTAGTCGCTCACCACGATCCAGAACGGGTTGCCGTAGCGCTGCAGCCAGGCGAGCGCGTCGGCGGGCTCGTCCTTCCAGTCGTAGCCCACGACGCGCACGCGGCGGGTCTCGGAGAAACGCGTCAGCACCGGGTGCTCGACGCGGCAGGACACGCACCAGCTGCCCCAGACGTTGAGCACGAACGGCTGGCCCTTGAGCTCGTCCAGCGTGAACATGCGTCCGGGCTCGTGCAGGACCGGCAGCGAGAACGCGGGCGCCGGCTTGCCGATCAGCGGCGAGGGCAGCGCGTCGCGGTCGCCCTTGCGGCTCAGCCAGACGCCGGCGCCGAGCAGCCCCGCCAGCGCGGCGAACACCAGCAACGGCAGCCAGCGGCCCGGACGGAAGTTCGTGCTCATCGCGCGGTCTCCTCGCGCCGGCGGAAGCGGCGGTCCGTGGCCGTCACCAGCCCGCCCAGCGCCATCAGCACCGCGCCCAGCCAGATCCAGCGCACGAACGGCTTGATGTGCACGCGTACCGCCCAGCTGCCGTTGCCGAGCGGCTCGCCGAGCGCGACGTAGAGGTCGCGCACGAAACCGGCATCGATGGCGGCCTCGGTCATCACCTGGCCGCCGCTCGCGTAGCTCCGCTTCTCCGGGTGCAGCGTCTCCAGCGCGCAGCCACCGCGCAGCACGGTGACGGTGCCGGTGTCGGCGACGTAGTTCGGCCCCGGATGGCGGTCCACCCCGTCGAAGCGGAAGGCGTAGCCGCCCAGTTCCACCTGCTGGCCCCGCGCGAGCGCGAGTTCGTGCTGCCGGCTCAGGCCCTCGACGAGCAGCGCGCCGGCGAGGAACACGGCGACGCCGAAGTGCGCCAGCGTCATGCCGAGCATCTCCGCGGTCATGCGGCCTCCGGGCGCGCGCAGCCTCTGCCAGGCGAAGCGCAGCGTGCCGAGCCCGACCCACAGCGCGCCCGCCACGCCCGCGAACGCCTTCCACTGCCCCTGCGGTGCGAGGAAGAACGCGACGATGCCTGCCGCCAGCGCGAGCCCGAGCCAGGGCACGAGCAGCGCGAACGGCCGCGACGGCTGCTCGCGCTGCCAGCGCGTCAGCGGCCCGAACGGGAGCAGCAGCACCAGCGGCGCCATCAGCAGCACGAACAGGAAGGCAAAGTAGGGCGGGCCCACCGAGATCTTGCCGAGATCGAGCGCGTCGGCGAGCAGCGGGTACAGCGTGCCGAGCAGCACCATCGCGCAGGCGCAGGCCAGCAGCAGGTTGTTGACGAGCAGGAGCGTCTCGCGCGAGGCCGGCGCGAACGCGCGTCGCGGGTCCGCGGCGTCGTCCGCGCCCGGTGCGCGCAGCGCGTACAGCACCAGCGAGCCGCCGATCACGATCGCCAGGAACACCAGCACGAACAGGCCGCGCCCCGGGTCGGCCGCGAACGCATGCACGCTGGTCAGCACGCCCGAACGCACCAGGAACGTGCCCAGCAGCGACAGCGAGAACGCCGCGATCGCCAGCAGCAGCGTCCAGCCGCCGAAGCTGCCGCGCTTCTCGGTCACCGCCTGCGAGTGCAGCAGCGCAGTACCCGCCAGCCACGGCATGAAGCTCGCGTTCTCGACCGGGTCCCAGAACCACCAGCCGCCCCAGCCGAGCTCGTAGTACGCCCACCAGGAGCCCAGCGCGATGCCGCAGGTGAGGAAGGCCCACGCGACGTTGGTCCACGGGCGCGTCCAGCGCAGCCAGCGTGCATCCACGTTGCCGCCCAGCAGCGCCGCGATCGCGAACGCGAACGGCACGCTGAAGCCGACGTAGCCGAGGTACAGCATTGGCGGGTGCACGATCATCCCCGGATCCTGCAGCAGCGGATTCAGGTCGCGGCCTTCGCCCGCGGCGGGCAGCAGGCGCTCGAACGGATTGCTGGTGAAGATCAGGAAGGCGAGGAAGCCCACTGCGACCAGGCCCATCACGCCCAGCACGCGCGCGACGACCTCATCGGGCAGGCGGCGCGAGAAGCGCGCGACCGCGCCGGTCCACAGGGCGAGGATCAGCGCCCACAGCAGCAGCGAGCCCTCGTGCGCGCCCCACACGGCGGTGTAGCGATAGAACCAGGGTAGCAGCGAGTTCGAGTTCTCGGCGACGTAGCGCAGCGAGAAATCCTGGGTCACGAAACCATGGGTGAGGATCGCGAAGGCCGAGGCCACCAGCAGCACCTGCGCGTACGCCGCGGGCCGCGCGACCGCCATCCATGCGGCGAGCCCACGGTGCGCACCCGCCAGCGGCAGCAGCGCCTGCAGCGCCGCGACCAGCAGCGCCAGCAC
The DNA here is from genome assembly GCA_040255375.1 of Luteimonas sp. Taxonomy (GTDB): domain Bacteria; phylum Pseudomonadota; class Gammaproteobacteria; order Xanthomonadales; family Xanthomonadaceae; genus Cognatiluteimonas. The sequence continues at coordinate 7,449 of JBDZUW010000062.1, read as the reverse complement.
CAGGGCCAGCTGTCCGAGTTCGGGCAGCACGGCTACGGGCCTTCCGCGCCTGCCGGCGTGTCCGCCGATGCCGGCACGTCGTGCTTGCGGTGCGCCGCGCCCATCTTGTCCGCGACTTCCTTCGGCATGTAGGTCTCGTCGTGCTTGGCGAGCACCTGCTCGGCGACGAACACGCCGTCCTGCATGCGGCCGGTGGCGACGACGGCCTGCTTCTCGCGGAACAGGTCGGGCAGGATGCCGGTGTAGACGACGGGCAGGCGTGCATCGCCGTCGTCGACGTCGAAGTGCGCCTCCATCGAACCCGGCGCGCGCTTGAACGAGCCGGCGGCGACCATGCCGCCGAGGCGGAAGCGGGCGTGGCCGCCGGCTTCGCCGCGCAGCACTTCCGACGGCGTGTAGAGGTAGGCGACGTTGCGCTGCAGGGCGAGCGCGACCAGCGCGGTCGCGACCGCGGCCGCGGCCACGAGGGCGAGGACGAGCAGCAGGCGGCGCTTGCGGAGCGGATGCATTCGGATCATTCCTCCGGCGAAAGCCGGTCGTTGCCGTTCGCCGGCAGGTCGCGCGCGAGCGGCGCATTGCGGCCGGCGGGCGCGCGGCGGCGGGCGGCGAGCAGGCGCGCGGCGCGCAATTCGCGCATCACCTGCAGCCGCGGCGCAACGTAATCCCAGGCGAGCAGCAGCGCGAACACCGCGTAGGCGGCGATGACGTAGCCCCGGTAGCTCACGCCCGGCCTCCCGCGGCGCCGCCTTCGGCCATGCGCGCGACCCAGTCCTTGCCGGCCTCGCGCCGCAGGTTGTCGGCGCGCGCGCGCGCCAGCAGCGAGCCGACGAACCACACATGGGTACCGGCGACCATCCACCACAGCGGCCACAGCATGCTCGGGTCCATCTTCGATTCGCCGAACAGCGAGATCGTCTGGCCCTGGTGCAGCGAGTTCCACCAGGTCACCGACCAGTGGATGACCGGCAGCAGCGCCACGCCCACGATGGCGAGCAGCGCGGCGGCGCGCGCGGCGGCGCGGCGGTCGTCGATGGCGTTGTACAGGCCGATCACGCCGAGGTAGAGGAACAGCAGGATCAGTTCGGTCGTCAGCCGCGGATCCCAGTCCCACCAGGTGCCCCACATCGGCTTGCCCCAGATCGAGCCGGTGGCGAGGGTGATCGCGGTGAAGATCGCGCCGGCGGGCGCGCAGGCCATCGCCAGCACCTCGCACAGCTTGATCCGCCAGACCAGCGCGATGGCCGCGTAGAAGGCCATCAGCGCGAACACGGCCATGCTCATCCACGCGCTGGGCACGTGCACGTACAGGATCCGGAAGCTGTCGCCCTGCTGGTAGTCCGACGGCACCGAGAACAGCGCGCCGTAGAGGCCCCAGGCCATGCAGGCCAGCCCGATCGCGTAGGCCCAGGGGGCCCAGCGCGCGGCGAAGCGGTCGAAATAGGGGGGCGAACCGAGTTGGTGGAACCAGCGGACGACCGGATGCATGGGGCTATTGTCGCATGCGCGTCCGCGGCCAGGACCGCGGCTCAGGACTGGGAAATGCGGATCGCGGCGGCCGCGGCCAGCGGCGCCAGCGGCAGCGCCAGCGCCAGGCCCGCCCCCAGCAGCAGCAGCGCCCCGGTCGGGTCCAGCCCCTGCGCGGCGGCCGCCACGCTGCCCGCGCCGAACACCAGCACCGGCACGTACAGCGGCAGGGCGAGCAGCGCCACCAGGATGCCGGCACGGCGCATGCCGACGGTGAGCGCGGCGACGACGGCGCCGAGCAGGCTCAGCACCGGCGTGCCCAGCGCCAGCGAGGCCATGAGCACCGGCAGCTCGCGCGAGGGCAGGTGCATCAGTTCGGCCAGCACCGGCGTCGCGAGCAGCAGCGGCAGCGCCGTGGTCGCCCAGTGCATCGCGGTGCGCACCAGCACGAGCCAGGCCAGCGGCACCGGCGCGAGCAGCCACTGGTCGAGCGAGCCGTCTTCCGCATCGCCGCGGAACAGCGTGTCCAGCGCCAGCAGCCCGGCGAGCAGCACCGACAGCCACAGCACCGCCGGCGCGGCGCGCGCCAGCGCGGCCGGCTCGGCGCCGAGGGCCAGCGCGAAGAGCACCACCACGAGCAGCGCGAACAGCGCCGGCTGCAGCGCGTCGCCGCGGCGGCGCCAGAGCAGGGTGAGGTCGCGCACCACCAGCGCGCGGGCGGCGGCGAGCATCATGCGGCGCGCTCCAGCTGCAGCAGCCGCGTGCGCACCGGGGGCGCGGCATACGCGCCGTGCGTGGTCAGCACCGCGGCGCCGCCGGCGCGCAGGTGCGCCTGGACCATGCGGTTGACGAGTTCCAGGCCTTCGAGGTCGAGGTTGGCGTAGGGCTCGTCGAGCAGCCACAGCGGCGCCGGCGACAGCCACATCCGCGCCAGCGCGAGCCGCTTGCGCTGCCCGGCCGACAGCTGGCGCGCCGGCGTGTCCTCGTAGCCGGCGAGGCCGACGATCGCCATCGCCGCGGCGGGCAGCTGGCCGCGCCGCCGGCCGTGCAGCCCGCAAAGGAACTGCAGGTTCTCCAGCGAAGTCAGGTCGGCCTTGAGCGCCGGCAGGTGGCCGAGGAAGGCGATCGCGCGGGCGCGCAGGGCCGGCTCCGCGGCGCGGCCTTCGATCTCGACGCGCCCGCCGTCGGCCTGGAGCAGGCCGGCGAGGACGCGCAACAGGGTGGTCTTGCCGGCACCGTTGCCGCCCTGCACGAGCAGCGCCTCGCCGGCGTCGACATCGAAGTCGAGCGGGCCGAACACGGGCAGTTCGTTGCGCGCGAACGCGAGGCCGCGCGCGGAGAGGAGGGCGGGCGCGTGCAGGGGCTCGGTCATCGGCGGCTCGCGCGTTCCAGGGGCGGCATCGCCGCCGCCGGCCGGTTCAGTTTACCCAGTCGACCCAGTCCAGCGCGGGGCAGCCGGGAGGCGCGGCATGGTACATGCGCAGCCGGGCGGGCTCGCCGCGGCGCGCATGCACCGTCCCCAGCTGCCCGTGGCTGCGCGCGAGCGCATCGAAGGCATCCAGCGGCATGTCCATCACGATCCAGCTCGGCTCGCGCCAGGTGCGGTTGCGCGCCGCGGAGAAGGCGGCGCGGAACGCCAGCCCGGTCTCCTCCAGCTGCGTGAGCAGGCGTGCGTCCTCCGCGCGATTGACGCTTTCCGGCCGTTCCACCGAATACGGATTCCATGCCGACAGCAGCCCGAAGCCCGAGGCATGCGGGAACGCATCCTCCAGCTCGGGCGCGGCCGCGCCGATGGAGATCGGATGCCAGCGGCCGCTGGACTCCCAGCGATAGTCGGCTGCGTGATAGGCCCGGAGCAGGGACGCGATGTCGGGTGTCGCAGGGACTGGGCTGGTCACGGAAACGGCTGGGGGGCATGCTACAAAGTCCGCATTGTACCCGCGCCGGACACACGGATGCCGCCAACCAAGCTCCCCAGGGTCGGAACCACCATTTTCGCCGTGATGTCGCAGCTCGCGGCCGAGCACGGCGCGGTGAACCTCGGCCAGGGCTTTCCCGATTTCCCGGCCCCCGGCCGGCTGGTGGATGCGCTCGACGCGGCGATGCGCGACGGCCACAACCAGTACTCGCCGATGACCGGCGTCGCGCCGCTGCGGCAGGCGATCGCGGAGAAGACGGAGCGCTGCTACGGGTGGCGGCCGGACCCGGACGCGGAAATCACGGTCACGTCGGGTGCGTCCGAGGCGATCTTCGACGCCGTCCACGCGCTCGTGCGCGCGGGCGAGGAGGTGATCGTCCTAGACCCCTGCTACGACTGCTACGAGCCGGCGATCGACCTCGCGGGCGCGACCGCCGTGCACGTGCCGCTCGATCCGGAAACCTTCCGCCCCGACTGGGCTGCGGTGCGCGCCGCGATCACGCCGCGCACGCGCATGCTGATGGTCAACAGCCCGCACAATCCGTCGGGCGCGATGTTCGACGCCGCCGACATCGACGCGATCGCGGCGCTGCTCGAGGGCAACGACATCGTGCTGCTGTCGGACGAGGTGTACGAACACATCGTCTTCGACGGCAGGCGCCACGAGTCGGTGTTGCGCGACCCGCGCCTGCGCGGGCGATCGCTGGTCGTGTCCAGCTTCGGCAAGACCTACCACTGCACCGGCTGGAAGGTCGGCTACTGCATCGCGCCGCCGGCCCTGTCGGCCGAATTCCGCAAGGTCCACCAGTACAACACCTTCTGCACCTTCACCCCGGCGCAGCATGCGTTCGCGGCGATGATCCGCGAGGATCCCGCCCACTACGAAACGCTGGGCGCGTTCTACGAAGGGAAGCGCGACCGCTTCCGCGCGCAGCTGCTGGGCACGAAGCTGCGGCCGCTGCCCGTGGCCGGCGGCTATTTCCAGCTGGTGGACTACTCGGCGGTGAGCGACCTCGACGACCTGGCGTTCTGCCGCTGGCTCACGGTCGAGCACGGCGTGGCGACGATCCCGCTGTCGCCGTTCTACCGCGATCCGCCGCCGGGCCAGCGCCTGGCGCGACTGTGCTTCGCCAAGAGCGAGGCCACGCTCGACGCCGCCATCGCGCGGTTGCAGGCGCTGTGAAGGGCCCGGCGCAGGACCTGCGCGTCAGCCTGGTGCAGGGCGACACGCGCTGGCACGATCCCGCGGGCAACCGCGAGTACTACGGCCGCCTCCTCGCGCCGCTGCACGGCACCACCGACCTGGTGCTGCTGCCGGAGACGTTCACCAGCGGCTTCAGCAACGAGGCGATCCACCAGGCCGAGACCATGGGCGGGCCGACCGTGGCGTGGATGCTCGAGCAGGCGCGCCGGCTCGATGCCGCCGTCTGCGGCAGCGTCCAGTTGCGCGCGAGCCGGGACGAGGGCGCCCCGGCCGGCGTGTACAACCGCCTGCTGTTCGCCACGCCCGACGGCACGCTGCATCACTACGACAAGCGCCACCTGTTCCGCTACGCAGGCGAGCACGAGCGCTACGCGCCCGGCGACACGCGCCTCGTCCTCGACTGGCGCGGCTGGCGCATCTGCCCGCTGGTCTGCTACGACCTGCGCTTCCCGGTGTTCTCGCGCAACCGCTACGACGTCGAGCGCCCCGGCGCGCCCGACTACGACCTGCTGCTGTACGTCGCCAACTGGCCGTCGCCCCGCGCCCATGCATGGCGGACGCTGCTGCGCGCCCGCGCCATCGAGAACCTGTGTTACGTCGCGGGGCTCAACCGCGTCGGCACCGACGGCAACGGCCACGAGTATTCCGGCGACAGCGCGGTGATCGACTTCCTCGGCGAACCCCTGAGCGAATGCGCCGACGCCGAGGTGGTCGCGACGGCAACGCTGCGCGCGGACCGGCTCGCGGGACATCGCGAGCGCTTCCCCGCGATGCTGGACGCCGACCGCTTCAGCCTCGCTTGACCCGTTTCCCCGCCAGGCCGGCGCGCGCCTCGACGCGAAGGTAGTAGGCGACGGCCACGACCAGCGGCACGAGGTAGTAGGCCGCGCGCCAGGCCAGCAGCGCCGCGAGGATCCGCGGCTCCGGCCGGCCGCCGGCCAGCGCCGCGATGAACACCGCCTCGGCCACGCCGAGGCCGGCCGGCACGTGCAGCAGGGCCGTGGCGACGGCGGACAGCAGCAGCGTCGCCGTCACCAGCGCCCAGGGATACCCGTCGCCGAGCAGCACCCAGAGCAGCGTGCCCATCAGCGCCCAGTCGAGCGCGGCGAGCGCGGCCTGCGCGAGCGCCAGCCGCGGGGACGGCCAGCGGAAGTGGTGGCCGCGCACGTGGAAGGTGCGGCCGTGCCACGCGGCGCAGGCGCCGAGGTAGGCCGCCGCGACCAGCAGCATCGCGACGCCGAGGCCTCGCAGCAGGGCCGGCGACGCCCACAGTCCTGCGGGCGCGCTGAGGGTGCCCGCGGCGAACAGCACGCCGCCGAGCACCACGTAGCCGAGCCAGTTGGTGGCGACGACGAACGCGACGATGCGCCCGATCGTGCCGCTGCGCAGCCCCGAGCGCGCATACATGCGGTAGCGCAGGCCGGCGCCGCCGAGCAGCGCACCGAGGTTCATCGCGAAGGCGTAGCTGGCCATCGAGATGGCCAGCACGCGCCCGGCGGGCAGGTGGTGGCCGGTATAGCGGCGCGCGGCCAGGTCGTAGCCGCCGCACACCAGGTAGCTCGCGGCGGTGAGCGCCGCGACGGCCTGCAGCGTCGACGCGGGCAGCGCCGCGAGTGCCGCCGCGACCGCCCGCCAGTCGACGTTGCGCGCGTATCGCACCAGCAGCACCGCGACCAGCAGCAGGAACAGCACGGACAGGGCGCGCAGGATGCGCGGGCCCCATTGCCGCGCGCTCATGGGGCCCGCTGCCCGGCCAGGATGAAGATGTCCACCATGGCTACCACTCGACCCGCGCCAGCAGCGGCGCGTGGTCCGACAGGCGCGACCAGGGCAGCCCGCCGAGCACGCGCGGTTCGCGCGCGGATGCGCCGCGCACGTAGATGCGATCGACCGGCAGCACCGGCAGGCGGGAAGGGAAGGACCGCGCGAAGCGCCCGTGCGCCTCCACGAACGCCTCGCGCAGCCCGCAGCGCGCGAGCACCCCGTGCCCGCGGCACAGCCAGTCGTTGAAATCGCCGGCAACGATCGCCGGCGCGCCCGCGGGCACCGCGTCGTGCAGCAGTTCGCAGAGCAGGCCGAGCTGCCGCTGCCGGTGCGATTCGCGCAGCCCGAGGTGCACGCAGACCGCGTGCAGCTCGCCGCCGCCGGCGGGTACGTCGATCACGCAGTGGAGCAGGCCGCGCTGCTCGTGGCCGCGCACCGACACGTCGTGGTTGCGCTGGCGCAGGATCGCGAACTTCGACAGCAGGGCGTTGCCGTGGTGCCCGTGCGGATACGCCGCGTTGCGGCCGTAGGCGTGCTGGGTCCAGGTGGTGTCGGCGAGGAATTCGTACTGCGGCTCGTCCGGCCAGTCGGCGTGGCGGCGCGCATGGTGGGCATGCGCGCCGAGCACTTCCTGCAGGAAGACGAGGTCGGCGGAGACCGAACGGATCGCCTCGCGCAGCGCCGGCAGCACGAAGCGGCGCCGCGAGAGGCTGAAGCCCATGTGGGCGTTCAGCGTGAGGACGTTGAGTGCCGGCATGCGCGGGGAGTGTGCCCGCAGCCGCCATCACGCGGCGTGATCAGCGCCCCTGCGGACCGCGGTTGCCGCCGCCGGGGCGGCCCGGACCGCGCGGACCGCCCGGACGCGGACCGCCGGGACGGTTGCCGCCCGGGCGATTGCCGCCCGGCCGCGGGCCGCCGGGGCGGTTGCCGCCACCGGGCCGCGCGGAACGTGGCCGCTCGCCATAGGGGTTGAAGCCCGGCGTGGCGTGGTCGGAGGGGAACACCGGCGCGTTGCCGGGGTGGCCGTAGGGGTGCGGCGCGCGCCCGCCGCCGGGCTGCGCATTGCCGCGCGCACCGCCGCCCGGGCCGCGCTGCGGGC
>JBDZUW010000061.1:0-12725 GCA_040255375.1 Luteimonas sp. | reverse complement strand
TACACCCTGATGAAGGGCGTCAACGACCAGCCGGAGCACGCGCGCGCGCTGGTCGCGCTGATGCGCGACTTCGACCGCCGCGTGCAGATGAAGGACGCGGCCAAGGTCAACCTGATCCCGTTCAACCCGTTCCCGGGCACGCGCTTCGAGCGCCCCGGCGACGAGGCGATCCGCGCGTTCCAGAAGCAGCTCAACAATGCCGGCATGATCGCGCCGGTGCGGCGCACCCGCGGCGACGACATCGACGCGGCCTGCGGCCAGCTCAAGGGCCAGGTCATGGACCGCACGCGGCGCCAGGCGGAATTCCGGCGCACGCTGCAGGCGGGAGGCGGCGATGCGGCCGCCTGAGGGCGGCCTCCGGGCGCGTGCCGCGGCGATGCGCGCCGCAGGCCTGGTCGCGGCCGCGTGCGCGATCGCCGGCTGCTCGCGGCTCACCTTCGTCAAGCCGGATCCCGGTCGCGACAGCTACACCCAGGTCGCCCCGGACTACGACGTGCGCGAGGATCCGCGCGAAGCCGGCCGCCTGCTCGCCCGCGAGCGCGTCGCCGCCGCCGCCGAGGCGCTACGCGGCGGCGACCTCGCCCAGGCCGCGAAGCTCGCGCAGCAGGCCCTGGACAGCGACCGTTCGCTCGCCGATGCCCACGCCGTGCTGGCGCTCGTCGCCGAGCGCCAGGGGCGCGGCGCGGAGGCCGGCACGCATTACGCCGCGGCGGCGAAGCTCGCCCCCGCCCACGGGATCGCGCTCAACAACTACGGCGCCTGGCTGTGCGCGGCGGGGCGTCCGGCGGAGGCGCTGCCGCTGTTCGACCGCGCGCTGGCCGATCCGTCCTACCCGACGCCCGCCGGCGCCCTCGCCAATGCCGGCGACTGCGCGCTGCGCGCCGGCCAGCCCGGTCGTGCCGAGCGCGACCTGCGGCATGCCCTCGCGCTGGACCCGGCCGAGCCGACCGCGCTGGCCGCGATGGCCCGGCTCGAGTACGCGAGCGGCGATTACCTGCAGGCGCGCGCCTTTTCCGAGCGGCGGCTCGCCGCCGCCGCCGCGACGCCCGACGTCCTGCAACTGGCGTCACAAATCGAGCAGAAACTCGGAGACGCGGCCGCATCGGCCCGTTATGTTCAAAGGATGAGGGACGAATTCCCTCTCTCGCAGCAGGCTCCCCGGGGGGGTGAGAGTCAGCAATGATCGCGAACGGACACGAACCGCATGCGCATGCGGAACACGAGGGCGCCGGCCGGCGCCTGCGCGAGGCGCGCGAGGCCGCGGGCCTGAGCCTTGCCGAGGTTTCCTCGCGGCTGAAGATGCCGCTCCGGGTGGTGCAATCGCTGGAGGCGGAGGACTGGGGCCGGCTCGGCGCCCCGGTGTTCGTGCGCGGCCAGCTGCGCAGCTACGCGCGCCTGCTCGGCATCGACGCGGCGCCGGTGGAGGACGCCGCGGGCGTCGCCGTGGTGGAGCCGCCGGTGCTGGTGCCGCGCACCTACACCTCGCCGTTGCAGCGCTTCGCCGAGCACGCCGCGCGCCGCGCGGTGTACATCGTCATGACCGTCGCGATCGCGATCCCGGTGTGGCTGGCGACCCGGCCGCACGTCGAGCTCGCCGCCGCCGGCGATGCCGCCCCGCTCGACGCGCCGGCGATCCCGCGCCAGGCCACGCCGGCCGAGCGCCAGGTACCCCGTCGCAGCGCACCGGCCACGGCCGGCGCCGACGGTCCGCATCCGCTCGTCGCCTCGCTCGCGGCGCTGCCGCCGCGCGAAGCGCCGGCACTGGCGCTGGAATTCGGGGGCGACAGCTGGGCGCAGGTGATCGCGCCCGATGGCCGGATCCTGGAGGAGGCCCTGCTGCACGCAGGCGACCGGCGCGCCTATGCCGCCGGCGAAGTCGCGGGCGTGGTGCTCGGCAACGCCGGCGCCGTGCGCGTGAGCAGCCGCGGCCGCGATGCCGACCTCGCGCCCTATCTCCGCGCGAACGTCGCGCGCTTTACGGTATCCTCTGACGGTTCCCTCGCGCCTGCCGCCGACTGACGACTCGCGGCCGCGAGTCCCGTCCAACCCCCCAATGGCGGCTGCATGGCAATCGACGAACTCCTCGACGAACACGAACAGGGCGAACGCGTCCGCGGCTGGCTGCGCGAGAACGGCAGCGGCATCCTGACCGGCATCCTGCTGGGCCTGGCCCTGATCCTGGGCTGGCAGTGGTGGGGCCAGCAGCGCGCGAACAAGCGCGTGCAGGCCGGCGACGATTTCCAGGCGGCCGTCGTGGCGCTGCAGTCCGGCAAGGCCGATGTCGCGAAGGCGCGCCTGGCGGCGCTGCCGGCCGGCAGCGTCTACGCGGCGCTCGGCGCGCTGGCGCTGGCGAAGTCGCAGCTGCAGGACGGCAAGCGCGACGAGGCCATCGCGACGCTGCGCGCGCTGCAGGTCGACGACCCCGAACTCGCCGCCGTGGCGAAGCAGCGCCTCGCGCAGCTGCTCGTGGACGCCGGCAAGCCGAAGGACGCGATCGCGGCGCTGGCCGGCGTGAAGGACGCGCCGATGGCGGCCGCCATCCGCGGCGACGCCCATGCGGCGCTCGGCCAGCGCGCCGAGGCCCGCGCGGCCTATGGCGAGGCGCTGGCGGGGTTGGCGGTCGGTTCCCCGATGCGCAACGTGGTGCAACTCAAGCTCATCGACGTCGGCGGCACGCCGGCCAACGCGGAGGCACGCAGCTGATGGCCCGTCCGCACGTTTCCCGCGGCGCGCACCGCCGCGCCGGTGTCGTCCTGCTGCTCGCGGCCGTGGTCGCCCTCGGCGGCTGCAGCACCGTCAAGGGCCTGTTCACCGGCAAGAACGCCAAGCTGCTGCAGCCGGCGCCGCTGGTCGACTTCACGCCGACGGCCAAGGCGGAGCGCGTCTGGTCCGTCTCCGTGGGCGATGGCGAGGAGCGCCTCGGCGCGCGCCAGGGCCCGGCGGTCGCGGACGGGCGGGTCTATGCCGCCGGCAGCGACGGCGTCGGCGCCTGGGACCTGCAGACGGGCAAGCAGGCGTGGCGCTTCGAGGACAAGAAGGACAAGGACGGCCACCGCTTCGGCATTGCCGGCAGCCCCGGCGTGGGCGATGGCCTGGTCGTGGTCGGCGGGCTCGAAGGCGACGTGCTCGCGCTCGACGCGGCCACGGGCGAAATGAAGTGGAAGGCGAAGGTGGCCACCGAAGTGCTCGCCGCGCCTGCGGTCGGGCAGGGCATGGTCCTGGTGCGCTCGATCGACGGCCGCGTCACCGCGTTCGACGCGGGCAGCGGCGAGCGCCGCTGGTTCTGGGAGAAGGAGACGCCGTCGCTGACGGTACGCGGCAACGGTTCGCCGCTGCTCGTGCCCGGCGGCGCGCTGGTCGGCAACGACGACGGCACGATTACGGCGCTGTCGCTCGCGGGCGGCGGCCAGCTGTGGGAGCAGCTGGTCTCCACCGGCGAAGGCCGCAACGAGCTCGACCGCATGGCCGACGTCGACGGCACCCCGGTGCTGGACGGCGGCACGATGTACGCCAGCAGCTACAAGGGCCAGACCCTTGCGATCGACGGCCCGAGCGGCCGGCCGCTGTGGTCGCACGACGCCGGTGGCCCCGGGTCGGTCGGCGTGGGCCCGGACCGGGTCGTGGTCAGCGATCCGCACGGCACGGTCTGGGCGCTCGCGAAGGCGGACGGCAGCGCGCTGTGGCAGCAGGCCGCGCTCGCGCGCCGCAACCTGAGCGCGGCGGTCGTGCAGGGCAACTATGCCGTGGTCGGCGACCTGGAAGGCTACCTGCACTGGCTGCGGCTCGAGGACGGCGCCTTCGCTGCCCGCGCGCATGCCGCCGGCGACCCGATCCGCGGGCAGCCGGTGGTGGCCGACGGCCTGCTCGTCGTGCAGGACACCGGCGGCGGGCTGAGCGCCTGGCGCGTCGCGCCCTGAGCCATCCATGCTGCCCCTCGTCGCCCTTGTCGGCCGCCCGAACGTCGGCAAGTCGACGCTGTTCAATGCACTGACGCGCAGCCGCGACGCCCTGGTGCACGACGCGCCGGGCGTCACCCGCGACCGCAACTACGGCGTCTGCCGCCTCGACGAATCGCGCCCGTTCGTGGTCGTCGATACCGGCGGCATCGCCGGCAGCGAGGAAGGCCTGGCCGGCGCCACCGCGCGCCAGTCCCGCGCCGCCGCGGAGGAAGCCGACCTGATCCTGTTCGTCGTCGACGGGCGCGAGGGCGCGTCCGCGCTCGACGACGAGATCCTCGCCTGGCTGCGGCGGTCCGCGCGCCAGGTGTTCCTGGTCGTCAACAAGGTCGACGGCATCGACGCGCAGGCCGCGCGCAACGAGTTCGCGCGCTACGGCATCCGCGACGCCATCGGCGTCTCCGCGGCGCACCGGCAGGGCATCGACGAACTGCTGAAGCGCGTGCTCGCGGCGCTGCCGGAAAGCGGCGGGGCGGAGGTTCCCGACGACGACCCGGAGCGCATCCGCATCGCCTTCGTCGGCCGGCCGAACGTCGGCAAGTCGACGCTGGTCAACCGGATCCTCGGCGAGGAGCGGATGATCGCGTCCGACGTGCCGGGTACCACCCGCGATTCGATCGCGGCGGACATCGAGCGCGACGGGCGCAAGTACCGGCTGGTCGATACCGCCGGCCTGCGGCGCAAGTCGAAGGTCGAGGAAGCGGTCGAGAAGTTCTCGATCGTGAAGACGCTGCAGGCGATCGAGCAATGCCAGGTCGCGGTGATCATGCTCGACGCCGGCGAAGGCGTGACCGAGCAGGACGCCAGCGTGCTCGGCGCCGTGCTGGACGCGGGCCGCGCGCTGGTCGTGGCGATCAACAAGTGGGACGGGCAGAGCGACTACCAGCGCAAGCAGACCGAGGCGCTGCTCGGCCGCAAGCTCGCGTTCGTCGACTGGGCCGAGGCGGTGCGGATCTCGGCGCTGCACGGCTCCGGGCTGCGCGAGCTGTTCCGTGCCGTGCATCGCGCGCATGCGTCCGCGACGCGCAAGTTCGGCACCTCGGAAGTGACCCGGGCGATGGAGACGGCGATCGAGGCGCATCCGCCGCCGGTGGTGCGCGGGCACGCCCCCAAGCTGCGCTTCGCCCATCCGGGCGGCGAGAACCCGCCGACCTTCGTCGTGCACGGCAACCGGCTCTCGTCGCTGCCCGAGAGCTATCGCCGCTACCTCGAGAACTTCTTCCGCAAGCGCTTCAAGCTGGTCGGCACGCCGGTGCGCTTCGTGTTCAAGGAAGGCGACAACCCGTACAAGGACAGGAAGAACGTCCTCACCGATCGCCAGGTCGCGAAGAAGAAGCGCCTGATCCGCCACGCCAAGCGCGGGAAGTGAACGCCACGCCGGGCACGACGCTGGGGATCCTCGCCGGCGGGCGCGCCACCCGCCTGGGCGGCCGCGACAAGGCCTGGCTGGAGCGCGGCGGCGAGCCGCTGGTGCTCGGCCTTTCGCGGCGGCTGGGGAGCGGCGCCGATGCCGTCCTGGTGAGCGCGAACGGCGATCCCGCGCGTTTCCGCGCCCGGGGCCTCCGTGCGATACCCGATCGCGTCGCCGGCATCGGTCCCCTCGGCGGCCTCGAGGCGCTGGCGGCCGCGTGCCCGACCCCCTGGCTGTTCACTGTGCCCGTCGATGCCCTCGCGATCGACGCGGGGGTGCTGCACGGCCTGCGCGCGGCGGGTGGCGATGGCGCATCGGCGGAGGACGACGACGGCCCGCAGCCGCTGGTCGCACTGTGGCGCGTGGAGGCGCTGCGCGCGGCGCTGCCGCCGGCGCTCGCATCCGGCGACCATGCGGTGCACGCGCTGCAGTCGCGCCTGCGCATGGCGCGCGTCCGCTTCGCCGGCGCGCGCTTCGGCAACCTCAACACGCCGGCCGACCTCGCGGCCGCCGGCATCGACGCGTGAGCCGGACCCCCGACATGACGCAAGCAGCGGCATTCCCGACCCGCATCGCGTTCGAGGAGGCGCTCGCGATCGTCGGCCGCATCGCCGGCGCGCGCCGCATGCCCGTCGAACGGGTTGCGCTGGCGCGGGCCCACGGCGCGATCCTCGCCCGCGACATCGTGGCCGGCGTCGCGCAACCGCCATTCGACAATGCCGCGATGGACGGCTACGCGCTGCGCCATGCCGACCTGCGCGACGATGGCACGGTGTTGCGCCTCGTGGGCGAGCAGTTCGCCGGCCGTGCGCTCGACCTGTCCGTCGGGCCCGGCGAGTGCGTGCGCATCACCACGGGCGCGCCGCTGCCGGCGGGCGCGGACACCGTGGCGATGAAGGAGAACACGCGTTTCGACGCAGCTTCCGCCGCTTCCGCCGCAGCCGGCGCGGCCGGCCCGGACCGCGGGCGGGTGGCGATCGTGGTGCCGCCGTCGCCCGGCCAGCATGTGCGCCGCGCCGGCGAGGACACGCGCGCCGGCGACACCGTGCTCGCTGCCGGGACGCCGTTGACGCCATCGCGCATCGCGCTGGCGGCGTCGCAGGGGCTCGCGGAAATCCCCATCGCGCGCAGGCCCACGGTCGCGGTGTTCACCACCGGCGACGAGCTCGTCGAGCCCGGCCTGCCGCTCGCGCCGGGGCAGCTCTACGACTCGAACCGCGAGCAGCTGATGGGCCTCCTGCGCGCGGACGGCCTGGATCCGGTGGCGTGGCCGACGCTGCCCGACGATCCGGCGCAGGTGGAGTCGGCGCTGCGCCATGCCGGCCATGCGTTCGATGTCGTCATCACCTGCGGCGCGGTGTCGGCCGGCGAGAAGGATCATCTCCCGGCACTGTTGCAGGCGCAGGGGCAGGTGCACTTCTGGAAGGTGCGGATGAAGCCGGGCATGCCGGTGCTGTTCGCGGGCGGCGGCGGGCTGGGCGACGCGCTGTTCCTGTGCCTGCCCGGCAACCCGGTGTCGGTGCTGGCGACGTACCTGGCGCTCGCGCGCCCGCTGCTCGACGGGCTGCAGGGCAGGGTGCCGCCGCGCCCGCGCTGGCGCGCGCGCCTGGCGTCGCCGTGGCGCAAGGCGCACGAGCGCCTGGAGTTCCTGCGCGGCCGGCTGCGGCAGGACGCCGACGGCCGGCTCGAGGTGGTGCCGAATCCGGCCGACGGCTCCCACCGCATGCGCGCCGCGGCGGATTCGGATGCGCTCGTCGTGCTCGAAGCCGGCCTGCGCGACTATCCGGCGGGCGCGCTGGTCGACGTGCTGCCTTACTGAAAACGCGGATAATCGGCGCATGGCCGAGCCCGCACGCATCCCCGAACTCGCGCCGGCGGCGGCGCATGCGCGCCAGCGCGCAGGCGCGCTGCTGGTGGACGTGCGCGCGGCGCACGAACGCGCGCTGGGCATGGCGGAAGGCGCGCTCGGCGTGGCGCGCGAGGCGCTGGAAGCCGAGCCGGGCGCGTTCCTCCCGGCGCCCGATGCACGGGCCGAGATCCTGCTGATCTGCCAGAGCGGCCGCCGCTCGATGCTCGCGGCGCAGGCGCTCGCCGCGCGCGGCTACCGCAACGTGGCCTCCGTCGCAGGCGGAACGAGCGCGTGGTCGGCGGCGGGCCTGCCCATGGCGCGCGCCGATGCCGACGACGATTTCCTCGACCGCTACTCGCGCCACCTGCGGCTTCCGGAAGTCGGCATGGCGGGACAGCAGCGGCTCGCGCGGACCACGATGCTGCTGCTCGGGGCCGGCGGCCTCGGCTCGCCGGCCGCCCTTTACCTGGCGGCCGCCGGCGTCGGCACCCTGCGGATCGTCGACGACGACGTCGTCGAGCGCAGCAACCTGCAGCGGCAGGTGCTGCATGCCGAGGCGCGCATCGGCATGCCGAAGGTCGCGTCCGCGGTCGCCGCGCTGTCGGCGCTGAACCCGCGCACGCGCATCGACGCCGTCGCCGAGCGCCTGGACAGCGGCAATGTCGAGCGCCTGCTCGAGGGCGTGGACGTGGTGGTGGACGGCGCCGACAACTTCGCGGTGCGCTACCTGCTCAACGACGCCTGCGTGAAGCTCGGCAAGCCGCTCGTCTACGGCGCGGTGCACCGTTTCGAGGGCCAGGTCTCGGTGTTCGACGCCGGCCGCGCGCGCGGATCCCGGCCGTGCTACCGCTGCCTGTTCCCCGAGCCGCCCGCTGCGGCGGACGCACCGAACTGCAGCGAGGCGGGCGTGCTCGGCGTGCTGCCGGGAATCGTGGGCCTGCTGCAGGCCACCGAAGCGATCAAGCTCGCGCTGGGTATCGGTGAACCGCTCGCCGGACGGCTGCTGCATTTCGACGCGCTGGGCATGCGCTTCCGCGAAACGCGCCTCGCGCCGGACCCGCACTGCGCGGTGTGCGCGCCCGGAACGCCGTTTCCGGGCTACATCGACTACGTGCGCTTCTGCGGCGGCTGATCCCGCTTACGCGTCCGCTGCTGCGGGCTCGCCGCGGCGTTTCGGCCTCGGACGCGAGCGCGGGTCGATCTGCACGCCCAGCACGGCGTTGCAGTGGATGCAGCTGTAGCTGAGGATCCGCGCCTTGCTTTCGCCGTCGACGACGCCGACCACCTGCTCGACGTTGACGTGCAGCACGCGGTGGCCGCACTTCGGGCACTGCCCCTGGATCGCCATGCTCGTCCCCCTCGTTCCCGCGCTCAGCCGCGCCGGCTGCGCTCGAATGCGGCCAGCTGTTCCGGCGTCGCCTCGCGCTGGTGCCGCGCCTTCCACTCCGCGAACGGCTCGCCGTAGACCGCCTCGCGCGCCTCGTCCCGGTCCATGGCGATGCCGCGTTCCGCGGCGGCTTCGCGATACCAGTCGGCGAGGCAGTTGCGGCAGAAGCCCGCATGGATCATCAGGTCGATGTTCTGCACGTCCGGCCGCGCCTCGAGCAGGTGCTCGCGCAGGCGGCGGAACACGGCGGCCTCGATGTGGAGCGTATCGGCGTCCTGGTCGGTCATGAGGGGTCGCGCGGCGGCGGGCGGCGTTCGTAGGCGATAATGACGGTTCCGACTGTAGCGCAGCGCCCGGCCCACCGCATGACCGACCCCGTCGTTTCCCAGGCAGGCCCCGAAGGACGCCCCCCGGCAGGCGGGCAGGCCCGCATCCTCGACGGCAAGCGCATCGCCGAGGACCTGCTGGACTCCCTGCGGACCCGCGTGGACGCGCGCGTCGCGGCCGGCAAGCCGCGGCCGGGCCTCGCCGTGGTGCTGGTCGGCGGCGACCCGGCCTCGGCGGTCTACGTGCGCAACAAGCGCCGGGCGGCGGAAAAGGTCGGGATCCAGGCCCACGATTTCGACCTCCCGGCCGGCACTTCCGAAGCCGAGCTGCTCGCGCTGGTCGACCGCCTCAACGCCGATCCCGCGATCCACGGCATCCTGGTGCAGCTGCCGCTTCCGGGGATCCCGGATGCGAGCCGCCTGATCGAACGCATCGATCCGCGCAAGGACGTGGACGGGTTCCACCCGGAGAACGTCGGCCACCTGGCGCTCCGCCAGTTCGGGCTGCGCCCCTGCACGCCGCGCGGCATCACCACGCTGCTGGCGTACACCGACCGGCCCGTGCGCGGGCAGAGCGCCACGATCGTCGGCGTCAGCAACCACGTGGGACGGCCGATGGCGCTGGAACTGCTCATCGCCGGCTGCACCACCACCTGCTGCCACAAGTTCACCCCGCCGGCGGTGCTCGAGGCGGCGGTGCGGGGCGCCGACATCCTGGTGGTCGCCGTCGGGCGCCCCGCGCTGATCCCCGGGGAATGGGTGAAGCCGGGCGCCGTGGTCATCGACGTCGGCATCAACCGGCTCGACGACGGCCGCCTCGTCGGCGACGTCGGCTTCGAGGCGGCGTCCCGCCGCGCCAGCTGGATCACCCCGGTCCCCGGCGGGGTCGGGCCGATGACGGTGGCGACGCTGATGCAGAACACCCTGGAAGCCGCGGAGGCCGCGGAAGCGTTACAATGACGCGCTTCATCCTCTCCGGGACCGGCCATGCTCCGCATCCAGGCTGAAGCGCTCACCTACGACGACGTTTCGCTCGTCCCCGCGCACTCCACCGTCCTGCCGCGCGACGTCTCGCTCGCGACGCGCCTGACCCGCGGGCTGCGCCTGAACCTTCCCCTGGTGTCCTCGGCGATGGACACGGTCACCGAAGCCCGGCTCGCGATCGCGATGGCCCAGCTCGGCGGCATCGGCATCATCCACAAGAGCATGAGCGTCGAGCGCCAGGCGGCCGAGGTCGCGCGGGTCAAGACGTTCGAGGCCGGCGTGATCAAGGAGCCGTTCACCGTCGGCCCCGAGACCACCATCGGCGAGGTGCTCAAGCTCACCCGCGCTCGCAACATCTCCGGCGTCCCGGTGGTGGACGGGGAAGGGCACCTCGTCGGCATCGTCACCGGCCGCGACATGCGCTTCGAGAAGAAGCTCGACGATCCGGTGCGCCACATCATGACCAAGCGCGACAAGCTGGTCACGGTGAAGGAAGGCGCTTCCGACGACGAAGTGCTCGACCTGCTCCACAAGCACCGCATCGAGAAGGTGCTGGTGGTCAACGACGCGTTCGAGCTGCGCGGGCTGATCACCGTCAAGGACATCCAGAAGAAGCAGGACAACCCCAACGCCGCGTACGACGCGCACGAGCGCCTGCTCGCGGGCGCCGCGGTCGGCGTGGGCGGGGACACCGAGCAACGCATCGAGGCGCTGGCGGCCGCGGGCGTGGACGTGGTCGTCGTGGACACCGCGCACGGCCATTCGCAGGGCGTGATCGAGCGCGTGGCCTGGGTCAAGAAGCGCTTCCCGCAGCTGCAGGTGATCGGCGGCAACATCGTCACCGGCGACGCGGCGCTGGCGCTCATGGATGCCGGCGCGGACGCGGTGAAGGTCGGCGTCGGCCCGGGTTCGATCTGCACCACCCGGATCGTCGCCGGCGTCGGCGTGCCGCAGGTCACCGCGATCTCGATGGTCGCCGAGGCGCTGCAGGACCGCATCCCGCTGATCGCCGACGGCGGCATCCGCTACTCGGGCGACATCGGCAAGGCGATCGTCGCCGGCGCCTCCACGGTGATGGTCGGCGGCCTGTTCGCGGGCACCGAGGAATCGCCGGGCGAGACCGAGCTGTTCCAGGGCCGCAGCTACAAGAGCTACCGCGGCATGGGCTCGCTCGGCGCGATGGAGAAGGGCTCGAAGGACCGCTATTTCCAGGATGCCTCCGACGCCGACAAGCTCGTGCCGGAAGGCATCGAGGGCCGGGTGCCGTACCGCGGCCCGCTCGGCGGCGTGGTCCACCAGCTCGCCGGCGGCCTGCGCGCGTCGATGGGCTACGTCGGCTGCGCGAGCATCGAGGAGATGCGCAGCAAGCCGTCGTTCGTGAAGGTGACCGCCGCGGGCGCGCGCGAGAGCCACGTCCACGACGTGCAGATCACCAAAGAGCCACCGAATTACCGCGCCAGCTGACAAGGGCCAAGATGACCGACCTGCATCGCGACCGGATCCTCATCCTCGATTTCGGCGCGCAATACACGCAGCTGATCGCCCGCCGCATCCGCGAGCTGGGCGTCTATTGCGAGATCTGGGCCTGGGACCACGACCCGGCCGAGATCGCCGCGTTCGGCGCGAAGGGCATCATCCTCTCCGGCGGGCCGGAATCCACCACGCTGCCGGGCGCGCCGCGTGCGCCGCAGCAGGTGTTCGATTCGGGCCTGCCGCTGCTGGGCATCTGCTACGGCCTGCAGACGATGGCCGTGCAGCTCGGCGGCGCCACCGAGGCCGCCGACCAGCGCGAATTCGGCCACGCCACCGTCGAGCTGGTCGCGCAGGACGCGCTGCTCGAAGGCCTGAAGGACCATCCGGGCTCGCCGCCGAGGCTGGACGTCTGGATGAGCCACGGCGACCACGTGTCCGAAGCGCCCCCGGGTTTCACCGTCACCGCGCGCACCGACCGCATCCCCGTCGCCGCCATGGCGAACGAGGAAAAGCGCTGGTACGGCGTGCAGTTCCATCCGGAAGTGACCCACACCCGGTCGGGGCAGGCGCTGCTGCGCCGTTTCGTGGTGGACATCTGCGGCTGCGACACGCTGTGGACGCCCGAACACATCATCGAGGACCAGATCGCACGGGTCCGGGCGAAAGTCGGCAGCGACGAAGTGATCCTCGGGCTGTCCGGCGGCGTGGATTCCTCGGTCGTCGCCGCGCTGCTGCACAGGGCGATCGGCGACCAGCTCACCTGCGTGTTCGTGGATACCGGCCTGCTGCGCTGGCAGGAAGGCGACCAGGTGATGGCCATGTTCGCGGCCGAAGCCGACAAGGGCGGCATGGGCGTGCGCGTGGTCCGCGTCGATGCCGCCGACCGCTACTTCAAGGCGCTCGAGGGGGTCTCCGACCCCGAGGCCAAGCGCAAGATCATCGGCAACCTGTTCGTCGAGATCTTCGACGAGGAGGCCGCGAAGCTCTCGAACGCGAAGTGGCTGGCGCAGGGCACGATCTATCCCGACGTGATCGAGTCGGCCGGCAGCAAGACCGGCAAGGCCCACGTCATCAAGAGCCACCACAACGTCGGCGGCCTGCCCGAGCACATGAAGCTCGGCCTGGTCGAGCCGCTGCGCGAGCTGTTCAAGGACGAAGTGCGGCGCCTGGGCGTCGAGCTCGGCCTGCCGCACGCGATGGTGTACCGCCACCCGTTCCCGGGTCCGGGCCTGGGCGTGCGCATCCTCGGCGAGGTGAAGCGCGAGTACGCGGAGCTGCTGGCGAAGGCCGACCACATCTTCATCGAGGAACTGCGCGCCGCCGGCCTGTACGACCAGGT
>JBDZUW010000060.1:0-12892 GCA_040255375.1 Luteimonas sp. | reverse complement strand
TCCCAGCGCTGCTGGTCCGCCTTCAGGTACTTCTCCACCTGCTGGTCGATCGCGGTGTTCATGAACATCGCCAGGATCATCGGCGCCGGGCCGTTGATCGTCATGGACACGCTGGTCGTCGGCGCGCACAGGTCGAAGCCGGAGTACAGCTTCTTCATGTCGTCGAGCGTGGCGATGTTGACGCCGGAGTTGCCGATCTTGCCGTAGATGTCCGGCCGTTCCGCCGGATCCTCGCCGTACAGCGTGACGCTGTCGAAGGCGGTGGACAGGCGCGCGGCCGGCTGGCCGACGCTCAGGTAGTGGAAGCGGCGGTTGGTGCGCTCCGGCGTGCCCTCGCCCGCGAACATGCGGATCGGGTCCTCGCCGGTGCGGCGGTACGGGTACACGCCGCCGGTGTAGGGGTACGCGCCCGGCAGGTTCTCCTTCTGCAGGAACACCAGCAGCTCGCCCCACGACCGGTACGACGGCGCGGCGATCTTCGGGATCTTCTGGTGGCTCAGCGATTCGCGGTAGTTCTCGACGCGGATCGTCTTGTCGCGCACCTGGTATTCGTTGACGTCGTCGGTGATCGACTTCAGGCGCGCCGGCCACTCGCGCAGCAGCTTCAGCGCCTCGGAGTCGAGCGACTGCACGGCGTCCTGGTAGCGCTGGCGCAGGGTGCGCAGCGACTTGTCGGCGTCGCCGGCGGTGAGCGCCTCGCTGGCGTACAGCTCCAGGGCCTTCGGCAGCGCCTCATCGCCGAGGTCCTGCAGCGACTGCCAGTACGACTGCGCGCGGTCGGCGACTTCGGCCTGCGATTCGATGCGGGCGTTGATGGCGCGCCCCTGCTCCGCGATCTCGGCGAGATAGCGCACGCGCGAACCGGGGATCAGCACGGTGGCGCGCGGCTCCTTCAGCGAGGTGTCCACCGCCGGGGTCCACTTCTCCGCCGGCAGCTCCAGCTTCTCGCGCAGCAGCCGGCACAGGTTCGCGAACATCCAGCTGATGCCCGGGTCGTTGAACTGCGAGGCGATGGTCGGATAGACCGGCACGTCCTCGTCCTTCACGGCGAACTTGACGTGGTTGCGCTTCCACTGCTTGCGCACGTCGCGCAGCGCGTCCTCGGCGCCGCGCTTGTCGAACTTGTTCAGCACCACCAGGTCGGCGAAGTCGAGCATGTCGATCTTCTCGAGCTGGCTCGGCGCACCGAAGTCGGAGGTCATCACGTACATCGGGAAGTCGACCAGGTCGACGATCTCCGAGTCGCTCTGGCCGATGCCGGCGGTCTCGACGATCACCAGGTCGTAGCCCAGCGACTTCAGGAACGCGATGCAGTCCTGCAGCACCACGTTGGTCGCGGCGTGCTGGCGGCGCGTGGCCATCGAGCGCATGAACACGCGCTTGGAACGCAGCGAGTTCATGCGGATGCGGTCGCCCAGCAGCGCGCCGCCGGTGCGGCGCCGCGTCGGGTCGACCGAGATCACGGCCATGCGCATTTCGGGGAACGAGGCGAGGAAGCGGTTCAGCAGCTCGTCGGTGACGGACGACTTGCCCGCGCCGCCGGTTCCTGTGATGCCGATGACCGGCGTGCGACCGCCGGCCAGCTGCCATTCCTTGCGCAGGCGCGCGAGCTCGGCCTCGGGCAGCGCGCCCTCCTCGATCGCCGACAGCATGCGGCCGATCTCGATCTCGTCGCTGAAGGCCACCTTGTGCGGCGTCTCCACCGGCTGGCGCGCGGCTTCCGCACGGCGCACCACGTCCTCGATCATCGCCACCAGCCCCATGTGCATGCCGTCGTTGGGGTGGTAGATGCGCTCGACGCCGTAGGCCTCGAGCTCGCGGATCTCCTCCGGCGTGATCGTGCCGCCGCCGCCCGCGAACACGCGGATGTGGCCGGCGCCGCGCTCGCGCAGCATGTCGACCATGTACTTGAAATACTCGAGATGGCCGCCCTGGTAGCTGGACAGCGCGATGCCGTCGGCGTCTTCCTGCAGCGCGGCGCGCACCACGTCCTCGACCGAGCGGTTGTGGCCGAGGTGGACGACTTCGGCGCCCTGCGCCTGGATCAGCCGGCGCATGATGTTGATCGCGGCGTCGTGGCCGTCGAACAGGCTGGCGGCGGTGACGAAGCGCAGCGGGGTCGCGGTCTCGGCCTGCGGGGTGGCCGAAGCGGCCTGGGCATGGGATTTCGTGGTCATCCGCCGATTGTAGCGCCGGCCTGCTAGGCTGGCCGGGCGCCGCGACGGCGCGCCGACCGAGGCCCGCGATGCCTGCCCGACCCGACGATGCCCCGCGCAGTCCGCGCGCCCTGCCCGCCACGCTGCTCGCCTGCGGACTCCTGGCGGCGCTGCCGCTGATGGCGCCCGCGGCGCGCGCGCAGGACGCGGCCGCCGCGCCCGCCCCCGCCGTCCAGGCCGGCGGCGCGAAGGTGCTGCTGCTCGGCGAGGTGCACGACAACCCCGACGGCCACCGCGCCCGCTTCGCGCTGCTGCAGGCGCGCGTCGCCAACGGCTGGCGCCCCGCGATCGCGATGGAGCAGTTCGACCGCGAGCGCCAGCCCGACCTCGACCGCGCCCGGCGCGAGTGCAAGGACGCCGCCTGCGTCGTCGCGATGGCCGCGCCGGCCAAGGCCGGCTGGACCTGGGAGTACTACGCGCCGGTGATCGACCTGGCGCTGCGCGAGCACCTGCCGCTGCTCGCCGCGAACCTGTCGCGCACGGACGCGGCGAAGATCGTCGAGCACGGCTTCGACACCCCCGTCCCGCCGGAGATCCTGCAGCCGCAGGTCGAGGAAGTGCGCAGCGGCCACTGCGGCGCGCTGCCCGAAGACATGCTGGCGCCGATGGCGACGGCGCAGGTCGCGCGCGACATCGCGATGGCGGACGTCATGGCGGGCGCGCTCGCGGCGCCTGGCAACGACGGCGTCGTGCTTATCGCGGGCAACGGGCACGTGCGCCGCGATTTCGCCGTGCCGGCGTGGCTGCGCGCGCGCGGCATCGCGTCGGAATCGGTCGGTTTCGTCGAGGACGCCGCGGAGGCCGCGCACTTCGACCGCGCCGAGACCGTGCCGCCGCACGAGCGCCCCGACCCCTGCGCCAGGTTCAAGGCGCCCGCGAAACCTCAGTAGGCGAGCGCGCCGAGGCCGGCCTTCAGCGGCGCGAGGTGTTCTTCGTAGCGCCGCCAGCGCTGCGGCGCCGCGCGGCCTTCGCCCAGCAGCGCCGGCACGTCCGCGGCAAGCGCGGTCGCAGGCGCGCCATCGAGGCCGCAGAAGCGCAGCACCTCGCCCAGCGTCGCCGCGGGATCCGACAGCAGCTCGTCCTGGCGCACGTCGAGCACGCGCTCCGGATACAGGCTGCGCCAGTGCGCCATGAGCCGCCGGTATCCCGCGTAGTACGCGGCCGTCTCGGCCTGGTCGTGGCTCCACGGCGCTTCCGGGGAGGTCCAGGTGGACATCGCCGCGAAGCAGGTGTCCATCGGCGCCGCCGCGACGTGCAGGATGCGGGCATTCGGCAGCGCGCGCAGCAAATACGCGACGTTGGCGAAGTTGCCGGGGTTGCGGTCGAGCACCACCGCCTTGCCCGGCGCGCGCCAGCCCGTGTAGGCGAGGTAGCGCTGGCCGAGCAGCGCGAAGTCGATGTCGTCCGCGCGCCGGGCGAGGTCGAGGTCCAGCAGCGGCGGGCCCATGGCGTCGGCGCACCAGCGCAGCTGCTGCACGAACGTGCGCGCTTCGCCGATGTCGCCCACCTGCGGATGGCGCGCCAGCAGCGTGCCGAACGCCGCGATGGCCGGCGCATGGAGTCCGACGACGAAGACCGGCGCAGGACCGTCGTGCGTCGCGGCGGTCGTTTTCCCCGCATCGTCCGCGCGCAGTGCGGTGAGATGCTCGAGCAGGGCGAGTTCCTCCGCCTGGTCGTAGCCCGCCATCGCCGCGCGCTGCACCTGCAGGCCGCGGGCCAGCGCCGCCCACGCCGCTTCGGCATCGGGGCCGCGGTCGAGCAGTTGGAACAGCGCGTACTGCATGCGCGCGGCAGCGGCATCGTCCTGTCCGCCGCGCGCCAGCAGGTCGCCGAGGACCTGTGCGAGCGAGGCCTCCGCCTCCGGCGTGCGGCCGCCGACCTCGGCCAGGCCGAGCCAGGCCGAGACCAGCGAGGGCGCGGCCTCGAGGCAGGCGCCATAGGCGGTGCGCGCCTCGGCGTTGCGTCCCAGCGCCTGCAGCGCGCGTGCGCGCGGCAACTGCAGCTGCGGGCCGCGCACGCCCGCATTGCGCGCGCGTTCGAGCATCTGCAGCGCATCCTCGGGGAAGCCCGCCGCCGCCAGCAGCGTGCCGAGGTCCAGCATCACCTCGGGATTGCGCCCGCGCAGCACGGAGAAATCGTGCGCGCATGCGGACATCGCGCGCAGTTCGCCCAGCGGGCCGAGCACCCGCGCCACGCTGGCCAGCAGCTCCGGTTCCGGCCGGCGCAGCTGGTAGGCGGTGAGCGCGCAGGCGACGGCCTCGCGCAGCCGCCCGCGGCGCGCGGCGATCTGCGAGAGGCGCAGGGCGGCGGGGACGACGAGCTCCTCGCTGTCGCGGAGGCTGCGGTAGGCCTCCACGGCTTCGTCGAGGCGGTCGGCGGCGACCAGGGCTTCGGCTTGCTGCCAGCGGACGTGGTCGTCGCGGCTCGGTGTTGCTGCAGTCATCGCGGAAGGATACAGAAGCCGCGCCCGCGGCACCCGCGCGCCGCTTCCATACCCGCCTGCACGGGCTTTTGCCGGCGGGGACGCGTAAAATACTGCGCCTGCGACCGGAGCCCATGCGCCCGGGCCGCCTGCTTCACCTACCGAATCAAAGACTTAGCCCAACAAAGTCGACGCCCGGCCGCCCCCGCGGACCGGCCCGCCGGCGCTGGAGTACAGCCGCGATGATCTTCGAAACCCTCGATACCTTCGGCCACGAGCAGGTCGTCTTCTGCCACAACAAGGACGCGGGCCTGAAGGCCATCATCGCGATCCACAACACGGTGCTCGGCCCCGCGCTCGGCGGCACGCGCATGTGGCCGTACAAGACCGAGGCCGAGGCGCTCAACGACGTGCTGCGCCTCTCGCGCGGCATGACCTACAAGAACGCGGTGGCGGGCCTGGACATCGGCGGCGGCAAGGCCGTGATCATCGGCGACCCGGCGAAGGACAAGTCCGAGGCGCTGTTCCGCGCGTTCGGCCAGTTCGTCGAATCGCTGGGCGGCCGCTACATCACCGCCGAGGACGTCGGCATCGACGTCAACGACATGGAATACGTGTTCAAGGAGACCGAGTACGTCACCGGCGTGCACCAGGTCCACGGCGGTTCGGGCGACCCGTCGCCGTTCACCGCCTACGGCGCGCTGCAGGGCCTGATGGCCACGCTGCAGAAGCGCTTCGGCGACGAGGAAGTCGGCAAGTACAGCTACGCCGTGCAGGGCCTCGGCCACGTCGGCATGGAGTACGTGAAGCTGCTGAAGGAGCGCGGCGCCAAGATCTTCGTCACCGACATCCACAAGGACCGCGTCGACCAGGCCGTGTCCGAGTACGGCGCCGAGGCCGTGAACCCCGACGAGATCTACGACGTCAACGCCGACGTGTACTCGCCGTGCGCGCTGGGCGGCACGGTCAACGAGCAGACCCTGCCCCGCTTCAAGTTCAAGGTCATCTGCGGCGCGGCCAACAACCAGCTCGCGACCAACGCCATCGGCGACGAGGTCGAGAAGCGCGGCATCGTCTACGCGCCGGACTACGCGGTGAACGCGGGCGGCGTGATGAACGTGGCGCTGGAGATCACCGGCTACAACCGCGAGCGCGCGATGCGCATGATGCGGACGATCTACCACAACCTCACCCGCATCTACGAGATCGCGGACCGCGACGGCATCCCGACCTACAAGGCCGCCGACCGCATGGCCGAGGAGCGCATCGCGGTGATGGGCAAGCTGAAGCTGCCGCTGGGCCGCGCGAAGCCGCGCTTCCAGGGGCGGATTCGCGGCCACTGACGCGGCGTTCCATGCGCCCCTTCCCGCTGGGTGAGGAAATCGACGCGCTGCGCGAGGCGGTGAACCGCTTCGCGCAGGCCGAGATCGCGCCGCGTGCGGCGCGGATCGACCACGAGAACGCGTTCCCGCAGGACCTGTGGCCGAAGCTCGGCGAGATGGGCCTGCTCGGCCTGACCGTGCCGGAACAGTACGGCGGCAGCGGCATGGGCTACCTCGCCCACCTGGTGGCGATGGAGGAGATCTCGCGCGCCTCCGGCTCGGTGGGCCTGAGCTACGGCGCGCACTCCAACCTCTGCGTCAACAACCTCTACGCGAACGGCGACGAAGCGCAGCGCGCGAAGTACCTGCCGAAGCTGTGCAGCGGCGAGTGGAAGGGCGCGCTGGCGATGAGCGAGCCCGGCGCCGGTTCCGACGTGGTCGGCTCGATGGCCTGCCGCGCCGAGCGGCGCACCGATGGCAGCTGGGTCGCCAACGGCAACAAGATGTGGATCACCAACGGCCCCGAGGCCGACGTGCTGGTGGTCTACATGCGCACCGCCGGCAAGGACGCGGGCAGCCGCTGCATGACCGCCTTCATCGTCGAAAAGGGCATGCCCGGGTTCTCGACCGCGCAGAAGCTCGACAAGCTCGGCATGCGCGGCTCCAACACCTGCGAGCTGGTGTTCGAGGACTGCGTGATCCCCGCCGAGAACGTGCTCGGCGAAGTCCACCAGGGCGTCAAGGTCCTGATGTCGGGCCTGAATACCGAGCGCCTCGTGCTCAGCGGCGGCCCGCTCGGCCTGATGCAGGCGGCCATGGACATCGTGCTGCCCTACGTGCGCGAGCGCCGGCAGTTCGACGCGCCGATCGGCACCTTCGAGCTGATGCAGGCCAAGGTCGCCGACATGTACACCGCGCTGCAGTCCGCGCGCGCCTTCGCCTGCCAGGTGGCGCGCGACTACGACGCCGGCCACCGCTCGCGCGTGGATGCGGCGGCCTGCCTGCTGCACGCCAGCGATGCGGCCGTGCAGGTCGGCCTGGAAGCGATCCAGGCGCTCGGCGGCAACGGCTACATCAACGAGTTCGACACCGGCCGGATCCTGCGCGACGCCAAGCTCTACGCGATCGGCGCGGGCACCAACGAGATCCGCCGCATGCTCATCGGCCGCGAACTCTTCGCCGGCAACGCCTAGCTCCCGGGCGGGTTTTTTTAGCCACAGATTGCACAGATTGAAAAGGATTGGGTTCGCGGCGGCCTGCAAGCCCCCGCGAACCCATTTTTTTTAATCCTTTTCAATCTGTGCAATCTGTGGCCAAAGCTTCTTCGTCCGCTAGAAGGTCCAGCGCCAGTTGAGGGACGAGCCCAGGTCCTGGCGGCCGGCGGCGCGGCGGGTGTCGAGGTCGAACGACAGGGTGGCGTTGCCCCACGCGGCGCCGAAGCCGGCGCCGAGCGCGCCGGTGTCGCGGCCCAGGACGTCGAGCGCGATCGGCGCGCGCGCGTCGACGCCGGTGAAGCTGGCCTCGATCGCGCCCGAACGCGCCAGCGTCCGCTGCCACTCGGCGTAGGCGTGCAGGTCGAACTGCGCAGCGCCCGCGCGCCAGCCGTGCGCGTAGCGCGTGCCCAGCAGCGCCTGCGACAGCGCGAAACGCGACGCATCGGCGCGCAGGCCGAAGCCGGCCGCGCCGTCCTCGGCGAACGCGCCGCGCTGCAGTTCCAGCGTTTGCACCCCGGCATACGGCACCAGCGTGCCGCCGAAGGCGCCGAAGCGGCGCCCGGCCTGCAGGCTCGCGGTCCAGTAGCGGTCCGCATAGCGCGAATCGACGCCGTAGTCCGACGCCCCGAGCACGATCTCGCGCTGCAGGTCGCGCTGCATCCTGCCGAACGCGGCGCGGCCGAACACGTACGCCCCGCCCTCGCCGCTGCGCGCGGCGTAGACCTGCGCTTCGGTCTGAACGTCGCGGCTGCGGTCGCGGCGCGCACTGTTCCAGAGCGTGCCCTCGCTGCGCGAGAACGCGGTGCCCCAGGTGGCGTCGCCGGCGCGGAATTCCTGGCCCATCGTCCAGCCGCGCAGGTCGCTGCCGAACGCGCTGCCGACGCTGCGGCTGCCGTCGAGCGGCGCCGCCCACGCGCCCGCAGGACGCGCCGCATCGAACCGCGATTCCAGCGCGCGCCGGCCGCCGTCGGCCGCCAGCAGCGCCAGCGCCGCATCGGTCGCATGCAACTCGCCGGACAGGCTGGACAGCGCACGCTCCGCCGCATCGGTGCCTTCGGTGCGCTGCAGTTCGCCCGCCGCCTGCAGGAACGAGGGCGCGGCCGTCGCCTGCGCACCGCCGTCGAGCGCCCGGAACGCATCCTCCACGCGCACCGCGCCCGACTGCGACGCGGCGCTAAGCCCCATCGACTGCGCCGCCAGCGACACGTCCAGGCGGTGGATGTCGAGGAACACGTCGTCCGGGTCGTACTCGAGGACCGCGCCGAGGAAATTGCCGGCGCTGGTCAGCGTGGCGAAGGTGCCGGACAACCCACCGTTCGCGTGCAGGACGCCTTCGCGCGCGCTCGCGGTGTAGCCGGTGGCCACGCCGAGCATGTTGAGCGTGCCGGCGAGCGTGGCCGTGCCGCCCACCGTCAGCTTGCGGCCGATGTACGCGTCGAGCGTGCCGGTCGCGTCCTGCACGTAGTTGCCGCCGATCTGCAGCGCCGTGCCGCCGGCCGTGCCCGCCTGCAGGTGCCCGGCGTTGCGCACGTCGCCCGCGATGTTGCCCTGGCCGCGCAGCGTGCCGCCCGTCGCCACGAAGAAATCGGAACCGGTCATGCCCGCGTCGACCGCGAGCACGCCGCCTTCGACCCGCGTGTCGCCGGTATAGGTGGAGTTCGCGGCCAGCACCAGCGTGCCGCTGCCGCGCTTGACCAGGCCGCCGGCGCCGGAGATCGCGTTCGACCAGGTCGACGTGCCGGAGAACGACACGTCCACGTCGCCCCAGTCGAACTTCGCCGGCCCCTTCACCGCCGCGCCCACGTCGAGCAGCCCGTGGCCGAACACCGCGTCCACACCGGGTGCGCCGAGGTCCTTCGCCGTGCCCAGCAGCGTCTGCCGCACCAGGTCGTTGTCGAAGTACGGGAACGCCGACCACACCACCGCCGCCGCGCCCGAGACCAGCGGCGCCGCGAACGAGGTGCCGCTGCCCACCCAGTAGGTCGGCTTGCCGGCGGTGTCGTCGGCGCCGGTGAACACCACGTCGCCCGGCGCGACCATGCAGTAGTCCATCGCCACGCCGCAGGCCTGCGAATACGACGCGAGCTGCGTCGGGTGCAGCGTGTCGAGCGCGCCCACCGTGATCCAGCCCACGGCGAGGTCGGCCGCGATGCCGCCGTCCTTGCTGGGCAGCGCCGCGTTGTCCGAAGGATTGGGGCGGTAGCGCGCGTCCGCGCCCGCGTTGCCGTTGGCGAACACGACCAGGCCGCCGCGCGCGACCACGAAATCGCGATAGGCGTCGGCGAACTCGCGCGTGACCGCCACGTCGCTCCAGTACAGGCCGCCCCAGGAGTTGTTGATGATCTTCGCGCCTGCGCCGGCGAGCTCCGCGTCGATCGATGCGAAGAAGGCGCCGTAACCCTGCCCGCTGCCGACTTCGTTGCCCTGGCCGGAACCGTCGTCCGTCGGCGGCTTGTCGGAGATGATGCGCGAGGACACGATGCGCGCATCCGGCGCGACGCCGCCCGGCCACTGCCCGAACGGCTTGCCTGCCGCGAGCATCGCGACGACGGTGCCGTGGCCGACCTTGTCGTCCACCGTCAGGTCGTTGCCGGCCGCATCCACGTGCACGAAGTTCGCGGCCACGCGCCCGGCCAGCGCCGGGTGGTTGCGGTTCACGCCGGTGTCCACGAAACCGATGGTCACGCCCGCGCCGGTGTAGCCGGCCGAGCGCGCGCCCAGGTCGTTGGTCAGCGACAGGTGGTCGGAGAAGCCGGGCTGGTTGGTCGAGCCGCCGCCACCGCCCGCCGGCGGCGGGGGCGGCGGCGGCGGGGTCGGCTTGACGTTGCTGCCGCCGCCACCGCTGCCGCAGGCCGCCAGGCCCAGGACGACGGCCATCGCCAACGCGTTGCGCGCCAGCCCCGTGAAAATGCGCATGAAGCACCCCCTGCCTGCCAGGCGGCCATTCTATGCGCCGCCCCGCGGCCCCCGGCAAGCGATGCGGCACTGCAGCATCCGGGGTCGAATCGCGCCATAATCGGGCGGTGCGGCACCGCCGCTCCCCCCAATGGAGTCCCCCATGTCCGACATCCCGGACCAGAGCGTCGTCATCGTCGGTGCCAAGCGCACCGCCATCGGTTCCTTCCTCGGCCAGTTCACGGGCACCCCGACCCCGCAGCTGGGCAGCGCCGCGATCGCCGGCGCGCTCGCGCACGCCGGACTGGCGGCCGACCAGGTGGACGAAGTGCTGATGGGCTGCGTGCTGCCGGCCGGCCTCGGCCAGGCGCCCGCCCGCCAGGCCGCGATCGCGGCCGGCATCCCGGTGTCGGCCGGCTGCACCACGGTCAACAAGGTCTGCGGCTCCGGCATGAAGGCCGCGATGCTCGCCCACGACCTGATCAAGGCCGGCTCGGCGAAGGTTGTCGTCGCCGGCGGCATGGAGTCGATGACCAACGCGCCGCACCTGCTCAACGGTTCGCGCACCGGCATCCGCTACGGCAGCGCCGAGATGCTCGACCACATGGCGTACGACGGCCTGACCAACCCCTACGACGGCCAGGCGATGGGCGTGTTCGGCGACATGGCCTGCGCGAAGTACGGCTACGACCGCGCCGCGCTCGATGCGTACTCCGCCGAGAGCGCGCGCCGCGCGCAGGCCGCGCAGGCGGCGGGCGCGTTCGACGCCGAGATCGTCCCGGTGACGGTCAAGGGCCGCAAGGGCGACACCGTCGTGGACAAGGACGAGGAGCCCGGCAAGATCGACATCGCGAAGATCCCCACCCTCCGCCCGGCGTTCGGCAAGGACGGCGTGATCACCGCCGCCGCCGCGTCGAAGATCTCCGACGGCGCCGCCGCGCTCGTGCTGATGTCCGCCGCGGACGCGAAGGCGCGCGACCTCGCGCCGCTCGCGCGCATCGTCGCGCACGCCACCCATTCGCAGGCGCCGGAATGGTTCACCACCGCGCCGGTGTCGGCGCTGCGCAGCGTGCTCGACAAGGCGGGCTGGAGCGTCGGCGACGTGGACCTGTTCGAGGTCAACGAAGCCTTCTCCTGCGTCGCCATGGCGCCCATGACCGACCTCGGCATCCCGCACGACCGGCTCAACGTCAACGGCGGCGCTGTCGCCCTGGGCCACCCCATCGGCGCCAGCGGCGCGCGCCTGCTGGTGACCCTGCTGCACGCGCTCAAGGCGCGCGGCGGACGCCGCGGCGTGGCTTCCCTGTGCATCGGCGGCGGCGAGGCGACCGCGGTCGCCGTCGAGCTGGCGTGAAACGTTAAACCCGCTTAACCAAAAAAAGGTGGCCCACCCGCTTGACAGGCGACACGGGCTTGTCATCATGTTATTGGCGCGCAGTTGCGCGTTGCCAAACTAACGACGAGGAAGATTTGATCATGACCATCAACAAGGCGCTGCTCGCCCTTGCCATGGGCGTTGCCCTGGCCGCTTGCTCCAACTCGCAGCAGGCCGCGGACTCCGCGACCGACGCTGCCGCCGCTGCGACCGACGCCCAGCAGGCTGCGGACACCGCCGCCGCGACCGGTGACGCCGCTTCGGCCGACGCCGCCCAGGCTTCGGCCGACGCCGCCGCCGCCGCTGCCGACGCCGCCAGCACCTCGGCCGACGCCGCTGCCGCCGCCGGCACCATGGGCGAGGCCGATGCCGCCGCCGACGCCGCCGACAACGCGGCCGACGCCGCCGAGCAGGCGAAGGACGCTGCCCAGAACGCCGCCGAGCCGGCGAAGAAGTAAGCAGTCCCGCGTCACGCGACACGAAGCCGCCGGCCCCAGGGCCGGCGGTTTTTTTGCATTTGGGCCCGGACAGGCGCAGCATTCACGATCGTCACGCGCCCATTCACGCGGGACGCTTACCCTCTTTCGCCGTTCCATCCCAAAACCTCTCCGGAGCTGTCATGAACACCAAGCTTTTCGTCCTGGCCACCGCCGCCGTGCTCGCGCTGTCGGCCTGCAAGAACGAGACCCCCGAGGCGCAGCAGCAGGCCGCCGAGGCCGCCGCCGCCGCCGACCAGGCGGGCGCCGCCGCTGCCGACGCCGCCCAGCAGGGCGCCGAGGCCGCCGCCGCCGCCACCGGCGAAGCCGTGGGCGAAATCGCCGCCAACACCCAGGAAGCCGCCGACGCCGCTGCCGCCGCCGCCAACGAGGCCGCCGCCGGTGCCGCCCAGGCGACCGCCGACGCTGCGCAGAACACCGCCGACGCCGCCCAGAACATGGCCGACAAGGCGCAGAACGCGGCCGACGAAGCCAAGAAGTAAGCGACGCACCTGCTGCACCGAAGAGGCCCGCTCCGGCGGGCCTCTTCTTTTTTGGGCGTTGCGGTTTTTCCGTAGAATCGGCGGATGCCCGTCATCGCCTCGCAACTGGATCCGCGTTCGGACGATTTCCGCGCCAACGCCGACTATCACCGCGGCCTCGTCGAGGAACTCGACCGGCGCCTCGCCCGCGCCGCGGAAGGCGGCGGGCAAAAGGCCCGCGACAAGCACACCGAACGCGGCAAGCTGCTGGTGCGCGACCGCATCGCCGCCCTGCTCGACCCGGGCTCGCCTTTCCTCGAGATCGCACCGCTCGCCGCCGAGGACATGTACGACGGCGCCGCGCCCGCGGCCGGCATGGTGTGCGGCATCGGCCGCGTCATGGGCCAGGAAGTCGTGGTCGTCGCCAACGACGCGACGGTCAAGGGCGGCACCTACTTCCCGATGACGGTGAAGAAGCACCTGCGCGCGC
>JBDZUW010000170.1:0-2532 GCA_040255375.1 Luteimonas sp. | reverse complement strand
CGGCGGACGCGGAACCAGGCGGCGTAGAGCGCGGGCAGGAACAGCAGCGTCAGCACGGTCGCGACCGTGAGGCCGCCCATGATCGCCACCGCCATCGGCCCGAAGAACGCACTGCGCGACAGCGGGATCATCGCCAGGATCGCCGCCAGCGCCGTCAGCACGATGGGGCGGAAGCGCCGCACCGTCGCGTCGACGACGGCGGTCCAGCGGTCGTGGCCGGCGGCGATGTCCTGCTCGATCTGGTCGACCAGGATCACCGAGTTGCGCATGATCATGCCCGCCAGCGCGATCGTGCCGAGCATCGCCACGAAGCCGAACGGCACCCGGAACACGAGCAGGAACAGGGTCACGCCGATCAGCCCCAGCGGCGCGGTGAGCAGCACCAGCGCGGTGCGCGAGAGGCTGCGCAGCTGCAGCATCAGCAGGGTCACGACCGCGAACAGGAACAACGGCACGCCGGCGGCGATCGAGCCCTGGCCGCGCCCGGAATCCTCGACCGTGCCGCCGGTTTCGAGCAGGTAACCCTCCGGCAGCGAGGCGCGGATCCCGTCGAGCGTCGGCGAGATCTGCGCGGTGACGCTCGGCGGCAGCGCGTCGTCGCGGATGTCGGCGCGCACCGTCACCGTCGGCAGGCGGTTGCGGTGCCAGACGATGCCGTCCTCGAAGCCGTACTCGAGCGTCGCCACCTGCGACAGCGGCACCGAGGCGCCGCTCGCCGTCGGCACGGCGAGGCTGCCGAGCATGTCCAGGCGGCTGCGCTCGTCGCCGCTGCCGCGCATCGCCACCTCGATGAGTTCGTTGCCCTGGCGGTACGTGCTCACGTGCAGCCCGGAGAGCTGGCCGGCGAGGAACAGCGACAGCTGCTGCGTGCTCACGCCCAGCGCGCGGGCGCGCTCCTGGTCCATGCGCAGGCGCACCACCTTGCTGGGCTCGTCCCAGTCCAGGTTGACGTTGGCCACGTGCGGGTTCTCCCGCACCTTCGCCTCGACCTGCCGCGCCAGCGCCTGCACCCGGTCGATGTGTTCGCCGGAGACGCGGAACTGGATCGGATAGCCGACGGGCGGCCCGTTCTCCAGGCGGGTGACGCGCAACTGCAGCTCCGGGAAGCGCGGCGCGACGTCCCGCACCAGCCATTCGCGCACCGCCTCGCGCGATTCGATGTCGTCGGCGCGGACCACGAACTGCGCGAAGTTGGCCGCGGGCAGCTGCTGGTCGAGCGGCAGGTAGAAGCGCGGCGAACCGGTGCCGACGTAGGCGACGAAGTTGTCGATGCCCTCGTGTCCCTGCAGCATCTTCTCCAGGCGATGCGCTTCGGCTGCGGTGGCGCGCAGCGACGCGCCCTCGGCGAGCTCCATGTCCACCATCAGCTCGGGGCGGGTGGAGTCCGGGAAGAACTGCTGCGGCACGAAGCGGAACATCAGCAGCGACAGCACGAACAGCGCCACCGTCGCGCCGATCACCAGCCAGCGCCGCTCCAGGCACGCGTCCACCAGGCGGCGGAAGCGGCGGTAGAACGGCCGCTGGTAGGGATCGTGCCCGCCGTCGCCGGCGCCGTCGCCGGCGGCATGCGGCTTCGGATCCGGCAGCATGCGGTCGCCCAGGTAGGGGATGAACAGCACCGCCGCGATCCACGACACGACCAGGGCGATGGTGACGACCTGGAACAGCGAGCGCGTGTACTCGCCGACGCTCGACGCCGCGGTCGCGATCGGCAGGAAGCCGGCCGCGGTGACCAGCGTGCCGGTGAGCATCGGGAACGCCGTCGACTCCCACGCGAAGCTGGCGGCCTTCAGGCGCGAAAGCCCCTGCTCCATCTTGATCGCCATCATCTCGACCGCGATGATCGCGTCGTCCACCAGCAGGCCGAGCGCGAGCACCAGCGCGCCCAGCGAGATCTTGTGCAGGCCGATGCCGAAGTAGTGCATCGCCGCGAACGTCATCGCCAGCACCAGCGGGATGCTCACCGCGACCACGAGCCCGGTGCGCAGGCCGAGCGAGAAGAAGCTGACCAGCAGCACGATCGCGACGGCCTCGGCGAGCACGCGCATGAACTCGCCGACCGATTCGTGCACCGCCTCGGGCTGGTCGCTGACCTTGTCCAGCTGCATGCCGGCGGGCAGCGTGCGCTGCAGGCGCGCGAACTCGCCGTCGAGCGTCTCGCCCAGGCGCAGGATGTCGCCGCCGTCCTTCATCGCGACCGCGATGCCGATCGCGTCCCTGCCCATGAAGCGCATCTTCGGCGCGGCCGGATCGCTGAAGCCGCGGCGCACGGTGGCGATGTCGCCCAGGCGCACGGTGCGGCCGCCCGCGCGGATCGGGAAGTCGCGGATCTGCGCGACCGACGCGAACGCGCCGCTCACGCGCAGCTGCACGCGCGCATCACGGCCTTCGAAGAAGCCCGCGGGGACGACCGCGTTCTGCTGGTCGAGCGCCTGCTGGACCGCCGCCAGCGGGATGCCGAGCGTGGCGAGCTTGGCGTTGTCGACCTCGATCCAGACCTTCTCGTCCTGCAGCCCGACCAGCTCGACCTTG
>JBDZUW010000059.1:0-12922 GCA_040255375.1 Luteimonas sp. | reverse complement strand
GCATTGCCGAGCTGGAAGATGTCGCCGGCCATCGACTCGATGGCGAAATCCTCGTTGACCGTGCCGATCATGATCGACTGCGGTTCCATCACCACGCTGTAGTCGCCGGTATCGGGGATCGTGCCGCCCGACATCACCGCGGTCATGCGCCCGCCGGCACGCCCGCGCAGGCGCCCGTGCACGGCGTCGCGGTGCAGGTAGCTGCCGCGGTTGCCGCGCCGCGTGGCGTAACCGTCGGCGAGCATGCGTACCACCTGGTCCCAGGTGGCGCGCTCGAGGCCGCGGTAGGGCCAGGCGCGGCGCATCCAGTCGTAGAGCGCGTCCTCGGACCACTCGGTCGCGGCGACCTCGGCCACGACCTGCTGCGCGAGCACGTCCAGCGGCGCCTGCGGCATCACCAGCGCATCGAGCTCGCCGCGGCGCACGCAGTCGAGCAGCGCGGCGCACTCGACCAGGTCCTCGCGCGAGGTCGGGAACAGGCGCCCCTTCGGCGTGCCGCCCACGAAGTGGCCGGAACGCCCGACGCGCTGCAGGAACGCGGCGATCGAACGCGGCGAGCCGAGCTGGCAGACGAGGTCGACGTCGCCGATGTCGATGCCGAGTTCCAGCGAGGCGGTCGCCACCAGGACCTTGAGCGCGCCGGCCTTGAGCCGCTGTTCCGCGTCCAGGCGCAGTTCCTTCGCGAGGCTGCCGTGGTGCGCGGCGACGTGCTCGTTGCCGAGCAGGTCGGCGAGGTGGCGCGCGGCGCGCTCGGCCATGCGCCGCGTGTTCACGAACACCAGCGTGGTGCGGTGCGCCTCGACCAGTTCGGCCAGGCGCTTGTAGACGAGTTCCCACTGCTCGTTCGACATCACCGGCTGCAGCGGCACCGGCGGCAGCTCCAGCGCGAGGTCGCGCCGGCGCGAGTAGCCGATGTCCACGATCGCGCAGGCGGGCGTGCCGTCGGCGCCGACGTTCGCCGCGCCGACGAGGAAGCGCGCGACTTCGTCGATGGGCTTCTGCGTGGCCGACAGCCCGACGCGCGCCAGCGGCGCGCCGCACAGCGCCTCCAGGCGCTCCAGCGACAGCGACAGGTGGCTGCCGCGCTTGCTCGCCGCGACGGCATGGATCTCGTCCACGATCACGGTGCGCGTGGGCGCCAGCATCGCGCGGCCGGATTCCGAGCCCAGCAGCACGTAGAGCGACTCGGGCGTCGTCACCAGGATGTGCGGCGGGTTCTTGCGCAGCGCCGCGCGCTCCGACTGCGGCGTGTCGCCCGTCCGCACGGCCGTGCGGATCTCGATGTCCGGCAGGCCCAGCCGCGCGAGTTCCTCGCGGATGCCGGCCAGCGGCGCCTCGAGGTTGAGGTGGATGTCGTTGGACAGCGCCTTCAGCGGCGAGACGTAGACCACCTGGGTCGTGTCGGGCAGGCCCCCGGGCGCGAGGCCCTGGCGCACCAGCGCGTCGATCGCCGAGAGGAAGGCGGTGAGGGTCTTGCCCGACCCGGTCGGGGCGGCGACCAGCACGTGGCGGCCGTCGCGGATCGCGGGCCAGGCCTGCCGCTGCGCATCGGTGGGGCCGCCCGGGAACGCCCGCGCGAACCAGCCGGCGACGGCCGGGTGGAAGCCGGCGGTCGGGTCGACCGGGCCTGGCGCGGGAGGCGTGGGCATGCCGGCATTATCCGGCGCGCCCCCGGGCCGCGGATGAATGCCGAACCGGAGGGCGAACTGCGCGGCCATGGCCGCGACGCTGGCATCCCGCCGTCGCACCGCATGCGACGGCGCCGGGTGGGCGGCCGGCCCCGGGCGGATGGGACTTTCGTCATGGTCGTGCCGCCCGCGCGCCGGGTTACCCTCGGGGGATCCCCTTCCGAGGCACGACCGATGACCTTGCGCCGATCCCTGCTCGCCACCGCCCTGCTGGCCGCCACCGGACTCGCGTCCGCCGCGCCGGCGCCCGCCGCGGACGCCGCCGTCCCGACCGGTCCGTTGCCGCGCACCGTCGTGCCGAGCGAAGTCGGCCTGCACCTGACCATCGATCCCGCGCAGGAGCGCTTCTCCGGGCGCGTCGAGATCAGCGTCGACGTCGCGAAGCCCACCGACACCATCTGGATGCACGGCAAGGGGCTGAACATCCGCAAGGCCGTGTACATGCCGCAGAACGGCCGCAACCAGACCCTCGCCGCCGCCGAGGTCGACGTCTCGGGCGTGCTGAAGCTGACCGCGCCGATGGCCATCGCCCCGGGCAAGGGCGTCATCGCGATCGACTACGACGCGCCGTTCGGCCAGCTGCAGGGCGCCTACAAGGTGAAGCCCGACGGCCGCGACTACGTGATGACGCAGATGGAGCCGCTCGGCGCGCGCACCGCGTTCCCCGGTTTCGACGAGCCGAGCTTCAAGCAGCCGTGGCGCATGTGGTTCACCGTGCCGGACGGCGACGTGGTCGTCGCCAACGCGCCCGAGGCGAAGACCACCGACCTCGACGGCCCGATGAAGGAAGTCGAGTTCGCCAGGACCGAGGCGCTGCCCAGCTACCTCGTCGCCTTCGCGGTCGGCCCGTGGGACGTCGTGCCCGGCCCGGACATCGCGCCGAACGGCGACCGCACCGCGCCGATCAAGCTGCGCGGCGTCGCCGCGAACGGGCAGGGCGGCAAGATGCGTTATTCGCTCGCCCATACGCCGGAAATCGTGCGCGCGCTCGAAAGCTACTTCGGCATTCCGTATCCGTTCGCCAAGCTCGACAACCTCGCCGCCCCGGACTTCTGGGCCGGCGCGATGGAGAACGCGGGCCTGATCGCCTACCGCGACAGCCTGATGTTCCCGGACGAGGATTCGGCCGTGAGCCGCCGCCAGGCGTTCTGGGGCGTCAGCGCGCACGAGCTCGCGCACCAGTGGTTCGGCGACCTCGTGACGATGCGCTGGTGGGACGACCTGTGGCTGAACGAAGGCTTCGCCACCTGGATGGGCAACAAGATCCACGGCGAGCTCCAGCCGGAGGCGCACACCGACCGCGGCCTGCTCGAGGGCGCGATCGGCGCGATGGGCGCCGACAGCCTCGCCAGCACGCGCCGCGTGCACGAGCCGATCAAGGACTTCACCGACATCCAGTCGGCCTTCGACGGCATCACCTACCAGAAGGGCGGCGCCACGCTGAACATGTTCGAGCAGTACATCGGGCCGGAGCAGTTCCGCACCGGCATCCGCAAATACCTGCAGGCGCACGCGCGCGGCAACGCCACCAGCGCCGACCTGATCCGCGCGGTCGCCGCCGAGAGCGATGCGCCGGAAGCCGTGGCCGCGGCGTTCTTCACCTTCATCGACCAGCCCGGCGTGCCGTTCGTGTCCGTCGACCTCGACTGCAGCGGCAAGGTGCCCGCGCTCGTGCTGCAGCAGCGCCGCTACCTGACGCTGGGCTCGACCGCGCCGAACGAAGGCAGCTGGGGCATCCCGCTGACCGTGCGCTATGCCGACGGCGGCACCGTGCGCACCGAAAAGACGATCTTCACCGGCGCCACCGGCCGCATGGAACTCTCCGCCGCGACCTCGTGCCCGGCCTGGGTGATGCCGAACGCGCACGGCAACGGCTATTACCGCTTCGCGCTGTCGCCGAAGCTGCAGGAAGCGCTGTCGGGCGCGTTCGCGCAGCTCGACGAGCGCGAGCAGCGCGTCTATGCCGACTCGGTGACCGCCGCCTACGGCGCCGGCAGCCTGACCCCCTCGCAGTTGCTCGCGGCGCTGCCGCAGTTCGCGTCGGCCCCGGTGCGCCAGACCGTCACCGCGGGCATGGGCAGCACCGAATGGATGGCGGAGTACCTGCTGCCCGACGACAAGGCGCGCGATGCGTTCCACGCCCAGGTCGCGGCGATCTACCGCCCGCGCCTGCAGCAGCTGGGCATGGCGCCGAAGGCGGGCGAGCCCGACGACGACGGCCTGCTGCGCGCGAGCCTGGTCGGCTTCTTCGCCGAGACGCTGAAGGACCCGGCCGTGCGCAAGGAGATGAACCAGGCGGGCCGCGCGGTGCTCGGCCTCGACGGCGATGGCGCGCTGCACGCGGACGCCGTGCCGCAGGACCTGCGCGACACCGCGCTCACCGTCGCGGTGCAGGAAGGCGGCAAGGCCGCGTTCGACGCCGCGGAAAAGCACTTCCGCGCCAGCCAGGACGCCGTGCTGCGCAGCCAGCTGCTCGGCGCGATGGGCAGCACCCGCGACCCGGCGCTGAACGAGCGCGTCCGCGCGCTGGTGTTCGAGCCGGGCCTGCTCCGCCGCAACGAGATCTTCCCGGCGGTCGGCGGCCAGGCCGGCGACGAGGCCACGCGTCCGGCGCTGCGCGCCTGGACCGACGCGCACTTCAAGGAGATCGAGGCGAAGCTCGCGCCCGCGGGCGCCGCCGTGGTCAACCTCTATGCGGCCGGCATGTGCAGCGACGCCGACGCGGCGGTGCTGCAGGAGAAGTTCGCCGCGCGCATGGCGGACGTCGAGGGCGGCCCGCGCCAGCTGCAGCAGACGGTCGAGGCGATCCGCATGTGCGGCGCGCAGGTCGAGGCGCGCAAGGGCCAGCCGGTGGCGTTCCCGAAGCGCTGACCGCACCCCGCGAGGTGGTGACCGACGGACGCCGGCCCTGCGCCGGCGTTCGCCGTTCCGGGCCGCTAACATGCGCGCATGACCGATGTCGCCACCCTCCTGCGCCAGACCGGCGCGCGCGTCGACGCCGCGGACGCCGCGCTGCTGGTCGCGCATGCGCTGGGCCGCAGCCGCACCTGGTTGTACGCGCACGGCAGCGACGCGGTGGATGCCGATGCGCTCGAGGCCTGCGAGCGCCTGCTCCGCCGCCGCGAAGCCGGCGAACCGGTGGCATACATCGTCGGAACGCGCGGCTTCTGGCGCTTCGACCTGCGCGTCACGCCCGATACGCTGGTGCCTCGGCCCGAAACCGAGTTGCTGGTGGAGCTCGCACTCGAGCGCCTGCCGGCGGACCGTGACCTGCACGTCGCCGACCTCGGCACCGGCAGCGGCGCGATCGCGCTGGCGCTGGCCCACGAGCGGCCGCGCGCGCGCGTCGTCGCGGTGGACGCCAGCCGCGCCGCACTGGAGGTTGCGCGCGGCAATGCCGCCGCGCTCGGGATCGCGAACGTCGAATTCCGCGAAGGCGACTGGCTGCAGCCCCTCGCGGGCGAACGCTTCGACCTGATCGCCTCCAACCCGCCGTATATCGCGCTCGGCGACCCCCACCTCGCCGACCTCCGCCACGAACCCGCGCTGGCGCTGTCCTCGGGCGCGGACGGCCTGGATGCGATCCGCGCGATCGTGCGCGCGGCGCCGGCCCACCTCGCACCCGGCGGGTGGCTGCTGCTGGAACACGGCCTGGACCAGGGCGCGGCCGTGCGCGCGCTGCTGTCCGCGGCCGGGTTCGCCGACGTGTCCACCGCGCGCGACCTGGAACGGCGCGACCGGGTCGCGCTCGGCCGCTACAATCGAGGGCAGCAAGCACGCTGAACGCCATCGCCGGAGCCCGCACCATGCGCACGCTGTACCCCGAGATCGAACCGTACGACACCGGCGTCCTCGAGGTGGATGCGCGCCACCGCCTGTACTACGAACAGTGCGGCAATCCGCAGGGCAAGCCGGTGGTGCTGCTGCACGGCGGCCCGGGCGCCGGCTGCAGCCCGAAGATGCGCCGCTTCCACGATCCCGCGAAGTACCGGATCATCCTGTTCGACCAGCGCGGCAGCGGCCGTTCGACGCCGCACGCGGACCTGCGCGACAACACCACCTGGGACCTGGTCGCCGACATCGAGAAGCTGCGCGCGAAGCTCGGCATCGGGCGCTGGCAGGTGTTCGGCGGGAGCTGGGGCTCGACGCTCGCGCTCGCGTACGCGGAGAGCCATCCGGAGCGCGTGACCGAACTGGTGCTGCGCGGCATCTTCATGCTGCGGCGCTGGGAGCTCGAGTGGTTCTACCAGGAAGGCGCCTCGCGCCTGTTCCCCGATGCGTGGGAGCACTACCTCGCGGCGATCCCCGAGGTCGAGCGCGCCGACCTGATCTCCGCCTTCCACCGCCGGCTCACCTCCGACGACGAGGCCACGCGCCTCGCGGCCGCGCGCGCCTGGAGCGTGTGGGAAGGCGCCACCAGCTTCCTGCACGTGGACCGGGATTTCGTCGCCGGCCACGAGGATCCGCGCTTCGCGCTCGCCTTCGCGCGCATCGAGAACCACTACTTCGTCAACGGCGGCTTCTTCGAGGTCGAGGACCAGCTGCTGCGCGACGCGCACCGCATCGCGGACATCCCGGGCGTGATCGTGCACGGCCGCTACGACGTGGTGTGCCCGGTCCAGAACGCGTGGGACCTGCACAAGGCCTGGCCGAAGTCGGAGCTGGTGATCAATCCAGGTTCGGGGCACTCGGCCTTCGAGGCCGAGCACGTGCACGCGCTGGTCGAGGCGACCGACCGCTACGCCGGATAGCCGGGCGCCGGCGAGCCGTCGGGGTTGCGCTCCAGCATCCACAGCCCGGCCCACAGCTTGAGGTCGAGCTCGTAGCCTTCGGCCTGCTTGCCGACCAGCCAGGCCGGGGCCTCGGCGCGCGGGACCTCGTGCACCACGATCTCCTCGGTCTCGTCGCCGCCGCCGGGCCCGACGCGCACCAGCCCCGTCGCGCGCACGAAGGCGATGCGCTCGTTGCTCATGCCCGAGGACGTCGGCCCGACCAGCAGCACCTCGACATGCGATGGCTCCCAGCCGGTCTCCTCGACCAGCTCGCGCCGCGCGGCGTCCTCCAGCGTGTCCTCGCCGGGCTGGTCGCCGACCAGTCCGGCGGGCATCTCGATCGTGGGCTTGCCGAGCGGGATCCGGTACTGCTCGACGAACAGCACGCGGTCCTCCGGCGTGCACGCGATGATGATCACCGCCATGCCGTGCCCGTGCGTGCGCTCGGCGTACTCCCAGCGCCCGCGCTGGCGCAGGCGCAGCCATTGGCCTTCGTAGAGGGTTTCGGCGGGGGCGTCGGCGTCGGCATCGGTCATGCGCCGATGCTAGCGCGCCAGCGGGCGCGTGTGCGTCAGGCGATGGTGGCGGCCGCCGCCGCGGGCGCCGCCATCGGCAGCCCCGCCGCGTCGTGCAGCCGCCGCCGAGTCATCGGCCCGAAGCGCAGCGCCTCGCACAGGGCGAGCAGCAGCTCGCCGTCCGGCGCGCCGCGCGCGAAGTCCGCGTCGTGCGACAGCGGCGCGTCGCAGGCGATGGTCGTGAGCCGCCTGTAAAGCAGGGCCTGCTCGCGGTGGCCGCGCAGCTTCGCGGCGATCGAGGCGGCTCCGCGCACGCGCAGGTAGGGCACTTCCTCGATGCGCTCCAGCAGCGCGTCGAGGCTGCCGAAGTGCGCGAGCAGCACCGCCGCGGTGCGCGCGCCGATGCCGGGCACGCCGGGGATGTTGTCCACGGCGTCGCCGCACAGCGCGAGGTAGTCGGCGATCTGGTGCGCGTCCACCCCGTGCCGCGCCTTCACGCCGTCGGCGCGCCAGCGCAGGTTGCGTGCGTAGTCCCACTGCTCGTCGAACTCCCCGAGCAGCTGCGAGAGGTCCTTGTCCGCGGACACGATCACGCCGCGCTGCCCCTGCGCCCGGCCGTGCGCGAGCGCGCTGCCGATGAGGTCGTCGGCCTCGTACTCGCCATGCGCCAGCACCACCAGCCCGAGCGCGGCGCACAGCGACTTGCAGTGCGCGAACTGCCGCTTGAGTTCCTCCGGCGCGGGGTCGCGGTTGGCCTTGTAGGCGGGGTAGAGCGCGTTGCGGAAGCAGGCGTCCAGCGCCTCGTCGAAGCACACCGCGATGTGCTGCGGGCGCGACCGTTCCAGGAGCTCCAGCACGAAGCGCGCGAAGCCGTGCACGGCATTCGTCGGCCAGCCGTCGGCGTCGTGGAATTCGTCCGGCATCGAATGCCAGGCGCGGAACACGTACATGCTGGCGTCGACCAGGTACAGCGCCGGCCGCGGCGCGCCGCCGTCGCTCACGCGGGCCTCCATTCGGTGAGCAGCGCGCGCGGATCGGGGCGTTCGCGCTCCGGCGCCTCGAGCTTCGGCGTGCCGATGTGGATGAAGCCGGCGATGCGCTCGTCGGGCCCGAGGCCGAGCAGGCGCAGGATCGCTTCGTCGTAGGCGGGCCAGCCGGTCAGCCATTGCGCGCCGAAGCCTTCGGCCTGCGCCGCCATCAGCAGGGCGAAACACACGCAGCAGGCGGAAGCGAAG
This sequence comes from Luteimonas sp., assembly GCA_040255375.1. GTDB lineage: Bacteria > Pseudomonadota > Gammaproteobacteria > Xanthomonadales > Xanthomonadaceae > Cognatiluteimonas. Next base: position 4,712 of record JBDZUW010000059.1, on the reverse strand, counting down.
CGTTCCGATTCCGGGATCCTGTCGTCGTGGCCGAGGCGTGCGACCACGGCGATCGCCAGCGGCGCATGGAATCGGTTGCGATCCTTCTCGAGGATGGCCTGCGCCGCATCGGGATCGCGCTCCAGCGCACGCGCGACCAGCGCTTCGCCGAGCGCGGCACGCGCCTCTCCGGCGATGCGCACGAACCGCCACGGGACGCGCTTACCGTGGTCGGGCACCCGCACCGCGGCCGCCAGCATCCGCTCCAGCGCCGCCTCGTCCGGGCCGGGGGCCTCGAGCTGTTTCGCGGGCACGGAGCGGCGCCCGTTCAGGATTGTGAGCGCCCCGGCGCCGGAAATATCGTCGCGCTTTGCGATGGGCATCACATATCCTTGCGCCGGCAATGGACGGCTCTTCTGCGGCCATTATGCTCACCCATGGTCGCTTTGTGCCGTGGCAGGGAGCCCGGCAGGGAGTCGTGTTCGTGTCCATCCAGCATCCGGAAATGGGCGTTCCCGCAGGACGCGATCCCGAACGCGTGCTCGAGGAACTCAAGCGCATCGCGGTCGAGCAGCTCGGCGCGGTCCCGGCCGGCCTGTACCGGCCGATCGAGGAGCAGCTGCACGACAGCCTGCGCGTCGGCCAGGAAGGCACGCAGCGCAAGGACCTGATGGCCGTGCTCGCGCTGCGCCAGCGCGGCTCCGGCTACGTGATGAAGTTCCGCGAGCTGATCGGCCGCGCCTTCGACGAATTCTGCGGCCGCACGCTGCCGGGCAGCCACGGCGCGCCGCTCGGGCTCGTGCGCGAGAACGAGCTCGACTTCCACCTCGACGGCCAGCGCCTCGCCGAATCGATCGGCGCGCGCTACCAGCGGCCGCTCGAGATGCTCGGCCTGCGCTTCGACTCGCTCGCCGAAGCGATGCACGTGCCGGGCACCACCAATCCCGTCGGTGCCACGCTGCTGGCGAACGCCTTCGTGCAGACCTTCCGCGACGCCGACGTCGGGCCGTCGCTGCGCCTGCTGCTGTTCCGGCAGTACGAGCAGGAACTGGCGAAGGTCCTCGGCGAGCTCTACGGCCGGCTGAACACGCTGCTCGCCGCGCACGGTTTCCACGCCGATGCGCGCCGCGCGCCGGCACCCGGCGTCGCGACCGCGATGCCTTCGCAGGCGTCGGCGCCCATGGCGGCGCCCGATGCGATTCCAGGGATCCCGGGCATTCCCGGCATTCCGGCCGCGCAGGCGCGGCAGGCGGCCGGCGCCTGGCTGGAAGCCGGCATCGGTGGCGTCGTGCCCGAAACGATGCCGTCGCCGCCGACTTTCGCGTTCGATGCCGGCGCGGCCACGTTCGCGCCGCCGCCATCGCCCGGGTTCGTCCCGCCGGCGGCGGAGGCCACCCTTCCGAGGGACAGCGAGCCGCCGCAGGCGGGCAGCGCCGAGACGTTCCGGTCCAGTCCCGCCGCGCGCGTCCAGCACCAGCAATTGCGCGACATGCTGCACCTGTGGCGCTCGGGCGTCATGGGCGGCACGCCGGGCGGGCACGGCGCCGCGGGGCAGGGCGCTTCGGGAGCGGTCGCCGACGCGCGCCGGGAACTGCGGCTGCAGGAAGTCGTGAGCGTCGCCGCGCTGCTCCAGCGCGACGGCGCGCGCAACTTCGAGGCGGCGCTGGCGGGCAAGTGCGCGCTGCACCAGGCGATCCGCGAGGAGCTGGCCGAAGGCGCGTCCCGCCTCGGCCTCGATCCCGCCCAGACACGCCTGGACCCGCAGCAGGAAGACGCCGTGGACCTCACCGGCATGCTGTTCGAATCGCTGCTGCGCAGCCACGGCATGGGCGGCGACGCCCGCCGCCTGTTCGCGCGGCTGGTGATGTCCTACGTCAAGGTCGCGCTGACCGACGACAACCTCTTCGTGCAGGGCGACCACCCGGCGCGCCGCCTGCTCGATGCGCTCGCGCTCGGCTGCGAAGGCAACGACGGCGTTTCCGCGCAGGACCGCGAGCTCCTCGATCGCGCCGGCAAGCTCGTGGATCGCGTGGTCGCCGAATACAACGAGGACCTCGCGATCTTCGAGCTCAGCGCGCGCGAGATGCAGTCGATGCTCGAGCAGCAGCGCCGCCGCGCCGACATCGCCGAGCGCCGCAGCGCCGAGACCGCGCACGGCCGCGAACGCCTGGCGCGCGCCCGCGAGGGCGCCGCCCGCGCGCTGGCCGAGCGCATTTCCGGCCGCACGCTGACGCCGACGATCGCCCATTTCCTCGAGCGCCACTGGCAGCACCACCTCGTGCAGGTGCTGCTGCGCGAAGGCGAAGACAGCGCGCGCATCCCGAAAGTGCTTGCCATGGCCGATGAGCTCGTCGCGCTCGACGAAGCCGCGGCCGGGGCCCGCGGGCGCGAAGTCGCCACCCGGGTGCTCGCGCTGCATCCCGCCCTGGTCGAAGCGCTCGCCAGCTCCGGCCTGGACGAACAGGTCGCGGGCGAATGGATGGCGGGGCTCGCGCGCACGGTCGCCTTCCCCGACGCACCGCGCGAGCTGCGCACGCCGGCTCCGCTGGCGGCGGAGGCCGAGGCCGACGAAGCACCGGTGCTGCGCGTCGTCGGCGGCCAGGCCACGCTCGACTTCGATCCGGCGGTGGCCGAGCGCATGCGCGCGCTGCAGCCCGGCGACTGGATGCGGCTCACCGACGAACGCGGCCAGGAAGCGCCGGTCAAGGTCGCCTGGACCAGCCCGCTCAGCGGCCGGCTGCTGCTGGTCAACCGCCGCGGCGTGAAGCAGCTGGTCGCGTCGCCCGAGCAGCTTGCGGCCCTGGTCCGCAGCGGCCATCTGTTCGCGGAAGCCGACGAAATGCCGTTCGACGAGGCGATGCGCCTCGTGCGGCAGCGCCTCGGCCGCTCGGCCAGCCGCGCCGCCTGACGCCGCGCGCGGCGCACGCGGCGCGCATTCGCTAGGATGCGGGCAACGACCTGGCGGAGCGGGGCATGGCGATGACGGTGACGGTGGCGGCCGCGCGCGAGCGCGCTCCCGGCGAGCGGCGCGTGGCGCTGACCCCCGAGACCTGCAGGAAGCTCGTGGCCGCCGGCGCCGCGGTGCGCGCCGAGCGCGGCCTGGGCGAGGCCGCGGGTTTCCCCGATGCCGATTACGAGGCCGCCGGCGCCGCGCTCGCGGCGGATGCCGAAGCCGCCGTCGCGGGTGCCGACATCGTGCTGTGCGTGCAGGCGCCACCGCCGGCGCTGCTGCAGGCGCTGCGCGAGGGCGCGGTGCTCGTCGGCATGCTCCAGCCCGATGCCGATCCGGCGCGCGCCGAGGCATTGCGCGCGCGCGGCACCGTCGCGTTCCCGCTGGAGCGGCTGCCGCGCACCACGCGCGCGCAGGCGATGGACGTGCTCAGCTCGCAGGCCGGCATGGCCGGCTACAAGGCGGTGCTGCTCGCCGCGCAACTGTCGCCGCGGTTCTTCCCGATGCTCACCACCGCCGCGGGCACGATCCGCCCGTCGAAGGTGCTGGTGGTCGGCGCGGGCGTCGCCGGCCTGCAGGCGATCGCCACCGCGAAGCGGCTCGGCGCGCAGGTCGAGGGCTTCGACGTGCGGCCGGAAACCCGCGAACAGATCGAGTCGCTCGGCGGCCGCTTCCTCGACCTGGGCGTGAGCGCAGCGGGCGAGGGCGGCTACGCGCGCCAGCTCACCGACGAGGAGCGCGCGGAGCAGCAGCGCCGGCTCGGCGAACACCTCCGTGGCGTGGACACGGTCGTGTGCACCGCGGCCGTGCCGGGGCGCCCCGCGCCGCGCATCCTCAGTGCGGCGATGGTGCGCGGCATGCGCCCGGGCAGCGTGATCGTGGACATGGCCGCGGAGACCGGCGGCAATTGCGAGCTCACCCGCCCGGGCGAAACCGTCGTCGAATCGGGGGTGACGATCGCCGGGCCGCTCGGCCTGGCCAGCAGCGGCGCCTTCCATGCCAGCGAGATGTACGCGCGCAACGCGTACAACTTCGTCGCGCCGATGCTTCGCGACGGCGCGCTCGCGATCGACTGGGACGACGAGCTGTTCGCGCGCACGGCGTGGCCGCCGCGCGCGTGAGCCGCGGCTAGCGCGGATCCTTCGGCGGATTCGCCTCCACCCAGCCGCGGCGCTCCGCCGCCGTCATAGCGTGCCAGCGGTCGCGCAGCGCCTTGCGCTGCTCGGGGGTCATGCCGCGCATCTTCTCGAACAGCGCGCGCATCTCCCGGCGCCGTTCGGGGTCCATGTGCTCCCAGTGGCCGAGGCCGCGGCGGGCGCGGGCGCGCTGCCCGGGCGTCATCGCGCGCCAGCGTTCGGCGTGGTCGTACATGCGTGCGCGGTCGCCGGGACTCGCGTTCCAGCGTTCGCGCAGCGGCGCGACGAGCAGCGCGCGCTGCGTCTCCGTGAGCTGCTCCCAGGCGGGCAGGGCGGCCTGCGTCGCCGGCCCCGGCGCGGCCGCAGCCGCAGCCGCGCCGGGCGCCTTCTGCTGGGCGCAGGCGGTCCCCGCCGCGGCGAGCAGCAGGGCGGCGAGGGCATGGCGGGCGAAGGTGTTCATCGTGTCACTCCGAAGCAAGGGCGACGGCGTCGGCGGACGCCAGCCACAGGTAGAAGTCGGGATCCTGTTCGAGCGTGGCGGGCGCGGTCGCCGTGGCCACCGCGCCGGCGCCGGTCGCGGCGGCGCCCGGCGCCGGCTCGTGCGCGGTCCGCCACGGCGCGGCGAACGCCAGCGCCAGCGCGAGCGC
>JBDZUW010000058.1:0-12982 GCA_040255375.1 Luteimonas sp. | reverse complement strand
GGTGCAGAAGCCGACCCTGGTGATGGCGCCGAACAAGACCCTGGCGGCGCAGCTGTACGGCGAGTTCAAGGCCTTCTTCCCGCACAACGCGGTCGAGTACTTCGTCAGCTACTACGACTACTACCAGCCCGAGGCCTACGTCCCGTCCTCCGACACCTTCATCGAGAAGGACAGCTCGGTGAACGAGCACATCGAGCAGATGCGGCTCTCGGCGACGAAGGCACTGCTCGAGCGGCGCGACGCGATCATCGTCTGCACCGTGTCCGCGATCTACGGCCTCGGCGACCCGGGCGAGTACCACAAGATGGTGCTGCACATGGTCCGCGGCGAGCGCATCGACCAGCGCGAGCTGATCCGCCGCCTCACCGAGATGCAGTACGACCGCAACGAGACCGAGCTGGCGCGCGGCACCTACCGCGTGCGCGGCGAAGTCATCGACGTGCATCCGGCCGAATCCGACGCCGAGGCGCTGCGCATCGAACTGTTCGACGGCGAGATCGAGAACCTCACCCTGTTCGACCCGCTCACCGGCGAGACCCTGCGCAAGCTCCCGCGCTACACGATCTATCCCGGCTCGCACTACGTCACCAGCCGCCGCACCATCCTCGACGCGGTCGAAACGATCAAGGCCGAGCTGCGCGAGCGGCTGGAATGGCTGTACTCGCAGAACAAGCTGGTCGAGGCGCAGCGCCTGGCGCAGCGCACCCAGTTCGACCTGGAGATGATGGCCGAGGTCGGCTACTGCAACGGCATCGAGAACTACTCGCGGCACCTCACCGGCTACATGCCGGGCGAGCCGCCGCCGTGCCTGTTCGACTACCTGCCGGCCGACGCGCTGCTCGTCGTCGACGAGTCGCACGTCACCGTCCCGCAGATCGGCGCGATGTACAAGGGCGACCGCTCGCGCAAGGAGACGCTGGTGGAATTCGGCTTCCGCCTGCCGTCGGCGCTCGACAACCGACCGCTGAAGTTCGAGGAATGGGAAGGCCGCGCGCCGCGCGCGATCTTCGTCTCCGCGACGCCAGGCCCGTACGAGCTGCGCATGTCGGAAGGCGAAGTGACCGAGCTGCTGGTGCGGCCGACCGGCCTGGTCGACCCGCAGGTCGAGATCCGCCCGGTCGCGACCCAGGTCGACGACGTGCTCGGCGAGATCAACGCGCGCGTGGCGATGGGCGACCGCGTGCTGGTGACCACGCTCACCAAGCGCATGGCCGAGAACCTCACCGAATACCTGGCCGAGCACGACGTGAAGGTGCGCTACCTGCACTCCGACGTGGACACGGTGGAGCGCGTCGAGATCATCCGCGACCTGCGCCTGGGCAAGTTCGACGTGCTCGTGGGCATCAACCTGCTGCGCGAAGGCCTGGACATGCCCGAGGTGTCGCTGGTCGCGATCCTCGACGCCGACAAGGAAGGCTTCTTGCGCTCGACCGGCTCGCTGATCCAGACCATCGGCCGCGCCGCGCGCAACCTGCGCGGCAAGGCGATCCTGTACGCGGACCGCATCACCAACTCGATGCAGAAGGCGATCGAGGAGACCGACCGCCGCCGCCAGAAGCAGGTGGACTACAACGCCGAGCACGGCATTACCCCGCAGAGCGTGCAGCGGGCGGTGATGGACGTGATGGAGGGCGCGCGCGCCGAACCCGGGATGGTCAAGGTCGGCAAGGGCAAGGGCCGGCGCGTGGCCGAGGCCGCCGAGGACTACGCCACCCTGAGCCCCAGCCAGGCCGCGGCCCGCATGAAGGCCCTGGAGCAGAAGATGCACCAGCACGCCCGCGACCTCGAGTTCGAGGAGGCCGCAAAGGCCCGCGACGAGCTGCGCCGGCTCAAGGAAGCGCGCCTGGGGGCCTGACCCCGGCCACCCCTGGCAGCGCTGGGGTATCCTCGCCCCGGGGAAGGACGATGGGGACAGGGACGATGGGGCGATTCGCCGATTCTCGCGGCGCGCGCATGGCGCGCTGGCAACACGCGATCGTGCTGTGCGCGATCGTGCTCCTTGGTGGTTGTGCGGCGTCCACGGGTTCCGCCGGCGCCGGTGACCGTGATGCCGTTTCGTCGCCCGCTTCGCGGGCGGGTCGCACGGCGTCCATCCGCATACCACCGCAGCCCGCCGGTGCCGACGCGCCCGTGCGGATCGTCCTGACCCGCGAGATGGCCCGCCGCGCGCTGGCCGAAGGCGAGCTGTCGATCGAACTTGCGGATGGCACGCGCTATCCGGTCCGCATGGAGCGAGGCTACGACGAAGGCGGCGATCGCTGGACGGTGGTCGGGCGGGTCAGGACCGTGCTGGGACCGCAATCGGCCGTGCTCACCTTCGGGCCGGATGCCGTCTTCGGCGTCCTGCCCCGGCCGGATGGACGCTCGTTCGCGATCACGACCGTCCACGGCGCAGTCCGCATCGCGCCCGCGGGCGCGATGGTTCCCAAGGGCAAGGCGCCAATGCAGGATTTCGTGGTGCCGTCGGGACCGGGGGCGGGGACCGCCGCTGCGGCCTCCCTTGCCGGCCCGGCGAGCCGACGCGCGACAGGCCCTGCGTCGCACGCCGTCGCGCCGGCAAGCAGCGCGCCAGCCGCCGTACGCGTCGACATGCTCGGCCTGTACGACTCGGCGCTGGTTGCGCTGCGCGGCACTGCCTCCGCCGCCGAGACCGAATTGACCAGCATGGTCGCGATCGCGAACCAGGCGCATCGCGACAGCGGTTCGGTCGTCCACCTGGCGCTGGTCGGCATGCGCGAGATCGCCATTCCGGCAGGCGAGTACAACCAGCAGGTGCTGGACGATATCGCCAACAACCGCATCGCCGGTGTCGACATCGCCGCGCTGCGCGACGCAGCGGGCGCCGACCTGGTGTTCGCCGCGCGCCCTTACACGGAAGGCGACGCGACCTGCGGCATCGGCTACCTCGCGGGCGCCGAGCAGCAGCGCAACTATCTCGATCCCCGATGGGGATATTCCGTCGGCAACGTGGACCCGTGCGGCCCGTACGTGCTCGCGCACGAGACCGGCCACAACCTGGGCTCCCAGCACGATCGGCAGACCGCGAGCTGGACCATCGACCGCATCGCGGTCTATGGCGCATTCCCGTATTCGTTCGGGTATCGGCACGAGGATCCGCCCGGCTTCGCGACGATCATGGCGTACCAGTTCGACCTGCCCTGGATCGGCTATTTCTCGAACCCGGCGTCCGCGGCCTGCGGCGCGACGTGCGGGATCGAGGGACGCGCCGACAACGTCCGCAGCCTGGCGCAGATCGCGCCCGTGGTCGCCGCGTTCCGCGGCGGCGCTCCGGGGACCGTCTCGATCCTCGATGCGAGCGTGGTGGAACAAGGCAAGGACACCAACCCGGGGTTGTGGGTGCCGGTCCGGCTTTCCAGCGCGGCCCCCGCGGGCGGCGTCGACGTGGAAGTGCGCGTGATGGGCGGCACTGCGAAGGCCTACAACGGCGGCGACGCCACCAGCGGTGCGGACTACTTCACGGTGTCTCCCTATGTGCACATCGAGGAAGGCGAACACGATGGGCTCTTCTTCCTCGCGGCGATCGGGGACGACGACGCCGAGGGCGACGAGACGATCCAGCTCAAGCTGATCCGCGCGAAGGGCGCGTCGATGGCGGATCGCGATGCCGTCGTGACGATCATCGACGACGACCCGCAGCCGCTCGTCGAGGGCCGGCTTCTCTTCCCCGAGGGTTATCCGCCGCCGGCGACGCCGGTGGAACTCCGCGTGCGCGGCGCCGGCGAATCGGTCCGTGGCGAACGCACCTTGCAGGTCCAGCCGCCCGATTTCCGTTACGCGATTCCCTTCCAGCCCGGCAACGACATCTCGCTGAACGCGTTCCCCCCGGCGCCCTTCGCGGCCGCCCAGCTGGACCTGGGCCAGGTGGACGCGCCCATGAACGTCGATTACCCCCTGGTCCCCGGGGTCACCGTGTCGGGCCGCGTGCGCGTTCCCGCGGGCGGATCCAGTCCGGTGTTCCCGATGGATCTTCGCGTGTCCGAGGCGATCGATACCTACGGTCGGCCGCAGCGCGACCTCTGGCTGGACGGGCCCGAAGCGACCTTCAGTTTCCAGGTGGTGCCGGGAGCCGCCATCAGCCTGCAAGTGCCGTCACCGGGGGCGCCCTACCAGCCGTTCCTGCTGTCGGACGCCAATGTGCTGGCGAACGTGGTCCATGACGTCACCCTGTCCACGCTGCCGTCGATGGTGATCTGGGGGACCAACGATCTTCCCAGCGAAGGGCCCAACCATCCCTCGGCGTTGGTGAGCCTGTCGGCGCCTGCGGGCCCCGGCGGCGCGTCGGTGTCCTACAGGACGGAGGCCGGTACCGCGCTTCCCGGGGAGGACTACGCCCCGGTCTCGGGCGTGCTCGCGTTCGCGCCTGGCGAAACGCTGCAGTTCATCCCGCTGGAAACGTATGCCGACGCGCTGGTCGAGGACGACGAGTACTTCGAGGTGGTGCTCGAGGATCCCCACGGTGCGGTGCTCACGACTTCGCGCTTCAGGCTGGACATCCCGAACGACGATGTCCTGGGCGCCGATCCGCTTCCGGTGCTGTCGCTGGAGGGCGACGGCGTGGTGCCCGAGGGCGCAGCCGGGACCGACCCTTCCGTGGGCTTCGTCGCCGTGTTGTCCGCTCCCGCCCCGGAAGGCGGAGCCACGGTCTCCTACCGCGCCGTTGCGGGCACCGCGACGCTCGGCGAGGACTTCGGGGCCGCCGAAGGCGCGCTGGTGTTCGCGGCAGGCGAGAGCAGGCAGACGATCCTGGTCCCGATCTACGGGGACGACGTCGTCGAGGGGGACGAATACCTCGACCTGGTCGCAACGCCGTTGCGCGGCGTGGCACCCGGAGAGGTCGCCCTGCGCATCACCCTGCGTGATGACGATGCCGCGGCGCCGCCACCGCCACCTTCGACACCGCCGCCGTCGACGCCTCCGCCCGCGCCTCCGCCGCCTCCGCCAGCGGATGGCGGTGACGGCGGCCAGCAGCCATCGGGTGGCGAGTGCCTGTCGGCTTCACTGGCCGGCAGCGGGAACCGCAAGGGCGCCCGGCCTTGTCGCTGAGATTGGCGGTCGGCTAGAATGCCCGGCTCCCGGAAGGGTGTCCGGGCGGTTAGCTCAGCGGTAGAGCACTACCTTGACATGGTAGGGGTCACAGGTTCGAACCCTGTACCGCCCACCACGCCGGCTCCGGCAGGAGCGCGTGGCAAGACCAGACACCCGGGACAGACGAGGGTGGCCCGCGGAAACGCCGGCCGAGCGTGCGACATGGACACTACCACCGCCCACCGCTGATCCGTCCCCAGGCCGCACCCGCAGAGAGAGCGCCCTGGGCGCTCTTTTTTGTTTCCGGGCCACACGCATGATCGCCATCACCCTCCCCGACGGCTCCCGCCGCGAGTTCGACCATCCCGTCACCGTCGCCGACGTCGCCGCCTCCATCGGCGCCGGCCTGGCCAAGGCCGCGCTCGCCGGCAAGGTCGACGGCAGGCTGGTCGACACCAGCTACCGCATCGACCGCGACGCCGGGCTGGCGATCGTCACCGACAAGTCGCCCGAGGCGCTCGACATCCTCCGCCACTCGACCGCGCACCTGCTCGCGCAGGCCGTGCAGCGCCTGTATCCCGGCGCGCAGGTCACCATCGGCCCGGTGATCGACAACGGCTTCTACTACGACTTCGCCTACGAGCGCCCGTTCACGCCCGAGGACCTGCCCGCCATCGAGGCGGAGATGCAGAAGATCGTGAAGGAAGCGCACGTGGTGTCGCGCAGCGTCAAGTCGCGCGACGAGGCCACGAAGTTCTTCCGCGACATGGGCGAGGAGTACAAGGCGCAGATCATCGAATCGATCCCCGCGAACGAGGAGCTTTCGCTCTACGCGCAGGGCGAGTTCACCGACCTGTGCCGCGGCCCGCACGTCCCGTCGACCGACAAGCTGCGCGCGTTCAAGCTGATGAAGGTCGCGGGCGCCTACTGGCGCGGCGACCACAACAACCAGATGCTGAGCCGCATCTACGGCACCGCGTGGCTGAACGACAAGGACCTCAAGGCCTACCTCACGATGCTGGAGGAGGCGGAGAAGCGCGACCACCGCCGCATCGCGAAGCAGCAGGACCTGTTCCACCTGCAGGAAGAGGCGCCGGGCCTGGTGTTCTGGCACCCGAAGGGCTGGAGCGTGTGGCAGGTCGTCGAGCAGTACATGCGCCGCGTGTACCGCGACACCGGCTACGGCGAGGTGCGCTGCCCGCAGATCCTCGACGTCGAGCTGTGGAAGAAGTCGGGGCACTGGGACAACTACAAGGACAACATGTTCTTCACCGAGTCGGAGAAGCGCACCTATGCGCTGAAGCCGATGAACTGCCCGGGCCACGTGCAGGTGTTCAAGCAGGGCCTGCACAGCTACCGCGACCTGCCGATCCGCTACGGCGAATTCGGCGCCTGCCATCGCAACGAGCCGTCGGGCGCGCTGCACGGCATCCTGCGCGTGCGCGGCTTCACCCAGGACGACGGGCACATCTTCTGCACCGAAGACCAGATCGAGGCCGAGGTCACCGCGTTCCATGCGCAGGCGATGAAGGTCTACGCCGACTTCGGCTTCACCGACGTGCACGTGAAGCTGGCGCTGCGGCCGGAGCCGCGGCTGGGCGACGACGCCACCTGGGACAAGGCCGAGGAAGCGCTGCGTTCGGCCCTGCGCGCCGCAGGCGTGGAGTGGGAGGAGCTGCCGGGCGAGGGCGCCTTCTACGGCCCCAAGATCGAGTACCACCTGAAGGACGCCATCGGCCGGACCTGGCAGCTGGGCACGATGCAGGTGGACTTCATGATGCCCGGCCGCCTCGGCGCCGAGTACGTGGACGAGCACAGCCAGAAGCGCCACCCGGTCATGCTGCACCGCGCGATCGTCGGGTCCATGGAGCGCTTCATCGGCATCCTGATCGAGCACCATGCCGGCCAGTTCCCGGCCTGGCTGGCCCCGGTCCAGGCGGTGGTGATGAACATCACCGACGCCCAGGCCGAGTGGGTGGCCGAGGTTCAGAAAACCCTTACAAATCAAGGCTTCCGGATCGATTCCGATTTGCGCAACGAGAAGATCGGCTATAAGATCCGCGAGCACACGCTGCAACGGGTGCCCTACCTGCTGGTGGTCGGGGATCGGGAGCGGGAGAACGGGATGGTCGCTGTCCGGACCCGTGCCGGCGAGGACCTGGGGACGATGTCCGTCGCCGATTTCGCCTCCCGGCTGCGCAGCGAGGCGATAATGTAGGCAGGCCGACCGGCCACCCCAAGGCCCGCCCCGGGAAGGGCGGCACGTTCCAATCCGGAGATCGCAACATCAGCACCCCCGAAAAGCAGAACCGAAAGAATGGCGAGATCCGCGTGCCCCGCGTGCGCGTGATCGGCAGCGACGGCGAGATGATCGGCGTCCTTTCGCGCGACGAAGCGCTGGCGAAGGCCGAGGACGAGGGCCTCGACCTCGTCGAGATCCAGCCCAATGCCGATCCGCCGGTCTGCAAGATCATGGACTTCGGCAAGTTCCGCTTCGAGCAGCAGAAGAAGGCCAACGAGGCGAAGAAGAAGACCAAGCAGCAGGAGATCAAGGAGCTCAAGTTCCGTCCGGTGACGGACGAGGGCGACTACCAGATCAAGCTGCGGAACATGCGCCGCTTCCTCGAGGAAGGCGACAAGGTCAAGGTCAACATCCGCTTCCGCGGCCGCGAGATGAGTCACCAGGAGCTGGGCCGCGAGATGGCCGCGCGGATCGAGGCGGACCTGGGCGACGAGATCGTGATCGAGTCGCGCCCGCGCCTGGAAGGCCGGCAGATGGTGATGATGATCGCGCCGAAGAAGAAGTAGTTATCACTGCCTTCGGCGTGATAACTGCCGCCGTTCGACCGGCCGGAGGCCGGTCAACGCCGGCAAGGGCGGGAAAGCCCTGATTTCCAAGAAGAATTCTGGCCAAGCCCGTTGCATCGCAGCGGGCCGGGCCGCATAATGTGCGGCCCGGTCCAGGCCGGGTGGACGCCTTCGGGCGGCCAGCAACACCCAGGACCCGCCTTGATCCGGTTATGGATCAATGGCTTACGACCGGCAGGGGCAGGATGGAAAGCGTGGCGCGCCTTCGGGCCAACGCCGCCGCCCGGGCCAGTGACTGATTTCGCAAGGACTATCCAATGCCCAAGATCAAGACGAATCGGGCGGCGGCCAAGCGCTTCCGGAAGACGGCTTCCGGCAAGTACAAGTGCGGCCACGCCAACAAGAGCCACATCCTCACCAAGAAGGCGACCAAGCGGAAGCGCAACCTGCGGCAGACGAACCACGTTCGTGCCGAGGACGCAGGCCGTCTCGATCGCATGCTTCCGTATCTCTGAGGAGGGCTGAACAATGGCACGAGTCAAGCGTGGCGTGCAGGCGCGCCGCCGCCACAAGAAAATCCTGAAGCAGGCGAAGGGCTACTACCACGCCCGCCGCAAGGTCTTCCGCGTCGCCAAGCAGGCGGTCACGAAGGCCCTGCAGTACGCCTACATCGGCCGCAAGCAGAAGAAGCGCCATTTCCGCACGCTGTGGATCGCGCGCATCAACGCCGCGGCCCGCATCAACGGCATGAGCTACAGCCGCTTCATGAACGGCCTGATGAAGGCCGGCATCACCCTCGACCGCAAGGTGCTGGCGGACATCGCCGTGCACGACGCGGCGGGTTTTGCGGCGCTGGCCGAAAAGGCGAAGGGCGCTCTCGCGGCGTAAGGTTTTCCCGCGAGGTCGCATGGCGGCCCCGATGGGTAACGTGGTACACGCATCGGGGAAGGGCGCAAGTCCTTCCCCGTTTCGTTTTCCGGGGACTGGAATGGCAGGAATCGAGGATCTCGGGCGGCAGGCGCTGGCCGACATCGCGGCGGCGGGTTCGCCCGACGCGCTGGAGGCGCTGCGCGTGTCGCTGCTCGGCAAGTCGGGCAGCGTCACCGCGCAGCTGAAGTCGCTGGGCGCGCTGCCGGCCGACCAGCGCAAGGCGGCGGGCGAGGCGATCAACAAGGTCCGCGACGCGATCGGCGAGGCGCTGTCCGCGCGCAAGGTCGCGCTCGACGACGCCGCGCTCGATGCGCGCCTGGCCGGCGAGACCACCGACGTGACCCTGCCGGGCCGCGACGGCGGCCGCGGCGGGCTGCATCCGCTGACGCGCGCGATGGACCGCATCGCCGCGATCTTCGGCCAGCTCGGCTACGAGCTCGCCGACGGCCCGGAGATCGAGGACGACTGGCACAACTTCGAGGCGCTGAACTTCCCGCCGCACCATCCGGCGCGCGCCATGCACGACACGTTCTACCTGCCCGGCGACGGCGGCATCGGCCGCCTGCTGCGCACCCACACCTCGGGCGTGCAGGTGCGCTACATGCGCGACCTGCTCGAGGGCGGCGGCGCGCCGCCGCTGCGCATGATCGCGGCCGGCAAGGTCTACCGCAGCGACAGCGACCAGACCCATTCGCCGATGTTCCACCAGGTCGAAGGCCTGCTGGTGGACGAGCACGCGACGTTCGCCGACCTCAAGGGCACGATCTCCGAGTTCCTGCGCGGCTTCTTCGAGCGCGACTTCGAGATGCTGTTCAAGCCGACGTACTTCCCGTTCGTCGAGCCGGGGGCCGACGTCGTCATCAAGTGGGACCTGGACGACGGCACGTCGCGCTGGCTCGAGGTGCTGGGCTGCGGCATGGTCCACCCGAACGTGCTGCGCGCCGTCGGCGTCGACCCGGAGCGCTACACCGGCTTCGCCTTCGGCATGGGCGTCGAGCGCCTGGCGATGCTGCGCTACGGCGTCAACGACCTGCGCGCGTTCTTCGAGAACGACGTGCGTTTCCTGCGCCAGTTCGCCTGAGGCGAATACCGTTTAGGGGCATGCGATGAAATTCTCCGAGAACTGGCTGCGCCAGCACGTGTCCATCGACGCCGGCAGCGCGGCGCTGGAACGCAAGCTGACGATGATCGGCCTGGAAGTGGAAGGCACCGAGCGCATCGGCGAGCAGCTCGACGGCGTGGTCGTCGCGCGCATCCTCGAATGCGCGCGCCATCCGGATGCCGAGCGGCTGCAGGTGTGCAGCGTCGACGCCGGCGGCGCGCAGCCGCTGCAGATCGTGTGCGGCGCGCCGAACGCGCGCCCGGGGCTGGTCGCGCCGCTCGCGACGGTGGGCGCCGTCGTCGGCGGCATCGCGATCAGGGCGGCGAAGCTGCGCGGCGTCGAGTCGAACGGCATGCTGTGTTCGGCGAAGGAACTCGGCCTCGACGCCGATGCCTCCGGCCTGCTGGAGCTGCCCGCCGATGCGCCCGTGGGCGCGCCCCTCGCTGAATACCTCGGCCTGCCGGACACCGTGTTCGAGCTCGGGCTGACCCCGAACCGCGGCGACTGCTTCAGCATCCGCGGCATCGCCTACGACGTGGCCGCCGCGTTCGGCACGCAGGTGGAACCGCTCGACGCGGCGCCCGTGGCCGCGGCGTCCGAGGCGCGCCTGGAGGTCCGCCTCGACGCCGGCGCGAGCGCACCGCGCTATCTCGGCCGCGTCATCGAGGGCATCGACGCGTCGCGCCCGAGCCCGGCGTGGATGGTCGAGCGCCTGCGCCGCAGCGGCATCCGGCCGGTGAGCCTGCTGGTCGACATCACCCAGTACGTGATGCTGGAACTCGGCCAGCCGATGCACGCCTACGACCGCGACCTGCTGCGCGGGCCGATCGGCGTGCGCCAGGCGCGCGCCGGCGAATCGCTGCGCCTGCTCAACGGCGACGACGCGTCGCTCGATCCGCAGTTCCTGGTGATCACCGACGCGAGCGGGCCTGACCAGGGCCGCGCGATCGGCCTCGGCGGGATCATGGGCGGCGACGACACCAAGGTCGGCGCGGGCACGCGCAACGTGTTCCTCGAGGCCGCGCACTTCGCGCCCGAGGCGATCATCGGCCGCAGCCGCCGGCTCGGCCTGCATACCGACGCCGCGCACCGCTTCGAGCGCGGCGTGGACCCGGAACTGCCGCGCACCGCGATCGAGGTCGCGACGCGCCTGGTGGTCGACCTCGCGGGCGGCACGCCGGGGCCAGTGGTCGAGGCGCGGATCGAGGGCCAGCCGGCGCGCCGCGATCCCGTCGCGCTGCGCCGCGCACGCCTCGCGCGCGTGCTCGGCATCGCCATCCCCGACGCCGACGTCGAGCGCATCCTCGCCTCGCTAGGCCTGGAAGCGACCGCCACCGCCGACGGCTGGCAGGTCGTGCCGCCGCCGCGCCGCTTCGACATCGCGATCGAGGAAGACCTCATCGAGGAAGTCGCGCGCATCCACGGCTACGACGCGATCCCGGCGACGCTGCCCGGCGGCAGCGCCCGCCTCGCCGCGCCGGCCGAGACGCGCGTCGGCGACGACGCCGTGCGCGCGCAGCTCGCGGCGCGCGACTACCTCGACACGATCAACTACGCCTTCGTCGACGCGACGCTGCTGTCGGCGTGGGGGCTCGACGCCGCTTCGGTCGCGCTGGCCAACCCCCTGAGCGCCGAGCTCGGCGTGATGCGCACCGCGCTGCTGCCCGGCCTGGTGCAGGCGCTCGCGCGCAACGTCGCGCGCCAGCAGCCGCGGGTGCGGCTGTCGGAACTGGGCAAGGTCTTCCATGCAGGTGGGAGCGGCCAGGCACCGCGCGAGACCGCGCGCGTCGCGGCCGTGGCCTGCGGCGCGGCCCACGCCGAGCAGTGGGGCGTCCCGGGGCGGGCGATGGATTTCCACGACCTCAAGGGCGACCTGGAAAGCCTGGCCGCGCTGTCCGGCGCCCGCCTCGCATTCAGGCCGTCGTCCGCTGCCTGGGGACATCCGGGTCGATCGGCCGACGTGCTGCGCATCGACGGCGGCACCGAGGTCGCGCTGGGCTGGATCGGCCAGCTGCATCCGCGCCTGCAGCGCGCGCTGGACCTGGACGCCGATGCCTGGGGCTTCGAGCTCGACCTCGCGCCGCTGCAGGCCCGCCCGGTGCCGCGGGCGGCCGCGATCTCCCGGTTCCCGTCGGTCCGGCGCGACCTGGCCTTCGTGGTCGCCGCCGGCGTGCCCTGGGCGGCCGTCGCCGCGACCGTGGAAGCCGCGGCGGGCGCGGGCCTGCGCGAGCTGCGCCTGTTCGATGTCTACGCCGGCAAGGGCGTGGAATCGGGATTCAAGAGTTTTGCCATGGCCTTGATTCTGCAGGACGAATCGCGCACTCTGACCGACCGCGACGTCGACGCCGTCGTGGCCGCCGTGACCGCCGCGCTGGCGCGCGACCACGGTGCGACGATCCGCTCCTGACCCAGGGGAGGGCGGGTCGTGAAGGGCGTCGGCAGGGGACGGGGGAGAGGACCGGAATGGCGTTGACCAAGGCGGAAATGGCCGAGCGTCTCTACGAGGACGTCGGGTTGAACAAGCGCGAGGCGAAGGAGTTCGTCGACGCGTTCTTCGACGTGCTGCGCGAGGCCCTGGAGCAGGGCCGGCAGGTGAAGCTGTCGGGCTTCGGCAACTTCGACCTGCGCCGCAAGAACCAGCGCCCCGGCCGCAACCCCAAGACCGGCGAGGAGATCCCGATCACCGCCCGCACGGTGGTGACCTTCCGCCCGGGCCAGAAGCTCAAGGAGCGCGTCGAGGCCTTCGCCGGCACGCCGGCCGGGGTGGCGCATGCTTGATCCCGGAAGCAACCGGGAGCTCCCCGCGATCCCGGCCAAGCGCTACTTCACCATCGGCGAAGTCAGCGAGCTGTGCGACGTGAAGCCGCACGTGCTGCGCTACTGGGAGACCGAATTCCCGTCCCTGAAGCCGGTGAAGCGCCGCGGGAACCGCCGCTACTACCAGCGCCACGACGTGCTGATGGTGCGGCAGATCCGCGGCCTGCTGTACGAGCAGGGCTACACCATCGGCGGCGCCCGCCTGCGCCTGGAAGGCGAGGGCGCGAAGCAGGAAGCCACGATGAGCTCGCAGATCGTCCGCCAGGTGCGGATGGAGCT
>JBDZUW010000057.1:10484-13090 GCA_040255375.1 Luteimonas sp. | reverse complement strand
CGTCGAGGATCTCGCCGATCAGGATGACGTCCGGCGCCTCGCGCATCGCGTTCTTGAGCGCGTTGTGGAAGGTGTGGGTGTCCATGCCCACCTCGCGCTGGTTCACGATCGACTGCTTGTGCTTGTGCAGGTACTCGATCGGGTCCTCGATGGTGAGGATGTGGCCGGGGCTGGTGCTGTTGCGGTAGTCGATCATGGACGCGAGCGTCGTCGACTTGCCCGAGCCGGTGGAACCGACCAGCAGCACCAGGCCGCGCGGCGCCATGATGATCTGCTTGAGCACCTGCGGCAGCTGCAGTTCCTCGATCGACGGGATCGCGCTGCGGATCGCGCGGATCACCATGCCGACCTCGCCGCGCTGCTTGAACACGTTCACGCGGAAGCGGGTCTTGTCCGGCAGCGCGATCGCCATGTTCATCTCGAGGTCGCGCTCGAACGCGGGCACCTGGCCTTCGTCCATCAGCGAATAGGCGATCTTCTTCACCATGCCCGGCGGCAGGCCGGCGTTGCCGAGGGGGTACATGCGCCCCTCGACCTTGATGTACACCGGCGCCTCCGCGGTCAGGAACATGTCCGACGCGTTCTTCTCCACCATCAGCTTGAGGAAGTAGCTGATATCCATCGCGAAAAACCCCCTGAGGCGGCGACCGCGTTGCGGAAGGCGCGCCGGCTGTCCAGAATCGGCCGTGCGTTCCACCAGGGCACGGACATGAACCGAAGCTTCGCACACTCCCCCCGCCGCCGTCAGTGGCTGCTGCCGGCGCTCGCGGCGCTTGCGCTTGCCGCATGCGCGACGCTGCCGCCGCCGACCGCGGAACTGGCGGACGCGCAGCAGGCCGTCGCCGGCGCCGCCGATGCCGATGCGTCCCAGTACGCGCCCGACGATTTCGACAGCGCGCGCGCGGAACTGCAGCAGGCGCAATCCGCCATGGCCGCCGGCGACGCGGCCGCCGCGCGCGCCGCGGCGCTGGTGGCCGCCGCGGGCGGGGACCTGGCGCGGGCGCGCAGCCGCGTGGCCGTGCTGGACAACGAGCACGCGCAACGCCGCGACGAAATCGCGCGCCTGCGCGCGCAACTGCAGGTCGATGCCGGCGACGGGGACTCGCCCGTGCCGCCGCTGCCGGATACCGCGGCGATGGCGCCGGAGTTGCGGCTCCAGGCCCTCGAGACCGATCCGCGCTTCGCCGGCGCGGGCGCCTACGAGCGCCTGCGCGCGCAGCAGGCCGTGCAGGCGCTCGCGACCGCACGCCAGCGCGAGCGGCAGACGGCGCTGGTGCTCGCCGCGCGCCGCGTCGCGATCGCCGAGCTCGCTGCGCACGGGGAACTGGTGGAGCGCGAGATCCGGCGCCTGGACCAGGTGCGCGCGGACCTGCTGCTCGAGGCGAGCCGCCGCGAAGCCGAGCGCGCGCGCCAGGAAGCGGAGCGGCTGCGGCTGCAGGCGCAGATCCAGGCCGAGGAGGCGCAGCGCCTGCGTGCGGCCGCCGAAGCCGAGGCCGCCGCACGCCAGCAGGCCGAGGAGGTGATCCTCGACGTCGGCGGCCAGCAGGCGGCCAAGCTCAAGGCGGCGCGGGAGCGCGAGGCCGAGCTGGCCCGCCAGGAGGCCGCGCTGCTGGAAGCGCAGCAGGCCGCCGGGGGTGGCGCCGTGCCCGCCAGGCCCGCGCCGGAGGCCGGCACGAAGTCGCCCAAGAAAAATAAATGAAATCAGTTGGTTACATCAAAGCCTGCGCAAACCGGGGCAGCCGCGTCGGCGGATCCGACGCCGAATCAGTAGCTTGCGGCGCCGGGCTTGCCGGACCCGGGGGGCAGGAGTAGGGTCGGGTCACCGGGTGGGAAAAAAGCGAGCCTGCCCGGCCATCGAGCCCAGCCCATGATCCACGCCTCCGATGCCAGGGAACACGCCGCCGCGAGCCACGGGCCCGCGGGCGATCCCGAGGGGGGAAAGATGGTTCCGGGCCTGGCGGCCGCAACGACGAACGCCCCGTACCGCAAGGTCGGGGCGTTCCTGTTTTCAGGCAGGAGGATCCGTATGTTCGAAGGGCAACCCCAGGCGGAAGTCGAAGCACTGATGCACAACCCCGAGTTCAAGCAGCTGTACCAGCGCCACAAGCAGCTGGACAAGCAGGTGCTGGATGCCGAGCTCGGGGTCCTCGCCGTGGACGACGCCACCCTGTCCCAGATGAAGCGCGAGAAACTCGCGGCCAAGGACCGGCTCACCCGCCTCTTCGACCAGCGACACTGAGTCTCGACACGGGCGGCGGCGGCCTCCTCGTCGGCCGCCGCCGCCCGTCGTTGTTTTCCGGGCCGGATCCGGTTCGGAGAAACCGCCCCCGTGCCGCATAATCGCGGGCATT
Organism: Luteimonas sp.; assembly: GCA_040255375.1. Taxonomy (GTDB): domain Bacteria; phylum Pseudomonadota; class Gammaproteobacteria; order Xanthomonadales; family Xanthomonadaceae; genus Cognatiluteimonas. The sequence goes on along the minus strand of JBDZUW010000057.1, from coordinate 10,739 downwards.
CCACGGGGGCCTGCATGACGATCCATCAATCGGTACTGGAACTGGTCGGCGACACGCCGATCGTGCAGGCGCAACGCCTCGACACCGGTCCCTGCACCCTTTACCTGAAGCTCGAAAGCCAGAATCCCGGCGGCTCGATCAAGGACCGCATCGGCCTGAGCATGATCGAAGCCGCGGAACGCCGTGGCGACATCAGGCCTGGCGACACGCTGGTCGAGGGCACCGCCGGCAACACCGGCATCGGCCTGGCGCTGG
>JBDZUW010000057.1:0-10384 GCA_040255375.1 Luteimonas sp. | reverse complement strand
GGCGACACGCTGGTCGAGGGCACCGCCGGCAACACCGGCATCGGCCTGGCGCTGGTCGCGCAGCAGAAGGGCTACAAGCTGATCCTCGTGGTCCCGGACAAGATGAGCCGGGAGAAGATCTTCAACCTCAAGGCGATGGGCGCGCAGGTCGTGCTGACCCGCAGCGACGTCGCCAAGGGCCATCCCGACTATTACCAGGACATGGCCGAGCGCATCGCGCGCGAGACGCCGGGCGCCTACTTCATCAACCAGTTCGGCAACCCGGACAACCCGGCCGCGCACGAATTCGGCACCGGGCCGGAGATCCTGCGGCAGATGGACGGGAAGCTGGACGCGATCGTGTTCGGCTGCGGCAGCTCCGGCACGATGACCGGGCTCTCGCGCTGCTTCGCGAAGCAGTCGCCGGCGACCGAGCTGATCCTCGCCGACCCGGTCGGCTCGATCCTCGAGGATTACATCAACCGCGGCCAGGTCGTGGAGAAATCCGCGAGCTGGATGGTGGAGGGCATCGGCGAGGACTTCCTGCCGCCGATCTCCGACTTCACGCGGGTGAAGAAGGCCTACGCGATTTCCGACAAGGAAAGCTTCCTCACCGCGCGCGAGCTGCTGGCGAAGGAGGGCATCCTCGGCGGCTCGTCGACCGGCACGCTGCTCGCCGCCGCGCTGCGCTACTGCCGCGAGCAGACCGAGCCGAAGCGCGTGCTCACCTTCGTCTGCGACACGGGCAACAAGTACCTGTCGAAGATGTACAACGACTACTGGATGCTCGACAACGGCTTCCTCGAGCGCGAGCCGCACGGCGACCTGCGCGACCTGATCCTGCGCCCGTTCCCGCAGCGCGACACCGTGGTGGTCGGACCCGACGACCTGCTGGTCACCGCGTACCAGCGCATGAAGCTGTACGACGTGTCGCAGCTGCCGGTGATGGACGGCGACTCGCTGGTGGGCATCGTCGACGAATCCGACGTGCTGCTGCACGTGTACGGCGACGAGGCGCGCTTCCGCGACAAGGTCTCCACGGCGATGGTCAGCAAGCTCGACCGGCTCGACGTGAAGTCGCCGATCGAGGCGCTGCTGCCGGTGTTCGACCGCGGCCACGTCGCGATCGTCACCGACGGCGGCGGTCCCGGCGGCGGCCGCTTCCTCGGCCTGATCACCCGCATCGACCTGCTGAACTACCTGCGGCGACGGGTGCAGTAGTCCGGTATCCTCCGGCGCCATGTCCCCCGACGCTTCCGCGCACTCCCAGCCACCTGCCCCGGCCGCATCGCGCCGCCTCGGCGACCTCCTCGTCGAGCGCGGGCTGGCGTCGGCGGGCGACATCGCCAAGGCCCTGGCCTTCCAGCAGCAGTTCGGCGGCCGCATCGGCAGCATCCTCGTGCGGCTGGGCGCGCTGTCGGAGGAAAGCCTGCTGCCGGTGCTCTCGCAGCAGCTCGGCATTCCCCTGCTCGAGGCCGGCGAATGGCCCGCCGACGCCGAGCAGGTGCGCGCCGCCGTCGAGGCGAGCGGCCTGCCGGCGGAATGGTGGGCCGACAACGGCGTCATCGCCTGGGCGGCGGGCGAGGGTTACCTCGCGGCGAGCCGGGATCCGCTCGATCCGCTGGCGAACGAGGTGCTCGACCGCGCGTTCCCGCCGGGCCTGTGGCAATGGCGCATCGCGCGGGGCCAGGACCTCGATCGCCTGCTCGATACCGCCGCCCGCGCGGGGCGGGGCGGCGACGACGACCTCGGCGACGACGTCGGCCACCTGCGCGAGCTCGCGGAAGAGGCCCCGGTCATCGAGCTGGTCAACAACATCCTCGCCCAGGCGATGGATTCGCGCGCCTCGGACATCCACATCGAGCCCGAGGAACAGCTGTTCCACGTGCGCATGCGCATCGACGGCATCCTGCACACGCGCATGACGCTGCCCGCGAGCCGCTATCCCGCGGTCGCCTCGCGCGTGAAGCTGATCTCCGGCATGGACATCGCCGAGCGCCGCCTCCCGCAGGACGGCCGCCTCAGCGCGCGCGTCAGCGGGCAGGACGTGGACATCCGCGCGTCGTCCGTGCCGGCCGTGCATGGCGAATCGCTGGTCCTGCGCCTGCTGCCCAAGGAGCGCCAGGAGCTCAGCCTCGGCAAGCTCGGCTTCGCGCCGCGCGACCTGGCGATGTTCCGCAACTGGGCGCGCGAGCCGCACGGCATCGTGCTGGTCACCGGACCGACCGGTTCGGGCAAGTCGACGACGCTCTACGGCGCGCTCGAGGAAATGAATGGCCGCGACCGCAAGATCATCACGGTCGAGGACCCAGTCGAATACCAGGTGCCGGGCGTCACTCAGATCCAGGCGGCGGCGGACATCGGCTACACGTTCGCCCGCGCGCTGCGCGCGATCCTGCGCCAGGACCCCGACGTCATCATGATCGGCGAGATCCGCGACCTGGAAACCGCGGAGATCGCCGTGCAGTCGGCGCTCACCGGCCACCTCGTGCTGTCGACGCTGCACACCAACGATGCGGTCAGCGCGTTCACGCGCATGGTCGACATGGGCGTCGAGCCGTTCCTGGTCGCGACCAGCGTGCGCGCGGTGCAGGCGCAGCGACTCGTGCGCCGGCTGTGCCCGCACTGCAGCGCGCCGGCGGAGGTGTTGCCCGCGGTGGCGCGCCTCGTCGAGGCGCTCGCGCAAGGCGATACGCCGCAATGGCGCCAGGCGACGGGCTGCGCCCAGTGCCAGGGCACCGGTTATCGCGGCCGGCTCGGCATCTACGAGCTCGTCGACGTGACGCCGGAACTGCAGGAGCTGATCCTCGCCCGCGCCACCGCCGAGCGCATGCGCGCGCTCGCCAGCGCGCAGGGCGGCCGCACCTTGCGCGAGGACGGCCTGCTGAAGGCGCGCGCCGGGCTCACGACGGTGGAGGAGGTCGTGCGCGTCACCGGCGGCCTTGCCGCGGAAGACTGATCGATGCGCTTCCGCTACGAGGCCCAGGACGCGGCGGGCAACCAGGCGACGGGCAGCATCGAGGCCGCCGGCGAGCGCGATGCCGCGCGCCAGCTCGCCGCGCAGGGATTCACGGTGTATGCGTTGCGCGAGCAACGCGCGGGCATGGCCGGCTGGCGCCACCGCGGCAAGGCGTCCAACCGCGAGTTGCTGCTGGTGCTGCAGGAATTCGCGACGCTGCTCGAATCGGGCGTGACCCTGGTGACGGCGTTGTCGTCGCTGGCGAAGTCGAGCCACCATCCGAAGCTCACCGGCGCGTTCGCGTCGATGGAGCGCTCGGTGCGCCGCGGCGAATCGTTCGGCACGGCGTTCCGCGCGTCCGGGCTGCCGATTCCCGAATACTTCCACCAGCTGGTCCAGGCGGGCGAGGCCACCGGCCGCCTGCCCGAAGCGCTGCGCTCCGGCGTGGAGCAGTTCGACTACGACCAGCGCGTCACCCAGGAGATGAAGTCGGCGCTGATCTATCCGGCGGTGCTGGTGTGCTCGGGCATCGCCGCGGTCGCGATCATCTTCCTGTGGGTGGTCCCGCGCTTCGGCGGGCTGCTCACCCAGCACGGCGACCGCATGCCGGCGCTGTCGCGCTACACCATCGGCATCGGCGTATGGCTGAGCGCGCACACCTGGATCGTCGGGCTGGCGCTGCTGGCGGTCGCGCTGTTCGCGCGCTGGCTGTGGCGCCGGCCCGGGCTGCGCGACCGCATGGCCGAACGCATCGCGGGAATGCCCGTGCTCGGCGAGTGGCTGGTCGAGGCCGAAGTCGGGCGCTGGTCGAGCACGCTCGCCGCGCTCCTGAACGGCAAGGTCGAGCTGATCCGCGCGCTCGGCCTCGCGGCCGGCTCGGTCCGCGTCGCGTTCCTGCGCAATCGCCTGTCGCAGGTGGCGCGCACGGTGAAGGGCGGTGCGACCCTCTCCACGGCGTTGCGCGAGCACCGCGCGCTGAACCCGACCGGCTACGACCTGGTCGCGGTGGGCGAGGCCAGCGGCGAGCTCCCGAAGCTGCTCGCGGCGCTCGCCCGGCTGTACGAAACCACCGGCCGCGACCGCATGAAGCGCGCGTTGCAATTGATCGAACCGCTGGCGATCATTGTCATCGGCGTGGTCGTCGGCACCATCGTCACCGCCATCATGCTGGCGATCACCAGCGTCAACGACGTGCCGCTCTGACGCGTCCCGGAGTCCACATGCCACGCCCGTCCCCCGCACGCCCCCCGTTCCGCCGGCATCGCGCCGACGGCTTCACCCTGCTCGAGATGCTGGTGGTGCTGGTCATCATCGGCCTGATCGCCAGCCTCGTCGGCCCGCGCCTGTTCAGCCGCGTGGACACGTCCAAGGTGCAGATCGCCGATACGCAGTCGCGCATGCTGCGCGGCGCGGTCGAGACCTTCCAGCTCGAGGTCGGCCGCATTCCCACCGTGGAGGAAGGCCTCGCGGTCCTCACGAAGCCGCCGTCGGACGAGCGCGCGAAGGCGCGCTGGCGCGGCCCCTACCTCGACGAGGCGGTGCCGGAAGATCCCTGGGGCCACCCGTACGTCTATTCGACGCCGGGTCGCGACGGCCTCCCGTTCGCGCTGTATTCGCTCGGCGCCGACGGGAAGCCGGGCGGCGAGGGCAACGACGCCGATGTCGGGTTCCTGCCCCCGCAGTGACGCGCGCGTGCCGGCAGGGGGGTTCACCCTGCTGGAACTGCTGATCGTGCTGGCCCTGGTCTCCATGGTCGCGGCGATGGTCGCGCCGCGGCTGCAGCGCACCTACGACGCGGTCGCGCGCAGCGGCGAGCGCGCCGAGGCGGTGCGCCAGGTCGAACGCCTGCCGCTGCTGGCGCGCGAACGCGGCACGGCGATCGACATCCCCGCCGACGACGCGCGCGCGCTGGCCCGTCTGCTCGCGCTGCCCGCAGGCTGGACGGCCCGCACGATCGAACCGCTGCACGTCGAGGCCAGCGGCCTGTGCAGCGCGACGAAGCTCGCCATGCGGTCGGGCGGGCACGCGGAAACCTGGGTGCTGTCCGCCCCCGATTGCGGCGTCGCGGATGCGCCCTGATCGCGGCCGGGCGCGGGGCTTCACCCTGCTCGAGGCGATCGTCGCGCTCGCGATCCTCGCGGCGGCCGGCATGGCGCTGTTCGCGGCGATGTCGCAATCGCTGCAGATGGTGCAGCGCGCGCAGCAGGCGCGCGACGCCGACGCCGCGCTGCGCAACGCGCTCGCGTGGAGCGAGACGATCAACCCGATGCTCGACCCGAGCGGCGAACAGGCGCTCGGGGACTGGGAGATGCGCTGGCGGTCCGAAGCGCTCGAGCCGCCGCGCGCCGGCGCCACGGGCTTCCTCCAGCCCGGCCTGTACCAGGTCGGGCTGTACCGCCTGCACCTGCAACTCTGGCGCGACGGCGCGCTGCAACGCGAAGTGGCCTTCAATCGCGCCGGTTACCGCCAGGTGCGCGAGGGAGCGCGCCTGTGAACGGGTCCGTCGCCGCGCGCCCGCGCGCATCGCGCGCCCTTGCACGCCGCGCGGCAGGCTTCACCCTGCTCGAGACCATCGTGACGCTGGTCGTCGTGTCGCTCATCGTCGTGGTGCTGATGCAGGCGCTGCAGCAAGCGCTCGGCTTGCGCACGCGGCTGCTGCGATTCGAGCGCGAGACGCGGATGGCGACGCTGCAGGAAGGCTGGTTCCGCGATACCGTCGGCGCGGCGCTGATCGACCTCCCGGAATCGCCCGGCGCCATGCAGGGCGATGCCGACGCCTTTTCGCTGACCACGGCGGCGCCGCTCGCGGGCAGCGGCCCCGCGGCCGTGCGCTGGCGGCTGCAACGCGAGCGCAACGGCAACGTGTCGGCCTTGCTGTACGACACGGCCCCGGGCGAGGGGCGCGACGCCGCGGACACGCCGGTGCAGGTGCTTGCCGGCCTGCGCGATGCCTCCTTCGGCTACCTCGACGCCGCGGGCGAGTGGAAGCCGGCGTGGACGCCCGCCGATGCCGAGCCGCTGCCGAGGATGGTGCGATTGACGGCGACCACCAGCACCAGTCGCCTGCTCTGGCTGGTGTCCATTGCCGCCGACGCCCGCCAGCGGCGGACCTTGCGGCCGGAGGAAGCCAACATTGGCCTCTAGCCCGCACCGCCCCCGCGGCTTCGCGCTCGCGCTGACGCTCTGGATCCTCGCCGCGATCGCGGTCGTGGTCGGCCTCGTCACGTCATGGGCGCTGCAGTCGGTGCGCGACGCCAGCGCCGACCGCGCGCGCGTGGACGACATGGTCGCGATGCGGAGCACGCGCGACACATTGCTGTATCTCGGCGCGACGCGCGCGCTGACGCGCGCCGGCCTTCCGGTGGCGGCGATGAGCGACGCCACGCGCGCGCGCCTGCTGCTCGACGATTTCGGCGCCATGGACACGACGCCGCGCGGCGGCGAGCTCCGCATGGATGGGCGGCCGTACCTCGGCACCGGCGACGTCCGGTTCTCGATCCAGGACGAAGCAGGGTTGTTCTCGCTCGTCCTGCCGTCGGTGACGGTACTGGACCGGGTCCTCGCGGCCACCGGCGTGCCGCAGGGCCAGGTGCCGGCCCACCGCGACGCCCTGCTCGACTACACCGATGCCGATGCGCTCAAGCGGCTGGCGGGCGCGGAGGCGCGCGAGTACCAGTTCGCCCGGCGCCCACCGCCGCCGGACCGGCAACTGCTGCTGCCGTCCGAAGCCTTGCACGTGCTCGGCTGGGAATCGCCGCCACCGCGCTTGCGGGCGCTGCTGTCGGCGTCCACCACGTTCGAGTCCGGCTCGATCGGCCTCAACACCATGCCGGCCTCGATCCTGCCGCTGTGGCTGCCGGGTTGCCCGGACACCTGCCGCGCCTTCGTCGAGCGCCGCGACCGCGCGCCCTTCACCTCCGGCCGCGACGTCGAGCTCGCGCTCGGCGTGTCGCTGCCCGGGGATGTCGACAGCGACTATCGCGTGCTGCCCTCGGAGACCTGGCGGCTGACGTTGTGGGGGCGTTCCGGCGCCGCCGAGCGCATCCATGTACGATTCACGCCTCTTGCCGACGCGACTGCGCCCTGGTCCATCCTGGCCGCCTATCCGGTTCCACGCCCCGATGAAAACGCCGCTGCGCAGTCCACTGGAAGCGCTTTTTTCCCCGACCCGGGTCCTCGCCGGCGCTGAGCGGGCGCGGATCCGCGCCGGCGGATGGCTCGGCGGCACGGAATGGGTGGTGCCGCGGGCCGACCTCCAGTACCGGCGCATGGACTTCGGCGCGCTGCCTGCCAAGCAACGGGCGGGCGCGGCCGCGCTCGCGGCGAAACGCCTCGAGCCGCGCCCGGGCGCGCTCGCGCACGTGGCCTGGAACGAATCGGTCGCGCACCTCTGGTCCTGGCCGAGGGGCGAGGGCGCGGATGCGCTCGGCGAAGCCGGCTGGATCCCGGAATCGCTGCTGCGCGCGCCGCCCCGAGACAACGGCTTGCGCCTCTTGCGGCAGTCCCGGGGCATGGAGGGCCAGTACTGGCGCGATGGCGATCTCCAGGCCAGCCAATGGTGGCCGGAAGCGCCGACGCTGGACGCCTGGCGGCGCTTCGCGCGCGCCTGCGGCATCGGCGCGGATGCGGTGGCCGACGTGCCGGCCGCGGTGGACACCGGCTGGTCCGATCCCTGGGGCGACGGGCGCCGACGCCTGCCGGCCACGCCCGCCGTGCTCGAACGCTGGGCGTGGACGGCGGGGATCGCGATCATCGCCTTCGCGTTGTCCTGGCAACTGGCGGCGCAGGCGCAGTGGGCCGTCGCGCAGTCCCGCCTCGATGCGCGGATGGATGCGCTTCGCCAGCGCGCCGCGCCCCTGCTCGCCGCGCGCGAACGCGCCGATGCCGCGCGCGATGCCCTGCTCGCGTTGCGCGCGTTGCCGAAAGGCCACGACGACTTCGCCCTCATGGCGGCAGTGATCGCGCCGCTCCCCGAGGATGCGCGCCTGGCGGCGTGGGTCCGCGACGGCGACAAGCTCACCGCCGCGGTCGCCTCGGCAGACACCGATCCGCGCCACTTCGTCGCCGCATACGACGGCAACGCGACCCTCGCGGGCGTGGTCGCCACGCCGACGCCGGAAGCCATGTCGCTCGCATTCGACCTGGCCGCCGCGGGTGCGCAACCGTGACCCATCCCCAACTCCGGCAACTTGCCGCGCAATGGCGCGCGAACCGACGCCTGCGCTATGGCGCGCTCGCGATCCTGCTCATCCTCGGGACGCAACTGGCCTTGTCGCTGATGGACCGCCGGACGGCGACGGAAACGCAGTACGCGCGCGACGACGCGCTGTTCGCCCGCTTGCAGGAGGCCAGCACCGAATCGGCATGGCCCCGGCGCGCCGCCGCTGCCGAGAAGGCCCTGGCCGACATGCGCCATTCGATCCCGCCGGCACGCTCCGACGGCCTCGCCCAGGCGGAGATGCAGGCCTGGCTGACGGACCTCGCCGCGCACGCGGGGCTGGCGTCGCCGACGGTGCGCGTCGAAAGCTCGCTCGCGGTGCCCGGCCAGCCCGACGTGTGGCAGGTGCTGGCACGGCTGGACGCCGACGCTTCGCCCGCGTCCCTCCCGGTGCTCGTGCGGACGCTCTCCATGGCCCGCCCCTGGGTGGCCACCGAGCGGCTCGCCGTGCAGTCCGGCAGCAGCATGCGCGTCTCCCTGGTCGTCCGCGGCTACTTCCGGCCCGGCGATGCGCTGGACGCCACCGAACCGCCGCCCCGTCCGGGGGGCGTGCCGGCGGCGGCCGCCGCCGCGCCTGCGCCCGCGGGTCCGCCGATCTCCCCCCTGGCGACCGGAGGTGCGGGATGAAGCCCTGGCGCCTGCGGCTCCTCGTGATCGCCGCGGCCGCCGCCGCGGGCGCGCTGGCCTGGTTCGCGCTCGGGGACGCGCCGGGCGGTGTCGTCCCCGCGCGGGCGGCCAATGTAAAATGGACGCTTCCCCGCGACCGCCCGCAGGAACTCGCGGCGCTGGACAAGGTCTGGGAAGGACGCGCCCCATGGCGGAGCACCGCGGCCGTGGTCGCGGCCGAAGCCCCTCCGCCCCCGCCGCCCTGGCTTCCCGTGGGCGTGGTCGGCTCCGGAAAGGCGGCGCAAGCGATCTTCGTCGCCGCCGGCGGCCCGGAAGTCCGGGTCAGGCCGGGCGGTTCGCTGCCGGACGGGGGCAAGGTCACGCGGGTGTCGCCGTTCCGCGTGGACTGGATCGACGCGAAGGGCGCCAAGCACGAGCAGGAACTGTTCGCCGATCCATTACCGACGCAGAACGCAACGCCATGATCCGAATCGAGATGTCCATGCTCCGAAGCCTCCCGCGGGCCCTCACCGCGGGGCTGCTCGTCGGCGTGCTCGCCGGGTGCGCGACGCCGCGCCAGGTGTTCCCGGATCCGCTGCGCGCGCCGGTGGCCGAGCCCGCCCCGGACACGCAGGCGGCGCCGGAGCGGCCGCGGATCGAGCCGGGCCCGACGGTCGTCGCCCAGCCCGCCACCAGCGCGCAGCCGGTGCAGGCGGAGACGGTGGTGCCGGAGATTCCGCGCAAGAAGCCCACCGCGCTCGTGCTCGACGGCGTGCCGATGGCTTCCTTCATCAACGTCGTGTTCGGCACCGAGCTCGGCTTCTCGCTCGAGATCGACCAAGGCGTGCGCGCCCGCACGGACCTGCTGAGCCTGCGCCTGACCAAGCCGCAGCCGCCGGAAGACCTCTACCGCATCGCGGTCACCGTGCTGCGCGACTACGGCGTGCAGGTCAACCCGGTCGGCGGCGTGCTGCGCTTCGTCCCGGTGCCCGATGCGTCGGCGAGCGCGCCGCCGCTCCTGGCGACGCGCTCGCTGCCGGACGTGCCGGCCGGCCAGCGCACCGTGTACGTGGCGATGCCGCTCAACGCGGGCTCGCCGGGACAGGTGGCGAGCCAGCTGCGCACGCTCGTCGGCAATCGCGGCGTGACGATCACCGAGATGCTCGACGCCAACGCGGTCCTGCTCAGTGGCCCCGGCAGCGAAGTGCAGGCGGCGATGGAAGCGGCGCTGGTGCTCGATCGCGCGTCGCTACGCGACAAGCGCTCGCTGCGCATCAGTCCCAACTTCCTGCCCGTCGACCAGCTGGCGAGCGAGTTGCGCGAAGTGCTCGCGGCGCAGGGCTATTCGGTGCGCACTGCGCCAGGGTCCGGCGGCGTGCTCACTTTCGTGCCCGTGCCGTCGGCGAACGTGCTCATCGCCTTCAGCGAATCCGAGCCGGCCTTGAAGGCGGTGGAGGAATGGGTCGCGAAGCTCGACCAGCCCAACGAGGACGATGGCGGCATCGGTGGCGTCTACATGTACGCGGCGCGGCACACGACCGTCGAAACCCTGCTGCCGGTCCTGCAGACGATGGTGGGCGGCGGTTGGTCCGGCGCGGCGGCGGGGGCCGCGGGGACCGCGG
>JBDZUW010000169.1:0-2586 GCA_040255375.1 Luteimonas sp. | reverse complement strand
TGCGCGAACGCCGAGGTCGCGGCGACGGCGAGCGACGCGGCGAGGACGGTGGCGACGTACTTGTTCATGTGGACGGCTCCTGTAGGAAAGGGTGCCGTGGCGAGCGGATGCCGCCGCGACCCGTACAGGCTCGCCCGGCGCGCTTCGCGGGGCGATGGCCGCAACATGAAGGAAATTTAATGTGCCTGGGTACGGGCGCGGGACGACTCGCTGCGAGCGCGCCCGCTGCCGGCGAGCTATTCCAGCGCGTAGATGATGTAGACGTCCTGGTCGAGGGTGATGCGCCCTTCGCGCATCGCGACGACACCGGGAGCCATCAGGGCAACCGCTCCGCTAACGGAAACGGCGCCTAGTTGGGTTGCATCCGAATAACCGATATTGAGGCGCTGGTTCGAAATCGTGTGGACCGGACCGAGCCTGCGCCCAACGCCTGCCGCAAGGGCTTCCGCCGTGACTTGCGCATCCGCGATGGCCTTCTGCAACAGTCCGCGTCGGATTTCGGCGGCCCGCGTGGTCTCAAATTTCCTGGTTTCGATCCTGAGCGCCTTGTCTTCGGGCAACGCCGAGACGAAATCGCGCAGTTGATCCAGCGCGTGGAAGCGAACTTCGATTTCCCTCGTGTACGTGTTGCCGAGGAACACCTGCTTGTTCGTCTCGTCGTCGTAATCGTAGTCGGGGGAAATCGTCAGGTTCGCGACGGTCAGGTCGGAATTCCCGACTTTCATCCGGTCTGCAATCGCCAGCACTCGCCCCGCCAGGGCCTCGATCCTGGCCTGCGTTCCCGCCGCGTCGGCGCTGGTCTCGGAAAGCGTTACTTCCAGTGGAAACAGGTCAGGGACGACCTCCTGGCGCGCCTGTCCGTGCACGGCGATGAAGGGCGAGCCGCTGATGGCCTGCGCGCCGGCAGACCCGGTCATCAGGACCAGCGCACATGCCAGGATTCCGCGTGTTTTCATCGCTGCTTTCTCCGTTGAAGTCACAAGCCCTTGGCCGCCTCGGCCACCGCGCGGAACAGCGCGCGGCCCTTGTTCATCGTCTCGTCCCACTCGGCTGCCGGATCGGAGTCGTGGACGATGCCGGCGCCGGCCTGCACGTGCAGCTTGCCGTCCTCGATGACGGCGGTGCGGATCGCGATCGCGGTGTCGGCGTCGCCGCGCCAGCCGATGTAGCCGATGGCGCCGGCGTAGACGTTGCGCTTCATCGGCTCGAGCTCCGCGATCAGCTCCAGCGCGCGGATCTTCGGCGCGCCGCTGACGGTTCCCGCGGGGAACGTCGCGCGCAGCACGTCGGCGTACGACAACCCTTCCCGCAGGGTGCCGGTCACTTCGCTGACGATGTGCATGACGTGGCTGTAGCGCTCGATGCCGAAGCGTTCGCCCACTTCGACGCTGCCGGGTTCGGCGATGCGCCCGACGTCGTTGCGGCCGAGGTCGATCAGCATCAGGTGTTCGGCGCGCTCCTTCGGATCGGCGAGCAGTTCGGCCTCGAGCGCCGCGTCCTGCGCGGGCGTCGCGCCGCGCGGGCGCGTGCCGGCGATCGGGCGCACGGTGACGGTGCCACGGCCGGCGTCGTCGTATTCGAGCCGCGCCAGGATCTCGGGCGAGCTGCCGACGACCTGGGTCTCGCCGATGTCGAGGAAGTACATGTACGGCGACGGGTTCAGCGCGCGCAGTGCGCGATACACGTCCACCGGCCGCGCCGCGAAGGGAATCGACAACCGCTGCGACAGCACGACCTGGAACACGTCGCCCGCGGCGATGTACTCCTTCGCCTTGCGCACGGCGTCGATGAAGCCCTCGCGGGTGAAGCCGGAGACGAAGTGCGCCTCGTCCACCGATTCGGGCCGAAGCGTGGGCGGATACCCCGCGCCCGGCTGCCGCAGCCGATGCACCAGTTCGTCGAGGCGGCGGTTCGCGCGTGCCAGCGCTTGCGGCTCCGACGGATCGGCGTGCACGACGAGGTACAGGCGGCCCTTGAGGTTGTCGAACACCGCAACCTCGGTGCTCAGCATCAACAGGATGTCGGGCGTACCGAGTTCGTCGGGCTTGCCGGCGCCCGGCGCATCCGGATCGCGCAGGCGCGGCTCCAGGTAGCGCACGCACTCGAAGCCGAACCAGCCGACCAGGCCGCCGGTGAACGCGGGCAGGCCCTCGACGCGCGGCACCGAATGCGCGGTGCGCAGGCGCTCGACTTCGGCGAACGGGTCCGCGACCTCGCGCGCCTCGAGCAGCTCGCCGTGCTCCGTCGCATACAGCGTGTTGCCCGCGAACGCGTACACGCGCTTCGCCGGCAGGCCGATGATCGAATAGCGCCCGAAGCGCTCGCCGCCCTCGACCGACTCGAACAGGTACGTGTGCGGGCCGTCGGCCAGCTTCAGGTACACCGACAGCGGCGTGTCGAGGTCGGAGAGGACCTCGCGAACGACGGGAACCAGGGTGTGCCCTTGCGCGGCGAGCGCCGCGAACTGCCCGGGATCGGTGCCCATGTCAGGACGCCGACTGGCGCGCGGCCGCAACCGCGGCCTTCATCGACGCGATCACCGCGGCGTAGTCGGGCTGGCCGAAGATCGCGCTGCCGGCGACGAAG
>JBDZUW010000168.1:0-2601 GCA_040255375.1 Luteimonas sp. | reverse complement strand
GTCCGCGCCGGAATGGCGGAATCGGTAGACGCAGCGGACTCAAAATCCGCCGCCCTCAAAAGCGTGTGGGTTCGAGTCCCACTTCCGGCACCACGGCCTTTCCCCGCCACATGAAGTGAAGGCCCAGTCTCCCGGGTTTGACCCCGGGATGGCTGAGCCTTCGAGCCGAAGCTGTTGAAGCCTGCGCTGGAAGCTGCGGACTGCGTTCTCGCGAACTGGGTCCTGGAAACTGCCGTCGCCTGCTTCTTTTTCTTCGACGCGAGCAGGCTAGCGCAAGGCGCGTTAGGCGCGCGTAAAACGCGACGACCGTTCGTCGGCACGCGACGCATCGCCGCGTGGATCCATGCTGCTGCGTCGCGACATCAACGCATGTTCCACGGCCACCAGCCGCGCCCCGTCAGCGCATAGCGGTCGGCGGCGCGCTCGAAGCGGTTGCTGCCGCGGATGCCGCCGCACAGGAAATAGGCCGGCAGGAACAGCGGGCCGAGCGCCATGTACTGCAGCACGTGCGCGCGCTCGTGCTCGTTCATCGCGATGGGCGCATCGGCGGCCTCGCCGGCGGCGCGCGCGTAGGTGTGGCAGCGCATGCCAAGGTCGGCGCCGGTATGCAGGATCACGTTGCCCAGGGTCAGCGCGCCGCCCGGGCCCCAGGGCACGCCCTGGAACACCAGGGCGAGGTCGCCGCTGCGCAGTCGCGCCCGCGCGCCGCGCGCCATCGCAGCCGCGCCCACCACCAGGCCGATGGCGGTGTTCGGCGCGGTCCAGGCCATGCCGAGCGCGCACAGCGCACGCCGCGCCCAGGCGCCGGCGGTGCCGCTCACTCCTCCGGCATCAGCAGCCACAGGATCAGGTACACCAGGATGCCCGGGAACGCCGCCGACAGGATCGACAGCAGCACGTAGGCGATGCGCGTGAGGTTCGAGTCCCAGCCGAAGCGGCGCGCGATGCCGCCGATGACGCCGGCGATCATGCGGTCGTCGCGGGAGCGGGTCAGCGGACGATGTTCTGCGGTCATGGATGCACCAGGTCGGAGGACGGATCAGCGGGAGCGCGCGGCCAGCCAGTCGTGGATCGCCTGCGGCACTTCCTTCTGCGCGCGGCCGGACACGTAGATGCCGATGTGCCCGCCGCGGAACGACAGCTCGGTATAGTCCTTCGTGCCGACGAGGCCCTTCAGCGCGCGCGACGAATCCGGCGGCACCAGGTGGTCCTGCTCGGCGTAGATGTTCAGCACCGGCATCTCGACCAGCCCCAGGTGCACTTCGCGCCCGCCGATGTCGATGCCGCCCTCGACGAAGCCGTTGCGCTGGTAGAACTGCTTCAGGAACTGGCGGAACGCCTCGCCCGCCTGGTCCGGCGAATCGAAGATCCACTTCTCCATGCGCAGGAAGTCCTCGGTCGCCTTGCGGTCGTCGAGGATGTCCACCAGCCCCACGTACTTCTGCAGGTTCAGCCGGAACGGCTTGAGCATCAGGTAGCACCAGTTCATGAGGTCCGCCGGCACGTTGCCGAGCGTGTCCACGAACAGGTCCACGTCCATCTCCTGCACCCAGTTGGACAGCATGTTGTCCGGCGTGTGGAAATCCACCGGCGTGACCATGGTGACGAGGTTGCGGATTTTCCCGGGATGCAGCGACGCGTAGCAGAGCGAGAACGCGCCGCCCTGGCAGATGCCGAGCAGGTTGACCGCGTCGAGGCCGTGCGCCTTGCGCAGGTAGTCCACGGCGCCGCCGAGGAAGCGCTCGATGTAGTCCTCGAGGGTGAGGAAGCGGTCGGAGCGGTCGGGATAGCCCCAGTCGATGATGTAGACGTCCTCGCCGCGCGCGAGCAGGCCCCTGACGATCGAGCGATCGGCCTGCAGGTCGACCATGTACGGGCGGTTCACCAGCGCGTAGCTGATGAGCAGGGGCACCTTCGCGGTCGGCTTCCCGCATTCATCGGCATGGTTGCCGCGGTAACGGTAGAGCACGACCTTGCCGTCGCGCCAGACTTCCTCGCGCGGCGTGGCGCCGTAGTCGTAATTGCCGACGTTGCGCAGCGTCTCGAGCGCGGCGCCCGCCTTCTGCTGGAACGCCAGCGCCTCGGCGGCCAGGCCCTCGGGGGTGAACGCGAACGGGCCGGTCATCGCTTCGTCCTCGCAGCGGGCGCGCGCTTCTTCGGCGGGGCTTTGCCGGGGGCCGGCTTCTTCGGTGCAGCCTTTTTCGGCGCGGGCGCGGCAGGCGCGGGCGCAGCCGTCGCCCCATCGCGCATGCGCCGCAGCGCGCGCTCCAGTTCGGCGATGCGGCGGTGCGCGGCATCCACCTCGGTGCGCGTCGGCATGCCGAACTGCGCCGCCGCCTGCTCGACCTCGCGCTGCACGCCCTGGCGCAGCCGCATCTGCGCGTTCACCAGCGCGCCATAGGCGCTGCGGAATTCCGGCGACAACGCGACCTCCGCGTACGCCTCTTCCGCAGCGTCGATCCACAGGTCGAACAGCGCCCGCGCGCTCGCGAGCGCCTTGCCGGGCGCGGAACGCTCCACCAGCTTCGCGGAGAACAGCGCGTGCGCGCGCTCCAGCGCGCGGAGCATCAGCAGGTTGAATTCGCCCTCGCGGCGCGCGTA
>JBDZUW010000056.1:0-13471 GCA_040255375.1 Luteimonas sp. | reverse complement strand
CGACCGGACGCCCGCGCAGCGCGGGATCGTCGCGCTGCTCGACCGACGCGTAGAAGGCGTCCATGTCGACGTGGATGATCTTGCGCGATGCCCGATGCACGACCTACCGCCAGAAGGGGATCACGTACTCCGCATCGTCCGCGGCCCGTTCGCCCGGCGCGACGCCGGTGCGCGCGATGCGCAGCTCGTGGCGTCCCCGCGCCAGGCCGCGCACGTCGATCATCGCGACCAGGGCGGGCCGGTTCGTGCGCGGATCGCTGCCCGCGTCGTAACGGAGATCGGCCACCGGCTTGCCGTCCAGCGACACCGCATGCAGTCGCTGCAGGCAGGCCAGCGCGGCCGCATCGTCCCCGGCGCCGGGGCACGCACGCCGCATCGCCTCCGGGTCCGCGCCCGGCCGGAACGGGACCACGAGGCGCAGGTACGGGCCGGGCACCACCGCGTCCTGGATGAAGGGCACGGCGCGATCGCGCGCGGGCGTGCGCATGGCGTCGTAGTGGGACGCGTCGACCGACAGCCCCGGCGAGTCGCCCGGGAACATCGCGTAGTCGCCGAACTGTTCGGGGTGCCGGAGCGCCTTCAACCCGAAGACGACGGAAAACATGACCGGCAGGAAAACCGCGAAGACGAGGATCACCGTCCGGCGTTCGCTGCCATGGCTGGACACCAGCGCCATCGCGCTGTTGCCGCGGCCGAAGCCGAGGACGCGATAGCAGCGGAATAGCACGGCCAGCACGCGGGCAGCCACGCCGTCCGGCGCGAGGCGCGCGCCCCAGCGCCGGTCGATCCCCCGGACGATGCCGAAGGGCGCGGCCACCAGGCCCGCGGCCAGGGCGAACACCAGCGAACTGTCCACGTGCACGCCCGCGAGCCACAGGACTGCCGTCAATGCGATGAACAAGGCCGCGATCAGCAGGCTCACGGACAGGAGCATCATCGCCATGGCCACGCCCATGGCGAAGACGACGGTCGCGCGGTTGTCGGCGCGGTCGATCAGCCGCTCGCGGCCGAGCTCGTAGCGTTCCTCGGCGGCGCGCTGCACCGGGCCCATGCGCAGGCGCTCGGCCCGGATGCCGTCGGGGAACACCGAATGCATGCCGACCAGCGCGATCCAGTGCGCGCGCAGCAGCAGGTGCACCGCGAAGGTCGCCGCCAGGATGACGGCGGCGCTCTTCAGGTACATGTACATCATCTGCATCGGCATCGACCATCCGGGGTCGAAGCGCGGTTGCAGCGCGAACAGCGCGTCGTCGAGCAGGCCGGGCAACTGCAGCATCGCGAACACCGCGACGCCGGAGATCAGCAGCTCGACCTCCCAGGTGGGCGTCGTCTCGCGCGGAAGCGCGCCGTCCGCCTTCGCGCCGTCCACTTGCCTGTCGTCCATCGGCCCCTCCCCGGTATGCGCGGGAAGGGTAACGCAAGCCAGGCGGGGCGGCGGGCTCACCGCCGTGCGGAAGCGCCTCAGGCCAGCCCGGTGGCGTAGTACACGCCGATCACCACGAACACGGCCGCGGTCTTGAGCAGGGTGATCGCGAAGATGTCCTTGTAGGCCTGGCGGTGGGTCAGGCCGGTGACCGCGAGCAGGGTGATGACCGCGCCGTTGTGGGGCAGGGTGTCCATGCCGCCGGAGGCCATCGCCGCGACGCGGTGGAAGACTTCCAGCGGAATGCCCGCCGCGTGCGCGTTGGCGATGAAGGTGTCCGACATCGCGGCCAGCGCGATGCCCATGCCGCCCGACGCGGAGCCGGTGATGCCGGCAAGCGCGGTGACGGTCACCGCTTCGTTGACCAGCGGGTTCGGGATGGCCGAGAGCGCGCCCGCCACGACCAGGAAGCCCGGAAGCGCCGCGACGACCGCGCCGAAGCCGTATTCCGACGCCGTGTTCATGCCCGCCAGCAACGCGCCGCCGACGGCCGACCGGCTGCCTTCGGCGAACCCGCGCGACACCGGCTTCCACGCGAAGGCGAGCACGCAGGCGATGCCCAGCAGCAGCGCGCCCTCCACCGCCCAGATCGCCGCGATCTTCGCGATTTCCTGCACCACCGGCGCGGGCGTCCCGATCACGCCCGGCACGAAGCTGTGGCTGTCGCCGTACGCACGCGGGATCCATGTCGTGAGCAGCTTGTTCGCCACGCCCACCACGACCAGCGGCGCGATCGCCAGCAGCGGGTGCGGCAGGCGCGCGCCGGCGAAGGGCACCGGTTCGTTGCGCAGCTCGCCGCCGTCGGCGTAGCCCTGGCCCAGGCGCTGCGCAACGCGCCGCCGCCAGTCGAGGTAGGCCAGGCCCAGCACGAGGATGAAGACCGCGCCGATCGTCCCCAGCCATGGCGCCGCCCACGCGTCGGTGCCGAAGAACGAGGACGGGATGATGTTCTGGATCTGCGGCGTGCCGGGCAGCGCATCCATGGTGAAGGTGAAGGCGCCCAGCGCGATCGTGCCGGGGATCAGGCGCTTCGGGATGTCGGCCTGGCGGAACAGTTCGGCCGCGAACGGGTACACGGCGAACACCACCACGAACAGCGAGACGCCGCCGTAGGTGAGCAGGGCGCAGACAAGGACGATGGACAGGATCGCGCGCTGCGGCCCGACCGCGCGGATCGTCGCCTGCACGATGGCGCGCGCGAACCCCGACAGCTCGATGAGCTTGCCGAACACGGCGCCCAGCAGGAACACCGGGAAATACAACTTCAGGAACCCGACCATCTTGTCCATGAACAGGCCGGTGAACATCGGCGCCACGAGCGACGGGTCGGTCAGCAGCACCGCGCCGAGCGCCGCGACGGGCGCGAACAGGATCACGCTGTGGCCGCGATAGGCCACGTACATCAGGAAACACAGCGCCGCGAGCACCATCAGCAGGGCCATCGTCTGTTCCGATCCTTGCCCGCGCCGGGCCGTCGTCCGTCGCCGCAGTCTCGGGGCCCCGCGGCCGCGGGCCCATTGTCCGAAGGTACGATGCGGCCGCCCCGCGCGAGCCTCTAGGCTGGCCGCCATCCTCCGGGGAAGAGAGCCAAGAAGATGAAGCGCAGATATTTGGGCCTGGCGATCGGTTGCGCGCTGATGTCGCCGCTGGCATGGGCGCAGGAGGCGGCTCCGGCGGCGGCGCAGGACGAGGCCGCGCAGCAGAAGCCCGCCGAACCGACCAGCGTGCGCGACGCGGCCAGGCGCGACGAGCCGCAGACGCTGGGCGCCGTGGTCGTCACCGCGCGCCGGGTCGAGGAATCGATCAAGGACACGCCGGTCGCAGTCAGCGCCTTCGGCGAGCAGTCGCTGCGCGACCTGCAGGCGACCGACGTCGCCGGCCTCCAGGGCGCGGTGCCGAACCTCAACATCGTGCAGGGCCGCGGCTCCGCGAACAGCGTCAACGTCTTCATCCGCGGCATCGGCCAGCCCGACGCATTGCAGACGTTCGACCCGGGCGTGGGCATGTACGTGGATGACGTGTACTACTCGCGCATCAACGGCGCGCTGTTCTCGCTGTTCGACGTGGACCAGGTGGAAGTGCTGCGCGGGCCGCAGGGCACGCTGTACGGCAAGAACTCGACCGGCGGCGCGATCAAGCTGACCACCCGCGATCCGTTCGACTACCAGGGCGGTTCCGTCGAGGTCGTGGCGGGCGAGCACGGGCGGCTCGAAGGGCGCTTCTACGCCGGCGGGCGCTTCGGCGCCGACTTCGCCGGCAGCATCGCCGGCATGAGCAGCAAGCTGGACGGCTACGTCAAGGATCCGTCCACCGGCCGCGACTACAACGGCAACGAGACCAGCGCGCTGCGCGCGAAGCTCGCGTACCGCAACGACGCCGGCTTCGATGCGACGTTCTCGCTCGACTACACGGACCAGGACGCCGACCTGACCCTGGGCCGGCCGACCGCGCCGCTGGTCGCGGTGGACCTGTACCCCGGCTTCGGCCCCTACGTGCTCCTGGCCGCGCCGACGGGCGAGTACGACTTCCGCACGCGCACCTCGTTCGGCCCCGGCAAGGGCCAGCACATGACCCACAAGGGCGCGGCACTGAACATGTCGTGGACGCTGAACGATGCCTGGTCGCTGAAGAGCATCTCCGCGTACCGCAAGCTCGACTCCGAGTCCTACATCGACATCGATGCCTCGGAATTCGAGCTCGGCGACGTCTTCGTCGGCTTCCACCAGCGGCAGTGGAGCCAGGAACTGCAGTTGCGCTACGACAACGGCGGCCCGGTGCGCGCGATCTTCGGTGCGTACTACCTGGACGAGACGGTCCCGTCGCACCAGGAGGCCTACGCGGACGATTTCCTGCGCTTCGCGGGCGTCCCGTTCTCCTTCCTGCGCACGATCGACGACGACCTGCACACGACCAGCTCGGCGTTCTTCGCCAGCGTCGACTGGACGTTCGCCGATGCGTGGACGCTCGCGGCCGGCGTGCGCCAGTCGCGCGACACCAAGGAATACGACCGCACCACCAGCGCGTTCTACGGCCCGCCGCTGGCGGCGTTCAGCGCCGACCCGCAGGCCGTGATCGAGGGCGCGCGCAAGACCTGGAACGCGACCACGCCTTCCGTCAGCCTCAAGCGCAGCTTCGGCCCCAACGCCACCGCGTACGCCTCGGCGAGCCGTGGCTTCAAGTCGGGCGGCTTCAACGGCCGTGCCAATACCCAGGCCGAGTCGGACAACGCGGAATTCGATCCGGAGTTCGTCTGGACCTACGAGCTGGGCCTGAAGATGCAGACCGCGGACGGCCGCATGTCGGCCAACTTCGCCGCGTTCCACAGCGACTACGAGGACTTCCAGGCGCGCGTGTCCGAGCGGGTCGATGCCGGCGGCGTCCCGACCTTCGCCTTCCCGGTCATCAACGCGGCGAAGATGTCGATCGACGGCCTCGAGTTCGAGGGCATGGCGCGCGTCGGCGACGCCACCACCGTCTCCATGCAGCTGGGCTGGCTGGATGCGCGCTACGACGAATTCGTGGACCTGCGCGTGTCCGACCCGACGCGTCCCGACTACGACCCCCACGCCCACGACCACGTGCCGTTCTCGCCCGAGTTCACCGGCCGGCTGGCGGCGCAGCACGACTTCGACCTCGGATCGGCCGGCGTGCTCACCCTCGGCGCGGACGCGTCCTACCGCTCGCGGACCTGGCTCTCGGTGGACAACCGCGACAACCTGTCGCAGGGCGCGTACACGCTGTTCGGCGCGTTCGCCGCGTGGGAATCGCCGGATTCGGCCTGGCAGGTGCGCGCGGGCGTGCGCAACCTGACCGACGAGACCTACATGACCGAAGGCCAGGAATTCTCGAGCGTGGGCAACATCCAGACCGCCTACTACGGCATGCCCCGCGATGCCTACGTTTCGGTCCGCTACAACTTCTGAGCCCGGACCCCCATTCGGGAACTTCGCGGCGGGCCTCGGGCCCGCCGTTTTCTTGCCTGGCGCGAATAGAATGGCGCGCATGGGCAGGGGGCGCTGGGGATGCTGAGCATTGCCGTCGTGGTGGCCGCCGCGTCGCTGTGGCTCGCGCTGATGTTCGCCGCCGGCCTGTACGGCGAGCGCCGCCCGGACGCGTTCGCCGGGCGCTGGCGCCACGTCTACGCGTTGTCGCTGGCGGTGCACTGCACTTCGTGGACCTTCTACGGCACGGTCACCCAGGCCGCGCGCCACGGCTGGCCGTTGCCGCCGACCTTCCTCGGCGCGATCGTGCTGTACGCGCTCGCGGCGGGGTTCATGGTCCGGCTCGCGCGGCTGGCGCACGAAACCAACGCGACGTCGATCGCCGACCTGATCGCGACCCGGCTCGGCAAGGACGCATGGCTCGCCGCGGTCGTGACCCTGGTCGCGGCGCTGGGGCTGGTGCCCTACATCGCGCTGCAGCTCAAGGCGATGGCGATGAGCTTCGCGATGCTGACCGTGCGGCCGGGCGGCGCGGAACTCCCGCCGTGGCAGGACAGCGCCCTCTACGTCGCGCTGGCGATGGCCGGGTTCGCGATGCTGTTCGGGACGCGCCACGCCAGCGCGGCGGAGCACAACCGTGGGCTGGTGCTGGCGATGGCGGTGGAATCGCTGTTCAAGCTCGCGGCGATGCTCGCGCTCGGCGCGTTCGTATGGTTCGGGCTGGACGCGGCGATCCCGGCGGCTCCGGCGGCGGCCGCTGCCGCGGGACCTGCGCTGGCGGCCGCGCAGCCGCTGCCGGCATCGGCTGCCAGCGATTTCGTCCCGCTGATGGTGCTGGGCGCGTTCGCGATGTTCATCCTGCCGCACCAGTTCCACATCGCGGTGGTGGAATGCCGCGACCAGCGCCACATCGCCACGGCGCGCTGGCAGTTCCCGCTCTACCTGCTGCTGATCGCGCTGCCGGTGTTGCCGCTGGCGCGCGCGGGCGAGGCGCTGCTCGGCACGAGCGTTCCGTCCGACCTGTACGTGCTCGCGCTGCCGCTGTCGCAGGGCGCCGAAGGCCTGGCGCTGTTCGCCTTCCTCGGCGGGCTCAGCGCGGCCACCGGCATGGTCGTGGTGAGCACGCTCACGCTCAGCCTGATGATCGGCAACCACTGGTTCGCGCCGGGCCTGCTGCGCGGCGCGTGGGCGCGCGGCGGCGGCGCGGACCTGCGCGGGCACGTCCTGGCGCTGCGCCGCACCGGCATCGTCGTCATCATGCTGCTGGCGTGGGCCTACAGCCGGCTCGTGGCCGGCAGCGAGGCGCTGGCGGATGTCGGCGCCGTGTCGTTCTCCGCGCTCGCCACGCTGGTGCCTCCGCTCGGCTTCGCCGTGTGGCGGCCGCAGACGCCGCCGCGCGCCGCGATCGCCGGCATCGTCGCGGGTTTCGCGGTGTGGTGCTGGGTGATGCTGGTGCCGATGGGCCTGTCGCTGGCCGGTGCCGCCCCGGGCTGGGCCGGCGAGGGCCCGTCCGGCCTGCGCTGGCTCTCGCCCGACGGCCTGTTCTGGCTGACCGGCTGGACCCGCCTGGGACGGGCCGTGGGCGCCAGCCTCTTCGTCGGCACCGCGGTGACGCTGGCATTGGCGCTGTGGCAGCGCGAGGCCCCGCGGCGCGTCCGCCGCGGCCTGGACGCGACCACGCTGCGCGACGCCGGCCTGCGATTCCTGCCAATCGAACGCGTCGCCGCGCTGCTCGCCGATGCGCCCGCCGCCGGCCCGGTGCCCGCGGACACCGAAGCGCGCGTCGAGCGCGAGCTCGCGGCGGTGCTCGGCTCCGCGTCCGCGCGTGTCCTGCTCGACGCCGCACGCCGCGAAGCCGGCCACCTCGAAACCGTGGCCGCCATCGTGGGCGAAGCCTCGCGCGACCTGCGCTTCAACCAGCGCGTGCTCGAAGCCGCGCTGGAGAACATGAGCCAGGGCATCAGCGTGGTCGACGCGCAGTTGCGGCTCGTCGCCTGGAACCGGCGCTACGCCGAACTGTTCGGCTATCCGGAAGCGATGCTCAAGGTCGGCATGCCCGTCGCCGACCTCGCCCGGCACGCGCTGCAGCGCATGCCGCCGCAGGGCGACATCGAGCAGGCGCTGCAGCGCCGCCTCGCGCACATGCGCGCCGGCACCGCGCACCTGACCGAGCGCGTGTTCCCCGACGGCAGCATCGTCGAGATCCGCGGCAACCCCATGCCCGGCGGCGGCTTCGTCGCCACGTTCACCGACGTCACCGCCTTCCGCAGCGCCGAAGCCGGACTGCTGCAGGCCAAGGAGACCCTCGAGCAGCGCGTCGAGGAGCGCACCGCCGCCGCCGAAGCCGCGCGCCGCGAAGCCGAGCGGGCGAACGATGCCAAGGGCCGCTTCCTCGCCGCGATCGGCCACGACATGCTGCAGCCGCTGCACGCCGCGCACCTGTTCACCGACGCGCTGGCCGCGCAGGTGCCGGCGAACGCGCGCGAATCCGTGCGCCAGGTGCGCGGCGCGCTCGATTCGACGACGGGGCTGCTGACCGACCTGCTGGATCTTTCGCGCCTCGAAGCCGGCGGCCTCGACGCGCAACTGCGCTCCTTTGCCCTGGCCGAAGTGCTGGAGCCGCTGGCGTCCGAGTTCCGCGTGCTGGCCGCCGAGCGCGGCCTGTCGTTCGCGTACGTGCCGACGCGCGCGTGGGTCCGCAGCGATCCGCAGCTGCTGCGGCGCGTGCTGCAGAACTTCCTGGCCAACGCGGTGCGCTACACGGCGTCCGGCCGCGTGTTGCTCGGCGTGCGCCGCGCGGGCGGCGCGGTGCGCATCGAGGTGCACGATACGGGCCCGGGCATCGATCCGCGGATGCAGGCGTCGCTGTTCGAGGAGTTCTGGCGCGGCGAGGGCGCGGCGGGCCAGGGCCTCGGGTTGGGGTTGGCGATCGCCGATCGCATGGCGCGACTGCTGGAGGCGCCGCTCGGGCTGGAGAGCCGCCTGGGCGCCGGCACCGCATTCTCGCTGACGGTGCCACGCGCGGCCGCGCAGGCCGCGCCCGCCTCGGCCACGCTGCCGCGCCAGGGACTGGCCGGCACGCGGGTGCTGGTGGTGGACAACGAGCCGATGGCCCGTGCCGCACTGCGGCAGTTGCTCGATGGCATGGGCTGCATCGTCGTGGACGCCGGCGATGGCGAGGGCGCGCGGCGGCACCTGCAGGCCATGCCGGCCGAGCTCTGGCTGTTCGACTACAACCTGGACGATGGAGACACCGGCGTGCAGGTGCACGCGCGGCTGGCCGAAGAGTTCGGCGCGCGGCCGGCGGTGATCCTCAGCGCCGATGCCGGGGCCGAAGTGCGGGCCGCGGTACACGAGGCTGGCCTGCCGTTGCTGATGAAGCCGTTGAAGCCGTTGGCGCTGAAGTCGGTGCTGGACCGGTTGCTCGTGGCGAGGGGAATGGCCTAGGGCGGCTTTCGGCCGGGCGACCGTTCTCGGACGATTCCCGCCATCGCGAGGCTTGCTTACAACTGCCGGGCCGGGTCGCTCAGCTCCAGCTCGCGCAGGACCACGCTGGCCTGCGTCCGGTTCCGCACCCCCAGCCGTTCGAAGATCGCCGTCAGGTGCGCCTTCACCGTGCGCTCCTGCACGCCGAGCCGGTCGGCGATCTGCTTGTTGAGCAGCCCCTCGGCCACCAGCGCCAGCACGCGGAACTGCTGCGGCGACAGGCTCGCCAGCCGCGCCGCCAGTTCGGCGTCGCCGGGCAGGGACCGCGCGCCGTCCACCGCCTTGCGCAGCGTCGCCGGCAGCCATTGCTGCAGGCCCAGCACGGCGCGGATCGCCTCGCGCAGGTCGTCCAGCCCGGTGCTTTTCGGCAGGTAGCCGGCAGCGCCATGATCCAGGGCACGCCGGACCACCCGCGGGTCGTCGTTCGCGGAGACCACGACCACCGCGACGCCCGGATGCTGCGCGCGGATCGCGGCCAGGCCGGCGAGGCCGTGGTTGCCCGGCATGTGCAGGTCCAGCAGCACCAGGTCGATGCCGGGCTCGGCGTCCAGGGCGGCGAGCACGCCGTCCAGCGAGTCGGCTTCGTGCACCTGCAGGTCGACGACGGCATCGGCCGCCGCACCACGCAACGCAGCGCGGAACAGCGGGTGGTCGTCGGCGATCAGCAGCGAGGGCATGGGGGCGAAGGCGTCGGCGCAATGCCGCGACTACTGCACGGTCCAGCCGCCGTCGATCTCGATCGTGTGGCCGGTGATGTTGCGCGCGGCGTGCGACATCAGGAAGGCGGTGGTGCCGGCCAGTTCGTCGAATTCGATGAAGACGCCCTTGGGCATCGGCTTGAGCATCACGTCGGACACCACCTGCGATTCGGGGATGCCGCGGGTGCGCGCCTGGTCGGCGATCTGCCTGTCGACGAGCGGGGTCTTCACGTAGGTCGGGCAGATCGTGTTGATGGTGATGTCGGCACCGGCGGTTTCCAGCGCGACCACCTTGGAGAAGCCGACGAGGCCGTGCTTCGCGGCGACGTAGGCGCTCTTGTAGGGCGAGGCGACCAGCGAGTGGATCGAGCCGATGTTGACGATGCGGCCGAAGCCGCGCTCGCGCATGCCCGGCAACACCGCGCGGGTGAGGCGGGCGACGCCGACCAGCATCACCTGCACCAGGAAGTCCCACTTGGCGATGGGGAATTCCTCGAGCGGCGCGACGTGCTGCAGGCCGGCGTTGTTGACCAGCACGTCGACGGGGCGCGACACCGCGGCCAGCGCGGCGGCGACGCTGTCGTCGGAGGTGACGTCGAGCACGCGCGCCTCGGCCGAGCCGCCGCTGTTGCGGATGCCCGCGGCCACGGCTTCGGCGGCGTCGCGGTCGACATCGGTGACGACGAGGTGGTGGCCCGCCGCGGCCAGCGCGTTGGCGATGCCGGCGCCGATGCCGCTGCCGGCACCGGTGATGAGGATGCAGCGCGTGGCCATGGGCCCGCCTCGCGGAATGGGGGAAGCGTTAGCCTAGCAGGGGGCCGCGGGCCGGGTGGTCGGACCAAAGTACGATGCCCGCCGCGCGCGCGCTTGCTAGGGTGGCGGCATGACCAGACTCCGTCCTGCCGTCCCGGCCCTCCTCGCGTCCGTGCTCGCGGCCTGCGCTTCGGCGCCTCCGCACGCATCGTCCGGCCATGCAGGAGCCGCCATGCCCGCATCCCCTAGCTTCGAGCACCAGGTCGCCAGCGACCATCGCGACGGCGACGACCTGCTCACTGCAGGCCTGGGCCTCGCGGGGCTGCAGGCCGCCGTGGCGCCTGCGTTCGCCGATGCGGCGCACCCGACCGCGGTCGAAGCGCGGCGGCGCGCGATCTGGAGCAACTGGCGCGGCATCGCCGACCTGTCGCCGGGCGGCGGCTACGGCTCGCTGTACGGCAGCACGGCTGCGGTGCCTGGCCGCGAGTTCTCGGCGCTGGCGACGGTGCCGGGCGCAAGGCATCCGCACCGCGTGCTGGTGCAGCTCCCCGACGCGTTCGACACGGCGAAGCGCTGCATCGTCGTCGCGCCGGCTTCCGGTTCGCGCGGCATCTACGGCGCGATCTCGATCGCCGGTGCATGGGGGCTGCCGAAGGGATGCGCGGTCGCCTACACCGACAAGGGCGCGGGCACCGACTACTTCGATCTCGACGCGCAGGCCGGCGTGCGCGTGGACGGCACGCCCGGCACCGTCGCCGGCGGCGACGCGCTCGCGTTCGTGCCGGACGCAGCGCACGGCGCGAAGGGCGTCGCGTTCCGCCACGCGCATTCGCAGGACAATCCGGAGGCCGACTGGGGCCGCCACGTGCAGCAGGCTGCGCAATACGCGTTGCAGGTGCTGGACGAAGCGCTGCCGGGCGCGGCGCCGTTCACCTTCGGCAACACGCGCGTCATCGCGGTCGGCATCTCCAATGGCGGCGGCGCGGTGCTGCGCGCGGCCGAACTGGACGGGGACTGGCTGGATGCGGTCGTCGCCGGCGAGCCCAACGTGTACGTCGAGCGGGGCGGGCGCCCGCTCTACGACTTCGCGACCGAGGCGGCCCTGCTGCAGCCGTGCGCGCTGCTGCACCTGGATCCGGCGACGATGGCGCAGCCGCCCGTGCGCGCCACCGTCGAGCCGTGGTGGACGCTGCGCTGCGCATCGCTCAAGGCGGCGGGCCTGATCGGCGGCGAGACCGTCGCGGAACAGGCGAAGTCGGCGTACGAACGCATGCGCGCCAGCGGCTGGAGCGATGCCGCGCAGCGTTCCGGCGCCGCATCGAGCGGCTTCGACCTGTGGCGTTCGGTGGCGGCGACCTATGCGTCCGCCTACGGCCGCTATCGCGCGGGCGAGCATCCCTGCGGTTACTCGTTCGCCGCCCAGGATCCCGGCCTGGGCCTGCGCGCGGCCACGGATGCCGAGCGCGCGTCCTGGTGGTCGGACGCCGCTGGCATCCCGCCGGGCAATGGCGTCAACCTCGTCGACACGAAGCTCGCGCCGCCGGATTTCACGCTCGCCGGCCTGCAGTGCCTGCGCGCGCTGTGGGACGGGCAGGGCGCCGACGCGGACCGCGTGCGCCGGGGCATCGCCGGGACTCGTGCGGCGTTGCCGCGTGCGGGACTGCCGGTGATCGTCGTGCACGGCCTGGACGACGGCCTGGTGCCGCCGGCCTTCAGCAGCGCGCCCTACGTCGCCGCGGCGCAGGCCGCGGGGCGCGACGTGCGCTACTGGCAGGTCCACAACGCCGAGCACTTCGACGCGTTCCTCGGCTTTCCCGGCTATGCGGCCCGGTTCGTGCCGATGCTGCCCTACGTCCATGCGGCGCTGGACCGGGTGGACGCCGTGCTCGACGGCAAGCGCGCGCTGCCGGCGGACGCGGTGATCGCCACCAGCCCGCGCGGCGCGGGCGCGCTCACGGCCGGCGCGCTGGCGATCCCGGAGTGAGCCCCGCGCACACGGCGGCTTGACCGCGGCCGGGTATGGTGGAGGGCGTGCGCCGCCGCGGCCGTTTGGGCATGCTGGCGCCACCATCCCAGGCGGAGACCGGCATGAAGCCCAGGCGCCATTTCTCGATGCTGCGCGACTTCCAGCTCGCCGACTGGTTCACGCTCGGCAACGCGTTCTGCGGCACCGGCGCGATCTTCGCGGCGATGCGCTTCCTGCAGGAGGGCGTGGTCGCCGACCTGCTCTGGGGCATGGGGCTGATCCCGCTGGCGTTCGCGTTCGACGCGCTGGACGGGCGCATCGCGCGCTGGCGCAAGGTCGCCTCCACCCTGGGCCGCGAGCTCGATTCGCTGGCGGACGTCATTTCCTTCGGCGTCGCGCCCGCCGCGCTGGGCTACGCCTGCGGCCTGCAGGGCGGCTGGGACTGGCTGGTGCTCTCGTACTTCGTCGGCTGCGGCGTGAGCCGCCTCGCGCGCTACAACGTCACCGCCGAGAGCCTGTCGGGCGACGAGGGCAAGGTGACGTATTTCGAGGGCACGCCGATCCCGACCAGCGTCGCCATCGTCGCCCTGCTGGCCGTCGCGGCCTTCGCCGGCCGGCTCGGCCCGGACCTGTGGGGCGGGGCATGGCGGCTGGGCCCGTGGCTGCTGCACCCGCTCGTGCTGGTGTACGCGCTGTCCGGATCGCTGATGATCAGCAAGACCCTGCGCATCCCGAAGCCCTGACACACCCGGCGGCGCGTCCGCGGCCCGTCTTCGGCCTGTCGCGGGCGGCTGGTAGCATGGTCGCGCCATCACGGAGGCCTCCATGCCCGGCAGCTATCCCGGTTTCGACCTGTTCGCGCGGATGCAGGAACTCGCGGCGCGCATGGCCGCCAGCGGCGCGAGCGCGGAGGACGTCGCCGCGGAATGGAAACGCACGCTCGGGGCCACCGCACCCAACCCCTTCGCCAGCGCGTTCGAGGCGATGGGCGGCGAAGGCATGCAGGGCCTCGAGGCCTGGAACGCCGCGGTCGCGCCATGGCTGGAAGCGGCGCGCCGCGAGGGAGGCGCGCTGCTCCGGTTGCCGGCATTCGGCCTGGGGCGCGAGCACCAGGAGCGGCTGCAGGCGCTGGCCCAGGCGCAACTGGAGTACGCGCGCCGCGAGGGCGAATTCAACCTGCTGATGCTCCGCGCGCTGGAGCGCG